>JAJYWG010000344.1 GCA_021791615.1 Actinomycetes bacterium
GAGTGCTCGATCGTCGTCGTGGAACACTCGCTCGTGTGATACGACGTCGTGGGCTGTCCAGAGGATGCGGTACCCGAGCGCATGGGCCACGTCCAGGTAGAGGTGGAACCACCACTGCATGACGATCCGGGCCGCTGGCACGCCGCGTGCCCACGGAAGGCTGAATTTGAACAGCCAGTGGATATGCAGGACCCGGTAGCCGATGAGGCGGTACCAGCAGAGCACAAGTGGCGCGAGCAGCAAATTCAGCGACTGAGAGCCGGTCGGGCCGTCGAGATAGGCCACGACGACCCGATCGCGCGGCATGTGGCGGTACAGGAGCTCTTGGTAGGGGTTGTCGTCGCGCGGGGTCACGAGCACGCGGACGACGGCGCTCATGGTCGCGTACGGTCCCCGTTGCGTCGCGTGCGGCCCGGCATTGCTCTCTTCAACTGCACGAGCCTAGGGACCAGCATCTCGTCGCGGAAGGTACGCATCGTGGTCAGTACCTCGAAGACGGCAGGATTGCCGACGGCAAAGTGCTCGGCGATGAACTCAGGATGCTTGCGGATGAATCGCCAGTTGTTCACTGCAACCCAGTACAGTCGTCCCCACCCGATGCGCGCGTACACGCCTCCTCGGTCGTTCTCAAGCATATAGTTGAAGCAGATGGCATGCGGGCAGGACACTAGCCTGTAGCCGAGCTCCTGGGCCGTGATCTGGAAGTCGCTCTCCTCGCGCCAGGCGTTCACCCTGTAGCGCTCGTCGTAGCGCACGCGCAGGAAGATCTCCGTTGGCGCAAGCATCGGATTGGCGAGCAGGAGCTGCTCCGTGTCCCGGTCGAGCCGGACGCTCGTGTCGATGGCCATCGTCCGGAGGTTGACGGCGGGTCCGGTGATCTGGTCGGCGCGCTGGATCGCCCCCTCCGCGGACTCTCTCTCGTAACGCCAGATGTTGCGTCCGCAGATCACATCGGCGCCCGTCGCGTTGCGGTGCTCGAGGAGCGTGCGGAAGAAGTGGTCGGTGAGCTCGACGTCGTCCTCCCCAATGAAGACGAAGTCGGACCGCGCTGCGTCTATTCCCCTGTTCTTGGAATAGGGGATGCCTCGATTGCGGCCATTGTCCATGACCCGGATCCTCGGGTCCCCTCTCGCCGCCTCTCGCAGGTACTCGACGGTGCCATCCCGCGATCCGTCCACGACCACGATGACCTCGTCCGTTTCGGGCTGGGAGAGGTAGGTCGGGAGGACGCGGCGGAGGGAGCGGAGACGGTCCTTCGTCGGGATGATAACAGAAATGCTCACGTGCGGTGCGTTGTTGTGATGGAAGACGTGACTCGAGGCTAGCGGCTCCGCTGCGCGCGGCGTGCTCTCGAGCGCACCAACGGACGCATGACCGGCGGCGGGATCAAGGCGATGGCCCGGTCTCGTTGACGCGGGAGGAGGTCTCGCGCCGCCACGTAGGCGGCCAATGCGATGCGCAGGTCTCCACGAGCGAGGGCTTGCCATACCGCCCGGTGCAAGAGGTCACGGTAGCTCTGCGCGTAGGCTGTGAGCTGGCGGTGCGGAGGAGAGGGGCGCGTGCGGTCGCGCCAGACCTCTCGAATCGCCTGAATGGTCACGAGGTCATTGGTCGGGTTGACCGTCGTGTTGTTGCCAGGGTGCTTCCTGATGAAGGAGAGGCGGCGCTCGCAGTAGTCCCACTCGGTGTAGCGCGCGA
Source organism: Actinomycetes bacterium (assembly GCA_021791615.1). The sequence continues at coordinate 1,699 of JAJYWG010000344.1, forward strand.
CGTTGATCGCCATCACCCAGTCTTCTGCGCACGTATAGCCGCGGGGAAAGCCGCCCGCGCGTTCGAAGACGTCTCGTCGGACGGTCACGGTGCTGATCGCCGTTCTGTTCCTTTCGAGAAGGAGGTCGAAGCTCCGACCCGTGATCTCGAGATACGCCATGCGGGAGACCGGCGTGACATGTGCCGCCTGCTCGAGACACTCGTCGAGCGAGGTCGCGACGAGATCGATGGACGCCGCCCGCGCCGCGGAGAAGCTCCACCAGCCTGCGTGTGCCGCGGCACAACCTGGACGCGACTCGATGTGGTCAGAGATCGCCGACAGGCGTTCGGGGTGCCAGAGGTCGTCGTCGTCGAGGAAACACAGCCACTCGGCGCTCGTTGCCGCGACACCTGCGTTGCGTGCGGCAGCAACTCCCTCAGGCGGCCGGTCCAGTACCCGGATGAGGTCGTTTGGGAGGGAACCAGGAACGACCGCTTGCGGTCCGTCGCGGACGACGACGATCTCACGCGCGGGATGAGTCTGGCGAAGCACGCTGTCGACAGCCGCACCGACGAATTGGGGTCGATTTCGAGTCGGTATGATCACCGCGAAGTCGATCACCGTGCGACCCTACCATCACAGCTTGCGCCGGTGAGCCGCGGGCTGCCAGGTCCCGCGCCCGGAAGCGCGGGCTGAATGCCGAGGTGAGCATCGGAATGGCTATCCGAACGCGGCGACGTATGCCGTGGTCGACTGAGGCTCGGAGCTCCCCAGCTGAACGATGTTGTCACAGCCACAGTCGAAGTAGCTCTGGAAGCTGAAGTCGCTGCTATGAGCGAGCGACGCGATGCCTCGCACGTAGGCAGGGTCGTCGGTGTAGCCGGTGACCTCGCCCCACTCGGGGATGGCAAAGGGCTTGTTCTGGGCTGCGGCGAATGCAGAGATTGCCGAGAGGCTGGCATCGTTCTGGGCGTTCGAGTCGATGTAGTAGTTCGGCCAGCCCTCCTGCGCGACGGTTTCGTTCGTGTTGCAGTCGAGGTCGTAGGCGTCGGCGCCGATGATGTCGACGTAGTCGTTCCCTGGGTACCAGTTGGCGAGTCCGAGGTCGTTTGTGCAGGTGTTCGGGTTCCAGACAAACAGGAAGTGCGCGCCGGCGACAGCCCGCATGGCGGTGACTTCCTGGTCGTAGCACATGGCCCAGTCGTGCTGCTCCTGCGCGGTCTGCCCGACGTAGTCGATCTCCCACCCACCGTTCGCCTCGAGACCTAGGCGGATCACGGTGTTGCCCGCGCCGGCGGCGACTAGGTTCTCTGCAAGCTGCGTCGCGTACTGGTTGTACGCGCCCGCATCGCAAGGCTGTTCCCAGGTGAGGGGGTCATTGTTGTTCGTGAGAGCGGAGGGGATGAGGTCTTCTCCGAGCACAACCTGGTGGGCGGGACTCTCCGCGAGCCATGCGTCCCAGCCGTCGGAGGTGATCCGGAAGGGCCACGGATCCTCCCAGTCCGTCCACTGGGGCGCGGGATTGGCAAAGGTCTCCACGCACTGGTAGTTCACCCCGGTGACGGCGGTGATCGCCTGGAGTTGCGCGTCACTGATGACGCCTCCGGGGTTGGCGAGCTCGATGCAGACTGCTTGGGTGCCGCCCGCTCCGACGGTTCCGCCGTTCACGCCGGACTGCTGAGGCTCCGAGGTCGTGGTGGTGGTGGTGGTGGTCGAGGTTGTGCTCGGCGGCTGTGTGGTTGCGACCGTGGTCGTGGGCGTGATGGTCGTCGATGGCACGGCCGTGGTAGGCGTGGTGCTCCCCAATGTTGGAGCCGACGGGACACTTACTGTCGGGGTGGCTCCCGCGGTCGCCGGCCCGGGACCGGCTGGGGTCGTCGACCCCGGCACAGCCGGAGGGGCTATGGTCGTCGTGCTCTCGTGGAGCTGCCGAGCGCCCGACCCAGGGACACCGGCTTCCCCGGTCAGCAAGCTGAACGCCGAGGTGGATGCGCCGACGACGCGGCTTTGCAGCGTGGTGATGACCTGCGCAAACGCCTCGGTCGCTCCCAGGATGCCGGTGTTCGGCCCGGCGCCGCTCGAGGCGCCGGTGCTCGTCGTCATGGTGGCAGGGACGAGCAGCAGCGCGCTGATACCGACTGCGCGGGCCAGTGTGCCGCGCCTTCCGACGCCGTGTCGATCAGACCGCCTCACTCGCACCATGCCCACGCAGGGATCACCACCATACGTCGCTAACGAACCGCGAGCAGTGACTCTTTAGCACATGAAGGGGACCGTCGACCACAGCGCGTCGCACCTGGAAAGGCGTCACGTCGCCACAGCGAGTGCGCAGAAAGATGCCGCGGAAGGCACACCTCCGCTGCCAGGAAGGTGGTAGCTTGCCGGAGAAGTGGTACGGCCGGGAGGGTGAAGGATCCTCGGTGAGTGCCGGAGATCTGGAACTAGCGCGTCAGGGTGTCGCCTGGGCTATGTGTGACACAACCTGACTATGATGCCAACAGGGCGTAGAGCGCCAAGTACTGCTGCCGCGGGCTAGTCCAAGCCGTCACGTGGTGCCGGTTCCCCGCTCGCTGGAGCCGCCAAGCTGGCCCCGGCCGTGACGATGCGCGCAGTCCTCTTCAGGCCTCCGACGAGCGTCGCGTGGATGACGAGGGCGACGGCCGCCGGGACGCCGCAGAGCAGGAGTCCGAACGCGCCCCGTGGGGCGACGGCATAGGCGGGCAGGACGAGCGCGGCGGCACATGCCGTGGCGGTCACCGTCGCCAGCACTGGGATGTCGGCAAGAAAGCTGCGAAGCCCTCGATCGATTTCGCGCTTGGCAATGTGCAGGAAGTACAGGGCGCTTACCAGCTGTCCGATTGCGGTGCCGATCGGCACGCCCAGCATCCCGACGGTGAACGCGAGCGGTATGGTGAGCACGACGTTTATGACGACGCCGACGCCGAGATAGCGCGACTCGAGGCCTGGCCTGTTGACGGCTTTGCCGAGCTCGGCCATCACCTGGCTCAGCAGGTTCAGCACCTGGCCACCGAGGAGGATGACAGCGACGGCACCGGCGAGACGCTCCTGTGGTCCGAGCCACCGGAGGATCCCGAAGTAGCCACAGACTGCGCCGATCAGGGCATAGGGCGCGACCACGCGTACCCATAGCCGTTGCAGCTCGGTGAACTCGAGCAGGGTTGACCGCAGGCCCGAGCGGCCGAAGGTCCTCGACAACGTGACCGCGACCGGGCTCACCGCGTTCAACGGCAGGCTGACCAGCTGGCTCGCGAAGTTCGAGCCGATGCTGTAGTACGCAACATAGCGGACCGGGAAGATCAGCCCGACGAGCAGGGAGTCTATCTCGAAGTTGAACGAGCTCGCGACAGCCGCCAGCTGGACCCGGCTTGCGTAACGGGCAATCTCGCGTGTGACGTCATGCGGTAAGAGCCGGCAGTCGCGCCAGGAGAAGTAGCGCGTGGCCGCGACGACGAAAGCGATGTCGAGGACCAGCTCCTGGGCAACGCTCGCCCACACGAGGCCGACGAGGCCGTGCCCCTCCCCCACCAGCAGCATCGCGAATGCCACGTAGGTCACGGTCGAGACGGTCGCCGAGATGTTGATGTACGCCCAGCGATGGTGGGACCTCAGGATGCGCTGGAAGGATCCCCGGAGGGTCGCCGCGAGGAGGAGCGGCATGAAGGCCCGCAGCAGCCCGGCGGCCTCGTGGTGAAGCGAGCTCGAGGAGTGGAGCAGCTCCGTGATCTGCGGAGCGAGGAGCGCGACGATCCCGGCTAACGTCCCCACGATGGCTGTGAGAATCGCCGAGATAGTCAGGACGAGCCCGGCCGTCGACCTGCGATCGTCTGCTCCTGCATAGACGGCGAAAAAGCGCGAGGACGTCGGACCGAAGCCACCGTCGAGATTCGACAGCAGGCCGCGGAACGAGCTCAGGAGGGCATACAGACCGTACTGGTTGACGCCGAGGCGAAGCAGTAGGAATGGCGTGAGCACAAGATTGAGCGCGACCGACGCGATCTGCCCTCCTGTGTTCCAGCCGAGGCCCGAGAGGATCCGCAACAGCCCGGCTCGGCCTGGCCCGCGGTGCTCGGCCGCCGGGACGGCCGGCAGCTCTTGCGGCACGTCTCGGCTCACTCTCCGTCCTTGCCGCCAGATCCGGCTCCCCGCAATCGCGTGGGCGGGTTGCCGTGCGGGTCGACGTCGCCGATGACCATACGATACCGACCCTCGGCCACAGGGAGACAACGGCGGCAGCTCTGCCGCCGTGAGGTGCGCGGGGCGTCGCGGCGCGTCATGGCGCGACCGTTCGGATCGCGACGGCGCAAGGGGCGCCGGGTATCATCCCGACGTGCAGGGAGTGGCCGGATGGGCAGCGCGGGCGACGTCGCAGGTGGGTCGCGCCGGTTGAGCGCTGCACTTCACGTAGTGCTCCGGCTCCCGCGGCGGGGCGTCACGCGCGCTGGGCGCATCGCGGCGCTGGCTGTCGTAGGGGGTCTGGCCGTCGGCCCCGCCGCGCTGGCGGGGCCTGCCGGGGCGGCTCCGACCTCCCGGACTGCTCGGCCGGTTGGGCTCGTGCAGGCCGGGAACTCGAAGACGACCTGCATCTACGCCTCGTACGGCCGCCAGCTCGTGCAGGTCGAGAGGGCCACCGGGATCACCTATGACTGCCTCGAGGTATTCAGCACCGAGGACCCGAATTGGGCGCAGTGGCAGGACCCGTGGATCACCAACCCCCGCTACGGCTATGTGAAATGGGTTGCAGCCGACCCGAACCGGCACACTCTGGTCATTGCCGAGAACCTGGTGCCGGACGACGTCGCGGCCACGGCCAACTGGCGCCTCCTCGGCGCAAGGGGGCGTTTCGACATCTACGCCGAGCACCTCGCGGAGAACCTCGTCGCCGCTGGTCTCGGCTATTCCGTGATACGCCTCGGGCCGGAGATGAACGGCCCATGGGAGGTCGACTGGATAGGCACCAAGCCGTCGCAGTGGCACGACTGGGCCCTGTACTTTACCCAGATCGTCCGCACGATGCGGGCGGTGCCCGGGGCGCATTTCCTCTTCGATTGGAACGTCAATGCCAACTACGAGGACCTGCCGCTCGCGGCGTACTATCCGGGGAACGCCTCGGTCGACATCGTCGGCATCGATGCCTACGACGAGGCCTCGATGCGGCTTCCTCCCGTCGGCTCGTTGAGGCGCTGGCCGTCGCTCGCGAACGAGCCGCTCGGTCTCGACGCCGTCTACCGGTTCGCCCGCGAGCACGGCAAGCCGCTCAGCATCCCCGAGTGGGGCACGCTCAGCACACACGGGGACGACGGCGCCTATGTCAGCGGTATCGGGCAGTTCGTCGCGCACCACGTCGTCGCGTACGAGTCGTGGTACGACGCTGGCGACAACCACATCCTGCAGCTGAGTCCGAGGTCTGCTCCACGATCCTTCGCCGCGTATGTCGCGGCCTTCGGCCCCCGCTCGGTCATTGCCCGCTATGAGGCGTCGCGGGTACGAGGCGGTGCCTGAGCGGCGCTGACCGCGATTCGTCGCCGGCGAATCAGTGCGGCGGCCGGCCGTCCTCAGGGTCCCGCCTGAGGCGTGATGGCCCAGACCTGGGTGGCCAGCCGTGCCCAGAGCGACCACGAGATGGGTTGTACGTATCCCCAGGTCACGACCTCGACATAACGTGCGTCGTAGCCGACAACCGCTACTACATGGACCCCACTGCCCAGGTATCCCGACGGTGCCGAGGTGGTCGTCCAGCTCCTTATCGCAACGTCGTCCGTGCCCACCCACACTGGAGCTGCCGAGACAGGGCGCGGAAGGTCGACGACCGCGTAGAGCGGGCCTCCGGCAAGGGCCTGCTCTAGCCTGGCGCGTCCCGGGGCGACGGGAAGGGCGGGTGCTATCCGTGTGCCGGCGATCCCCGGCGCGTGCCACGCCCGGAGCACGAGCCAGGGCGGGATCGTTGCGCTGGGCCCGGGAGACTCGCCGGCCGAGCGCGCGAGCGCGGCGTACGCGGCGAGGAACGGTGCCGGGTCGATCGGTGTGGTGCGCCCCTGCATTATCTGCTCGATGTCCGCGACAGCCGCCACGGCGCAGTCCGCAACAGCATCGGCCCCGGCGTTGCCCACGCTGCCGAACACTGTGCCTCGCGCCCAGTCGATCGTCGTCGCCGGGCTGGTTCCCACAGATCCCGACTGGGCGCGTGCTCGCGGCGCGGAGCCCGACGTTCCAGCGCCCTGCGAGGGCGCGAGCGACGTGAGTGTGACTCCAGGAACAGCAAGCATGAGTGCTGGCAGCGCGATACCAAGAATGGCCTTGCATGCTCGCCTGTTGGATGTTGGGTGGGCAGGACACGTCGAGAGTGCCTGCTCGCCCCCTCGTCTCGAGATGATTTGCATCAGGAGTATTGCCCTCGTGGCTCTTGGCGCGAAATCCGCCACGAACAGTCGTTGCGTCGACTGTCCCATGCAAGCGGCGGACTGTCACTCGCGATGCAAGGCTGGCACGTCTGTCGGACCCTCGCAAGCAGGTTGTGCCAAGAAAATCAAGGAAAAGAACGCGGTGCGCGCTTTCCCTGCCGCGAGGTGTGAGCGTCAAGACGCTGAGCACTCACTACACCACTGTGCGCGCGCATCACCTTGGCGCGTCCGAAGTGCATTGTGCTTTGCCACAGTCAGAAGGCCGTGTGTCACTGATTCCTGTATGGACACGTTTACCCTCTTGTGCCGCTACCTCAAACGCTGAGGCGAAGGCCTCGTGCGGTGGCGCTATCAGCCGGAGTAGCGGATGCGCGCGACCTTGCTGATCTGCTGGATCGTATCGAGAAGGGAGCGGTGGTCTCTCGCCGAACCAAGAACCGCGAAGACGTAGTCTCGATTGCCGAGACGCCAGTCGAGCCTCGAACCTGCCGGGCGGTTCAGCGATACCGAGCTGACGCCTTCGATCTTGCCAACCTCATCCAACCCTTCGGTTCCTTCCACCCTCGCA
>JAJYWG010000441.1 GCA_021791615.1 Actinomycetes bacterium
CGTCGACTGCACAGCTCGCTCGGCTACATGAGCCCCGCTGAGTACGAAGCACACATCCACCACAACGCCGTCCGTCAGGCGGCATGATCAACACAACCAAGTTGTCCGTCGAAGCGTGCCAACTCCAAAGTACTCGCCGGGCGCCAAATCGGACTTCTACGGCCCGCTGGAGCTCCGCGATCAGTGCCTTCGCCGCTGGCGCAGTTCCCCATGTGCCGAGGTTCATGCCCGCGGCGCTGGTGACAGGAGGGGTGTCCCAGGCCTCGGCCACCGCAGGCCCGACGACCTCGTTGATGGCGGAGCGGGTCTGTTCGTAGGTCCGCGCGAGCGCGGGATGCTCGGTCCCGATCCATGCCTGGTGGCAGGCGAGGCGCTCCTGGAGATCGTGACCTAGGGAGGCAAGGGTGCTCAAGGTCTCGGGCGAATCGTCGGTCCGCCGGCGGACCCGGTAGGGGAACTCCACCCATGCGACCAAGGACTGGACAGCCTGTGCGTAGCGGTCTCTTCGGAGATTGGCCGCGGCGTTCGCGCGGGTGACGACCATCGTGACCAAGGCCGTGATCACCGCGGTGGCCGCCGCGACGACAATCGGGATGACGACCGAAGTCCAGACGCTGATACCGGTGGCGAGCATCGGGGACACCGTCACGCGGGTCTCTTGAGCGCGGACGTGAGGATTGGGTGTGCGCCGAAGCAAGGAGTGCCGTGGGGGGCATCCTCGACGGGCCAGGGTCGGCCATTGCGACGGCAGTACTCCTCCATCCACAGGTGCCGCTGGAGGATGCGCACGAAGTCGTCGAGCCCGTTCGACCAGTCCCAGCGCAAGTGCGGCGGATCGCCGGGGTACCACAGACAGAGCGCTCCAACCGCGAGCTCCCACTCCCCGCTGCACGCCGCAGACGGTTGGAACGGGTAGCGGTGCTTCCAGGTGCGCTCGGGGCGCCCGAGTGGGACAGCTACGACGACACCGTTGGCGAACACGGAGACCCGAGCGCTCTCAGCCGGATAGCCAGCGAGGGCTGGGTCGCCCGGGGACGCAAAGTCGACGTCGAGGACAGTCACAGCCGCGATGTGGGTGACGACGGCCAGGGACGCTCCGCGTACCCTGGCCGTGTCTACCGCCCACTCGCAGAACCCCCGCGGATCTGCACGGACCGCCTCGAACGACCCCGGCTTCACACAGATCGCCCCCATGCTCGCGTCGGCGTGGCGGCAACCGCAGCCGCGGCGGGCACGAGGATTGGTGCTGCGTGGAGACGGCGGAGCGCCTCGCGCTCCTCGTCGGCAGGCGACGGGAACACCTCGCCCAAGAGCTCAGCCCAGATGAGCGCCGCTCCCTGCTCGTCACCGTCGCCAGCGAGCCTGAGCGCCTGGACGGCGCGGGCGGCTTTCACCACGAGCACCGACTTTGCCAATGCCACCTGGTGGGGTTGCAGCCGGTCGGAGATCCTGTCGGCGCCCGTGGGATCGAAGTACGAGGCGTCGAGGAGCTCGGTGGCCTTGGTGAGCGCCACCGCCACCGCGTCGGGGTGGGCCAAGGTCTCGGTGATGGCCTCGTAGCAGAAGCTCTCGACGTGGAGTCCGGGCAGCGCCTCGGAGATGCCCGCAACGCTCACGACCTGCTTGACCATGCGCACCTGTCGGACGAACCGCCCGTCGCACGCCTGGTTCCGGGCAGAGACGGCGTCGATGAGCGCGTAGGTGTTCGACGGCTTCCACGAGAGCGCCGTCGTATCGGCGATCTTGATCCAGCCGCTGCCGTCCTCGTCGTTGAAGGCAGGGACCGCGTCGAAGTCGCACTGACCGTCGGGGAGCGTGATGCCGAGCGAGTGCTTCTTCACCTCGAAGCCCGCGCCCGGGAACTCGGGCCTGACAGTGCTGCAGATGATGTCCATCGCGCGGCGCGGCCCCACCGACGAGCCCTCGAGCTCTGCGCGCAAGTCGTCGACAAGCTCGATGACCTTGTCCACATCGTGGAGGGGCGGGAGCATCGTCTTTCTGGCGAAGCTGCCCTGGAGGCGAGTGCGCTTGGCGACCCCGGCCGCCACGAGCACGTCGCCCAGGTGGTTGTGGGCCTCGACAGCCTGTTTGTGCTCGTCGGGGTCCAGCTTCAAGTTGTCGTCGGCGGCGGAGAACCGCTGGGAGAGGTCCATGGTGGCCTTCCTTACTCGGTGGTTGTTTCACGAGAAGGAATGCCGCAACCCCCGGCGCTGTCCGGACCGTGTCCCGAACCCTGGGCTTATGTGCAGCAATCGACGCAGGTGTCGCCGCCAGCCCGGAAGAGGTTCTCGGCTTTGAGCAGGCCGCAACCCCCGCACATGCGCTCAGGAGCACGCTGGACACAGCCGCACTTGTGGCACTGGGGGCACTTGACGTCTCCGCACTCGCGGCACGGTGCCCACGACGCGGTGAACGAGTGGTCGCAGCGCGGGCACTCGACGACATCGACCGGAGCCCTGTCCTCGATGGTGGCGAACCGCAGCCCCTTCTCCCACGGGGAGTAGGGGTCAGCGACCACGACCATGAAGATCCAACCGTCGCCCGCGTCGAAAGCGTCGCCATGGACCTCGCCGCTCACCTTCCCGCTCGCGAACCGCACTCGGGTAATGCCTCGGGCGTGGCCATTTCTTGCTGCAGCGACGAGCAGCGAGCCCTCTCCCTGTGGCGTGCCTCGGGCGATGCGCCACGGGGTGCCGAGCTGGTGTGCGATGAAGTCGGCGGTCCCCTCCAGGCTGCCCAACATCACGCACCCGTGGTGGTGAAGCCGCCTCACCGCGGCGACGCAGCACGCCGCCCTGGACGCGATCTCACGCCCCTGAAAGAAAGTGGCGACGTCGCGCGCGGTGAACGCGCCCGGTTGCAGGTACTCGTCAACCAGTTCTGTGGGCAAAAGGACGGTCGCTGCGACCTCGTTGCAGATCGCCTCATCTGGACGGTCGGCGTCAGCGACCGAGAGCTCGTTCAGCTCGACGTCGTGCCATATGAGGTGATGGCCCAGCTCGTGAAGGGCCGTGAATCGCTGGCGGCTCAGCGGCACGTCGTCGGCGAGCGTGATCCGCGGTGGTGGCCCGGGGTGGTACGAGCCGTCGATGTCGCAGCGCCCCTGTGGGCTTGGTGGTCGCTTCGTGATCGTGACGTCCTCGAACAGGACCGGGATCGTCGTGAACGGGTCCTCGGCGAGGTCTGCAAGAAACGCCTGGTCAAGCCTTTCGAGAAGCCGACGCGCTTGGGCGTGCGCGTCAAGGCGCACCGAGCACCTCTTCTATGAGCGTGCGCCAGTCTCGCTTGGACCCCGAACGCATCCTTGGAGCCATCGGCATGAGCTCGTCGGCGAAGCTACGCCGCAGAGAGACCGGATTCGTGAGTCTCCGAGATGCTCCCCACATTCCGAGGCGCTCCCTGTACTCGGGTAGGTCCATGAAGCCGACGAGCTCTTCGTCGTAGGCGATGGCTTCCATGGGGACTGCATCGAAGAGCTCAGTCAGCGTCCCAACTTCGTTTGCCTTAAGGGCGCGCTTTCCGTGCAAGAGCGCCCGAGCGTCGCCGGGAGGAATCTCGAGAGTGCGGGCCACCTCGGCCACACCTAGGCCCGCCTTCTCGGTTTGCTCGGAGAGCGGAACGCCAGAAGTCCGGGGAACCCACTCCGCATTCGCGAGGTAGTCCAGTGAGTCCAAAAGATCCGCCCGCACGAGCGAGCGGTCGTCAAGAGGGCTGCTGATGTGCGCCCAAGTGTTGAGTTTGTCGCCCCGCACAGCGTCTTGGACCGCAGCAAAGGAGCCGGCGCTCAGATCTGCAAGCCGGTGCTCGAGCGTGAAGACCTTGATGGACGCGGCGACCGAACCCCACACGAGCGGTGACAAGCCGGTGTCGGTTGCAGCGAGAACAGCAGTCTCGTCGCCAGGCTCTTCGCCCGAGGCTGCAGCAACCAGGACTTGTCGACCGAGCGGAGCCTCGAGGACGACCACGAGGCACGCGGTATCTTGCCATGCCGCACGCCAAAGTTGCCCCGCCTCCACCGGTGGCCGGTCTATCGCTGGCTGCGGCCAGGGCAGCTCAGAGAGCCTCTGAAGCAGGGGGTCTTTCGGCATCATGGCTCCTCACTGTCAGAAAATGCCGCAATCTCGCCGCTCGTCCGACAAAGTCGCAAGAGGATCTCGGTAGCGGCCCGCGCGTCTCCTTGGGAGGCGTCGGCCAGGCACGCGAGCTTCTCCTCCAACCGGTCGAGGGTGACGCCAGCCCTGTGCTTGGAGCACCCAAGGGTCTTCGCGATGCCTCGGGTCCCGCCGCCCTCGAGGAAGCCCGCGAGGGCCTGGCGCTCGTCTGCAGTCAGCTGCGAGTGCATCCACTGTGCCGCGCGCTCGTCGGCAGTAGTGCCCTCAGCCCCCGCTATGTCGGGGGCCTGCTCTGGGTCACCGAGCCACTCGTAGTCAATCTCGAACGCGACGTTGAAGCGGGCTGCCAGCACCTCTGCGAGCTGCGCCTTGGGTAACGGCCCAGACATCTCCAGCACTGCGGCGGCAACGGCGCGGGTGTCGTCGCGCGCAGCCAGTGGCGGCGTCTTTTTGGCATCGGGCGAAATGTGAACGGCTCGGGTCTCCACCGTCCAGGCCACGTCGATGAGCTCCGCCACACCTTGTGACCAGCAAGGTTCCCGGTCGTCAGTACGCAGGCGCCAGTGGCCGGTGGCCACCCGGAAGCGCGTGGGCTCCTCGCCGAGGGCGTCATCCACCGCACGGATGACTCTGCCTTCAGGGGTGCCACGAGCTCGGAGGTCGAGGGTGGTGCGCAGAGCCTTGGTGAGGTAGCCGGCGAAGGCCTTGTCGTTTGGCGCCTTGTTTGCGGCCAACACAAGCTTGGCCGGAGTCACTCGAGCGATGGTGTCAAACACGAGGTCGTCGATGTCACCGGCTGACCACGACGGTGCGCCGTTGGGGCTTGGTCGGCCCGCGCTCGCTCGTCGGGCGAGTCGTCGAGCAGTGTCGAGGAATATCTGGTCGAGCCCTCCACGGGCAACTGTTTCTCGCAGCCCAGCCACCACAACAACGGTATCGCCCGCCCCCACACCCGCATGGTGCTCTCGCCGCCTCACGTTCCATGTCAGCGAGCGGGGGAAGCTCATACTTGAACGGGCACCTCTTCGATCGCGTCCTCGAAGGCTCAGGTCCTCCTCGAGGGTTGGCGGATCGAGTGCAACAACGAGCGACCACACAGCGCGCACGGCCGTCGATCACCCGTCGAGTTCGCCGAGGAGTGGCTCAGACAACACCAGCTACAGCTCGCATGATGAGCGGCTCAACACCCAGGGACCGGTCAGAAGCGATTTGTTCAGCGGCGCTTGCCCTGCTCAGGAAGTCCGCCCGAGAGCACCGTCACCCATGGCCGAGATTGCCCGTTCTTTGCGCCACCTTTGACTCGCGCCGCCCATTGGTTTGGTCCGCGGCCCGGGCCAGCAGCTCGCTCGGCGATCTCTCTGGCGGCTGTGGGTGCCCGGCGACCCTGATGCCTGACTCGCTTGGACAGACTCGCACCGAGGCGACGAGCCGCGTCGAGCGTTGATTGGCGGCTGACGTTGACCAAGCGCTCTTCCAGCTGTGCTTTCCTCAGCTCGAGCGGGCCAGCTCGGTTCGAGTGGGCGCCGGCCGCTTTGTCGGCCCGGCGTGCAGCCTTGAGCTGCTTCTCGCAGCGTTGAAAAGCTCGAAACACGACGACGAGTTGCTCCGCTTGCTGTTGCGCGCTGCCAAGACTGGCGCGGGACCGTGGCGCCTTCCTGGCTCGCCGTGAGCGGCCACGTCCAGCTTCGGGTGCCGCTCGCTCGACGAGGGGGTGGCTGGGACGGGTCTTGGCCGGCACCTTCCCGATGGCGCGGGTGGCCGCGGAAGCCACCGGGCCCGTCGCGGACTTGGTAGTTGCGACCACCATCCCTCGGGCCTTCGACACCTTCTCGGCCCCAACCCGACTCCCTCGTTGGCCGTCCTCGTATCCTCGTTGGTAGGCGGAGCGCACGGTTGTATCCGTTGGGCTTCCGAGTCTCCAGCTGTAGCTGCGGTCAAGGGGCTTCCCGTGCACAGCGTCTTCGTAGCCGTGCCGCCGCGCCATCTCGATCACCTCGCCAAGCTCCAGCGGCCCAGGTGTACCCATGGCCGAATTCTCGCGCCTTCAGAGCCCCCATTGCAGACGAGGGAGGGAGACCCCATCTTTCGAGGAATGGACGGATGGGGTCCTCGGGGTCCTGGGGTGCGCCCGCCACGCCGTGCGACGCAGGATGCCACCGAACCCGCGGTGGGCTGTTGGGAGTCCCTTCGCGAAAGTCCAGGTCAAGGGGTGTGTGGAAGGTTTGCCCTGTTTTGCGTGGAAGCCGCGGGCCGACCGCACCAGATGGGGCCTCTCACCAGGGCCGACGACTTTCGTAACCACCTCGTCCCGGTCCCAGTCGTTCGCTCCGGTCGTGATCCGGACCGGCCTGGTACCGGCGCTCGGCACGATGAGCTTCACGTCGCCGTCGACCATCTCGATCCGGCCGACGACGGTCCGATCCGCGAGCTGGAGCTCGACCCGTTCGCCTGCCCTCAGGTGCAGCCATAGTAATAGTGGTTATGTGAGCATCCCACCGTAACGGTCATAGACATGACTAGGTCATCCTCCAGCATTGAGCTGGTTTGAGGGATGACAGCTACTATTATGGATGGTTGGAGGTTGTGCCATGCACAGCGAGGAGCTCGAGCGGAAGCTAGGGGGGCGTATCCGGGCGCTACGGGTTGCCCGGCGCCTCACGCAGACCGAGCTGGCGGAGCTGGCGAACGTGTCGGTCGGGGCACTCAAACACCTCGAAGGCGGCGCCGGGGCGACCACCACCACGCTCGTCAAGGTGCTGCGGGCGCTGGACCAGGAGCGATGGATCGACACTCTCGGGCGCGCCCCCGAAGCGTTCAACCCGCTGCGGGCCCTCGAGGCCCGCCAGCGGGCCGCCATGCCCGCCCGCGCAACCCGGGTCCGTCACCGCCGGACGGAGGCGCCGTGAGCTACCAGCCGACCGATGTCATCGAGGTGGTGGCCGGGGGACGCCGTGTGGGCGCCGTCGCCCAAGACCCGGATACCGGCTGGTACGCGTTCGCGTACGACCGCGAATGGGTGGCAGGCGGTTTCGAACTGGCACCGCTGCACATGCCGCTTCGCCCCGAGCCCTACCAGTTCCCCGAGCTTCGCCCCGAGACGTTCCACCGGCTGCCGCCCCTTGTCGCCGACGCTCTGCCCGACGCCTTTGGAAACGCTCTGGTGGACGCCTGGATGGCCGAACAAGGCGTCACGGCCGACCGGATCACCCCGCTCGATCGGCTCGCCTACGCGGCGGATCGGGCCATGGGCGTCCTCGAGTTCCGCCCACCGGCACGCGACACCGCCACCGACTTGCCCACCGCCGTTCAGCTCGCCGATCTTGTGCTTGCCGCTCGGCTCACCGTGAGCGGGCAGTTCGACAGCGACACGACCGCCCGTGCCGCTCTTCAACAGCTCATCCAGGTCGGCACCAGTGCCGGTGGTGCCCGGGCGAAAGCCGTCGTTTCCTTCAACCCTATGACCTTCCAAGTCCGTTCCGCCTACGGCCCACCGGTCGACGGCTTCGAGCAGTGGCTCATCAAGCTCGACGGCGTGTCCGCCACCGGCATGGACGGGCATGGCGACCAGCTTGGCGACAGCGCCCCCTACGGCCGCATCGAATATGCCTACAGCCTCATGGCCGGAGCGGCGGGCGTCGAGATGACCGCTTGCCAGCTGCTCGCCGAAGGCCCGCGTCGACACTTCATGACCCAGCGCTTTGATCGGGGTGATGGCGGGGAGCGTTACCACGTCATCTCCCTGTGCGCACTGGCCCACCTCGACTACAACCTTGTCGCCACCCACAGCTACGACCAGTACCTCCAGACCGCCGCCGCCCTTGGCTTGGAGCCCGCCGAACGCCAGCAGGCGTACCGACGGATGGTCTTCAACGTCATGGCCGTCAACCGCGACGACCACACCAAGAACTTTGCCTTCCTTCGTGAAGCGCACGGCAGCTGGCATCTTGCCCCGGCCTATGACGTCACCCACGCGTACCACCCCGAGAGCCGTTGGACCAGCCACCACCTCATGGCCGTGAACGGCAAGTTCGACGGCATCACCCTCGAGGACCTTCACGCCGTGGGCGAACGCAACGATGTCCCCGGCTACCGCCGGGTCGTCCGCGACGTAGCCGATGGCGTGGCGGCCTGGCCACAATTCGCCGCCGAAGCCGATCTCGACGAGCAGACGACCAAGGCAATCACCGCAGACATCGCGCGTTTCCGACCCACGTAAGAACGATGCCGCCCGGTCTTGCTGAGCCTTGCCGGTTCATCAGCGCTCTTCGTCCTTCGGCGCGTGGTACCAGACCTGGCCGTCCCGGTCCCACTCGATCGCTCCGGTCGCCACGTTGACGGGCCGGGTGCCGGCGTCCGGCACGACGAGGGTCTTGTCGCCGTCGACCAGCTCGATCCGGCCGGCGACGGTGCGATCTGCGAGCTGGAGCTCGATCTGTTCGCCGACCTCGGGTCGGAACTCCTCGTGGGCGTACCCGGCCCTCTCGATGAACATGGCAATCGTCTCGAGGCGGTCGGCCGGGCTGTCCCACTCCGGATC
>JAJYWG010000318.1 GCA_021791615.1 Actinomycetes bacterium
ACATCGTGTTCCAGCCGGCCGACAGCGCCGTCGACGTCGCAGTCACCCTCTACGATCGCGGTGGCGACACCGGCGAGGATCCGGCGCAGGTACGCGCGGAGGACTGGTCGGCGCACCTGGCCTCCCAGAATGCGAACCTCGGCCCGGTAGTCGAAGGGCCGGCGATCAGTCTCCCTGCCCTCCACGCCAAGGTCCGCCGTGAGGGGTACGTCAAGTGAGGGGGATCCGCGGCATCGCCAGCACGGTCGCCGTCGCCCCCGCCAGCACGGTCGCCAGTCCTGAACGGATGGGGTCGCGCCCGCTGAAAGTCCAGCGTGGCGCTACTACAACCCCGCCAGTCGCGGACCCCGACTCCTTGGGATGTTCTTCATGACTGCTCTTTCCCGACCGAAGGTCGGCGACGGGCTCGTGATGGCGGTCGCGCACCGGCTGACCGAACGGGACCGTCAGATCCTGACCATGCTCTCCCGTCACCGGGTCTTCACCACCGACCAGCTGGCCGAGATGTACTTCGACCACACGAACACCGCCCAGCACCGGTTGACTGCGCTCTACAAGCTCCGGCTCGTGGACCGCTTCCAGCCTGCCGTACCACTACGTGCTCGACGAGCTGGGCGCCATGATCGTCGCCGCCGAACGGGGCGAGGACCCCGACAAGTCCCGCTGGCGGGCCAACAAGGCGCTCGCCATCGGCAAGAGCCAGCGCCTTGCGCACCTCGTCGGGGTGAACGGCTTCTTCAGCGCTCTGCTGGCCGAGTCCCGTCGCCGCGAGGACTGCGACCTGTCGCTGTGGTGGTCCGAGCGCCACTGCGCCAACCAGTTCGACCGGATCGCCCAGCCCGACGGTCTGGGCAAATGGGAGGAGGCCGGCAACGGGATCGTCTTCTGCCTGGAGTACGACCGTTCGACCGAGACCCTCGAACGCCTCGAGCAGAAGCTCAACAGCTACGCCGACCTCCAGATAGCCAGCGGCCTCGCCTACTGGATCTGCTTCTGCTTCCGCCACCCGCGCCGGGAGGCCGGCGCCCGCCGCGTCCTGGCACAAGCCACCGTCCCGGTGGCGACGGCCGCGCTGGGGCCGACACAGCGCCCGCACGAGGCGATCTGGGCGCCGGTCGGCTACGAGGGCCTGCGGCTACGGCTGGCCGAGCTGCTCAGCGTGACCATTCCGCCCGAGTCCGAGGAGCGCATCGCCGAGACCCAGGCGTATCGGCGCCGAGTCACGGCCCCGTGTAGGGCGTCAGCTTTGTAAACCATGTCGGCCAGGAGCCCTGCCCCATGACGTACGCGACTGTCGTGCCGACTGCCGCATCCTCCGCTGTACACACCCATGTGTAGGTTTGTGTTGTATTCCCGAACGGGTTCGTGATTGTTGTGCCGCTCGCACACGCCACCCACACCCGCGTGCTAGGAGGGAACTGTGTCGGCGAAAGTTGCACCTTTCCTGTGTACGCCAGTGTGATGTACTCCTGCCAAGTCGTCTCGACCGCGTCCGTACGCGTGACGTTTCGTATCCGATTATGGGCAAGGAGAAACCCAACGGCAGCAGCCTTGGTCGTGATCGGTTTCGGTGTCGAGAGCTGTGTCTGAGAAAACACAGGACCGCGAGCCCACGGCACGCACGGAGCTTCTGTCTGGCTGATCGGAGCGAGCGTCGAAGGTGGCGACGGGCATTTCGACCTTGTTGCCGCCGCGCTGGATGCTGCTGCGGCTGCATGACTTTTCTGTGGAGTCACCCGCCCGCCGAACGGGCTGACGACCCAGAGGATGGTCGCGACGGACGCCGCCAGGCTCACGCCAGCGACGACGGCATACACCGCTCGTCGACGCTTCGTGGCCCTCTCGCTGCTCTCTCCTGAGCCAACTACCCTGCTTCGCGAGATTCTCATTAGGGTTTGTTGTCAGACCACTGGTTCGCGCCGTAATAGGTGCCGTTCATGCAGTAAGGGGGTTTGTTTGTTCCGATACTGCACGGATAGTCCAGCCAGTACATCTTCGCTGTCCAGCCGGAATGCCAGGTGCCGCCAGTGTCCTCCCACTGCAACGGATTCAGTGTGAAGGTTGTAGCGAACTCGTAGCCGAACTGGTTCTTGTAGGCTTCCAAACCCGCGGAGGCCTTGCAGGTCCCATATCCCAATGTGCTAACGAATGTCCCTACGTGAGTGAAGTCGAGGTACGTGCCGTAGGTGCGATTGCCGTTGTAGAGGACCTCATAAGTGTGGTTCGTGCCGTTCCACGTAGTCGATGTGAGCTTGCCTCCCCCAGATTTTCCGGATCGCTGATAGGCCCAATACCACGTATAGACGTTGTTACCCTTGAATCCATCGGTTAGCCCGATCTCCATCCAGTATGTGCAGGGCGATGTGCTGTAGGCCCAGAGGGACTGGTTGACGTGCGCTGTCACTGTCTTCCACTTTGTGGCGGTGATGTGCATGTAGTTATTGTGGAATTCCGTGAAGTCGCCGTACTGAACCTTGCCGTAGAAACACGCGGTGGATTCGTAGTTCTTTCCGTGCGGACAGGTGGTTGTGCCAAGAGAAGCGCCGCTGACAGGTGGGAAGAGCGTGACTCCGACCACCGAAGACAGAGAGCCGGTCAAGGCACAAGATCCCACGATCCTCCACCACCGCGAACTTGCCAGCCGCATGGTCACCCTCCAACGCGCTCAGAGAGGCAACGGTCTCTTACTCCACCGCCATTGCGCTGTCAAGTCTGCGAGGGAAGTCACGCCGCCAACAGCTGGTCGGCGGGCTCCGGCGACCGCCAGCCGGTGCGGGAAGCCTGCGGCCCACAAATTCTCGAAGTTCTTCGGCTGGAGGCCTTGACTTCGCGCCGCGATCGAGTCATCGATATCGACCCCCAGTGGCGCTTGTCTCCGGTCGTAGCAGGGCACAACCCATGCCTGCGCACCACCAACCCCACCGTTCCCGCGGCGAGCGCGCCGCGGCCTCGCCGCGCCGCCGGCCATGCCGGAAGGCAAGCCTCATCCTGCAGCCCATCCGCTACGTCGACCTCGACCAGGCCCACGAGGAGGCGGCCATCACCGCCCTGGCCGACCTGCTTGCCCCATACCTCGATCCCGACCAGGAGGCCGCTTGACCGGCCGAGCCCGTGGAGGTCTCCTCGACTTGTTGCCATCCCGTCCAGAAGGAGTACGCCAGTGAGAGTGGCCACCTACACCCGGATCTCGACCGACGAGGACCACCAGCCATACTCGCTCGAAGCCCAGGCCGAGCGGTTGGGCTCCTACGTGAAGAGCCAGGAGGACTGGCAGCTCACCCGGCGCTTCAGTGACCAGGCCTCGGGGGCGACGACCGAGCGGCCGGGGCTCCAGCGCGCGCTCGCCGAGGCCCGGGCCAAGCGCTTCGACCTCCTCCTCGTCTACCGCGTCGACCGGTTCTCCCGCTCGGTTCGTGGCCTCGCCCAGCTCTTGGACGAACTGGACACCGCCGGCGTCGCCTTCCGTTCTGCCACCGAGCCCTTCGACACGACGACGGCAGCGGGGCGGATGATGGTCCAGATGCTCGGGGTCTTCGCCGAGTTCGAGCGGGCCACCATCGTCGACCGGGTCATCGCCGGCATGGAGCGAAAGGCCTCGAAGGGCGGGTGGTGCGGGGGGTCCCGCCCCTTCGGCTACATGGCAGACCCGGCGACCGGGTTCTTGGTGGCGAAACCGGACGAGGCGCCTCTGGTGCCGCTGATCTTCGACCGCTATGCGCACTATCGCGAGGGGGCGAGGGCGGTGGCGGTATGGCTGAACGAGGCGGGGCACCGCACGAGAGCCGGACGTCCCTGGAGCCACACCGCCGTCCTCACGGTGCTGCGCAACCCGGTCTACGTCGGCAAGGTCTACTTCCGGGAAACCCTCCACGACGGTCCCCACGAGCACCTCGTGGACGAGAAGTTCTTCTCCCGGGTCCAGGCGCTCCTCTCCGAGCGCGGCGAGGACTACTCCAAGCGCGCCTCTGCCACCTCGGAGTTCCTATTGGCCGGCCTCGTCGTCTGCTCCAAGTGCGGCAAGCACTTCGTCGGCACGAGCGCCGTGGGCAATCGCTACCGGTACCGCTACTACACGTGCTTCTCCCGCCAGCGCTACGGGACCAAGTACTGCGACGCAGAGCGATTGCCGGCAGACGAGCTTGATACCGCCGTCCTCGACGCCACCATGCAGACCTACGGACGGACCGACGTGTTCGACAAGGCCGTGACGGCCGCCCGGCGCCGAGCGAAGGCGCAGCACGCCAATCACAGCCAAGAGCTCACCTTCATCGACGCCGAGTCGACCAAGGCAGAGGAGGCGATCGAGCGCTACCTGGGGGCATTCGAGGCCGGCACCTTGTCGGAGTCCCAGTGTGGGACTCGCCTCCAGAAGCTCGGCGCCAAGGTGACCGACCTGCGCACCCGGCGAGAGGAGCTGCTCGTGGCGATCGAGCAGGAATCCGTTACCGCGCCCGATGCCGACGAACTGGCGGTACTACGCGACCAGATCGCCGACGCGCTCGCCAAGGGATCGGTGCCGGCGCGGAAGGCGCTCCTGCAGTCGCTCGTCCATGAGATCCGCGTGGAGGGTCGCGACCGCGTTGTACCGTGGTTCCGCGTCCCAGGTGGCGCAGAACCGAAGGTTCGCGCCCTGGGTGGTTGGGCGCCCCCGGCAGGACTCGAACCTGCGCTCCCGGCTCCGGAGGCCGGTGCTCTATCCGCTGAGCTACGGGGGCCTTGCGACTGCGACGCACGCGCCTGCACCAGCGAGGCGCGTGCACCACTCACGCGCCTGCACCACCGAGGCGCCTGCACCACCGCGCCAATCGGTGCCCGGCCCAGCCGCCCAACCGCGCTCGGGGCACGCGACTGACGCCTGAGGATCGTAGCCCGACGCTGCAGGGGGCGGGGGCTGACCGGCGGGGGCTGACCGGCGGGGGCTGACCGGCGGGGGCTGACCGGCGCAGGCTGGCCTACCGTATCTTGCGTCATGCCCACCAGCCCGCCTGAGAGCGCACGCACCGGCGCACAGAGCGCGCCGACAACGACGCCTGCGCCCGACGGACCGCTGGCACGCCACCTTTTGCCCGACACGGCCGACGTCACCGCGGACGGCCACCTCAGGGTCGGGGGCGTGGACCTCCTCGACCTCGCAAAGGAGCTCGGCACCCCGCTCTTCGTCTACGACGAGGTGCACCTGCGCCGGCGCTGCCGGGAGGCGGTGGCCGCCTGGGGAGACGGGGTCGCCTACGGGACCAAGGCCTTCCTCTGCCTCGCCGTCGCCCAACTCGTGCACGAAGAAGGCATGTGGCTCGACGTGTCGACCCTGGGGGAGCTCCGGATCGTGCTCGCCGCAGGTGTGCCACCGTCGCGCCTGGTCCTTCACGGCAACAACAAGTCGGAAGAGGAGCTCGGGGCTGCCCTCGGGGCCGGGGTCGGGAGGATCGTGGTCGACTCGTTCGACGAGATCGCCCGCCTCGGGAAGCTCACCGACGAGCCGGGACGCACCGCCGGCGGCCGCCCCAAGGTGCTCGTGCGCGTCACGCCGGGTGTCGAGGTGCACACGCACGAATTCGTGCGGACCGGCCAGGAGGACACGAAGTTCGGCTTCTCCGTCGCGTCGGGCGCGGCGTCGCGTGCGGTCGCCGCGCTCGAGCTGCTCCCCGGCGTCGAGCTCGTCGGCGTGCACGCGCACATCGGGAGCCAGGTCTTCGACGTCGGCCACTTCGAGGAGGCCGCCCGCGTACTCGGTGAGTTCGCCGCGCCCCTGGGTCTCCCCGAGCTGGTCGTGGGCGGAGGGCTCGGGGTCCCCTACCTCTACGACGAGACGGCACCCACCCAAAAGGAGTGGGCCGACGCCACCCGCAGCGCCTGCGCGCGGGCGGGGGTGGACCCGGAGACGAGGATCACCGCCGAGCCGGGCCGGTCGATCGTCGCGAGCGCGGCGATCACCTTGTACACGGTCGGCACGATCAAGGACCTGCCCGGGATCCGCACGTACGTCGCAGTGGACGGCGGGATGAGCGACAACCCGCGGCCGGTCCTCTACGGGAGCGGCTACGAGGCGTTCCTGCCCCGTGCGCTGGGCGCGAGGCGTCCGAAGGCGGTCAGGATCGTCGGCAAGCACTGCGAGAACGGCGACGTCCTCGTCGACGAGGCGCACGTCCCCGCCGATCTCGCCGTCGGCGACGTGCTGGCGACTCCGGTCACCGGCGCCTACGGCTATGCGATGGCCTCCACCTACAACAAGGTGCCGCGCCCGGCGGTGGTCTTCGTGCGCGACGGCGTCCGCAGGGTCGTCGTCCGCCGGGAGACCGTGGAGGACCTTCTCCGCCTGGAGGTGTGAGCTGGAGGTGTGAGCCCTCGACGCGCTCGTCCCGGGTTCAAGACGGTGCGCTACAGGCGCGTGATCAGGTCGTCGGCCCAGCCGGCGAGCAGGCTTGCGTAGAAGGGGGCGATCACCTTCTTGTACTTGGTCAGGTCGCCCACGAACTGCTTCAGGTCGGTGATGGCTGTGGCTGTCTCGTGGGCGCTGACCGCGCTCTCGGCCTTGCTCAGGGCCGCCTTCAGCGCCGTGGCCGCTGTCGACGACGTGATGTACTTCTGGGCGACCCCGTAGTCGACCGCGGCGACCAGGCCGGCCACGGTGGCGTGCACGGCCAGGGTCAGCGACTTGGTGGTGACGTTGCCGGCGGCGTCGGTGGCGGTGATGACCAGGGTGTGGTTGCCAGCCGCCAACGTGGCGGTGTCGAGTGCCGTGTCGAGGCTCCAGGCCTTCCCGTCCAAGGTGGCGGTCACCGACACGACCGGGTCCGCGGCGGTGGCGCCGGCGGTGAGCGTGATCTCTTGGCCGACGTCATAGGAGCCGGCGTTCGTGGGCACGCTGAGCGTGTAGGAGATCGTGGCGGAGGTTCTCACCAGTTCGACCACCGTCGTGAAGACGGCCGTGTTCCCTGCGAGGTCGGTGACGGCGACTGCGACGGTGTAGGTCCCTGTGGCGCTCGGCAGGCTCACGACGGCGCTCGTCGCGTAGGCGAGCGCCGTGCCGAAGGTGGCGCCGCCGTCGGTCGAGAACGCCATCTGGGAGAGGCCCGCCGGCGCCCCGGAGAAGGCGAGCGACAGCGTGAGCGTGGGGTTGTCCGTGTACGTGACGCCCCCGATCGTCGTCGCCTTCACGCTGAAGCTCCCCGTCGGCGGATTGGTGTCGATCACGAGGGTCTTCGGTGCGTAGGCGGTGTAGGAGGGGTTCCCCGCCACGTTGACGCTCACCGCCGACACCGTGTAGGTCCCAGTCGGAAGGACTTGGCCGGTGTAGGGGACGCCGTTCACGTAGACGGTCGTGGACACCGCTGTCGCCCCGGGGGTGACGAGGAAGCTCGGCGTGGTCACGTTCGTGACGTAGTCGGTGCTCGACGGGCCGCTGTCGCTCGCCGGTGTGAGCGCCACGGTCGGGGACCCGGGCCTCTTGGTTGTCTTTTCGACCTGGTACGTCTGCACGACGACGTTGCCGTAGGGGTCGGTCTCTTCGACCGTGAGGGTGATCGGCCCGTCATGGAGCGCCGAGAGGTCCCAGTTGCTGGTGAGCCAGGTCATGCTCCCGTTGAGCCAGCCCGAGTCGGTCAGCGTGGTCGTCCCGTCGGACGCCGAGATCGAGACTGTCGCGAACTTGACGCCGCTGATGCGGACCTGGTAGCTCGACTGGTTCGCCAGGTTGACGTAGGGCGGCGCCGAGACCGTGAGCGGTGGCGCCGTCGTGTCCTTGAGCACCTTCCAGGTGGTGGGCGAGCTGTTGCCCGAACCGTTGGTGAGGGTCACCGAGACGGTCAGCGGGCCTTCGGCGAGCAGCGAGACCTGGAACGACATGGACAGCACGCCGCTCGGGCCGATCACGTCCATGCCGTTCAGCACCGCCGGGATCGGTGTCGCGCTGTCGGCGATCACGATGTCGGCGATGCTCCCGGCCTGTCCCTTCACGGTGACGACGAATGTTGTCTCGTTCTGGTTGTTGGCGTACCTGGGCGTCGCCGAGAGTGTCGGCGACCGGGGCGGCACGGTGCTCTTCGTCGTGAACCCGTGGAGCGTGGTCGTCGAGCCGGCGCTCGAGATGACGACTGTGACTGTGACGACACCTGTCTTGAATGTCGCGAGGTCCACCGCCGCGCCGAAGACGCCACCCTTCCCGACGACCCCGGTCCCCGTGACCTGTGTGTGGCGCAGGTGGAAGGTGTACGTGACGGTGGCGCCCACCGGGCCGCGCACGACGAAGGGGACGGCGCCCGCCCCTGTGGCGTCGGTGCCCGAGGGAAGGCCGGCGCCCATGCCTGTCACGAAGGCGACCACGCCTGCCGACGTGCTCGCCGGGACGGTGTCGACGCCCGACGAGCCGATCGGGAGCGTGTTGGCCGTCTTGGGCACGTCGGTGCCCACGCCGCCGAGGTTCTCGGGCATCTTGTCGAAGGGCGGGCCCATCATCGTGTGCCAGGCGGCGTCGTGCTGGAGCACGAGGCCCAGCTCGCCGAACGGCTCGCCGTTGCGTGTGGGCGCGCCGCCGTAACGCAGCCCGAGGAGCGGGTCGGCGCCGTCGCTCTTGGACAAGGCGTAGAGGAACTGGGGCAGGAACGGCTGGAGGGTGCGGCTCACCGTCGGCATGCCGAAGTTCGAGAACGGCAC
>JAJYWG010000506.1 GCA_021791615.1 Actinomycetes bacterium
GCGTCACCAGTGACTACGGCGTCCACCCCAGCCTCTACCGCCGCTTCTAGCACCCGGTTGTCGGGCTCGTCGGCCACCGCTGCCAGGGTGGACGTCGGCTCGACTACATCGGCGATGGACCGCACCAACGCGGTGACACCTGCAGGGTCGTTGAAGACGTGCACAAGTTTCGGGTAAGCGAGGACCCGCTCCAGTTCGTCCAGCAAGGGCGGCCTCGACACCAACATCAACTCGCCCGCCGGCACGGCGTCGACGAGCACCGAGGGCGCCCCTGACCAGCCCAGGCCCGAGACCATGGTGTTCGTGTCGAGTACGACGGCAATCACAGGCGGCGAGCCGCAGCGATCGCCTCGTCGATCACGCCTGGGTCCAGACCCGCCGCCCCCACCTTCCGGCGCGCCTCGCCCAGGGCCTCACGCAGCTCGCTACGTGCTTGGTCGGCCTGGGCAAGCTTCAGCCGCACGTACTCCTCGCGGCCCACCAGGACAACCAATGGTCGCCCGCGCTTGGTGAGCGCGACCACATCGCCACCCGCTGCCACGTCGTCGACGAGTTGGCCGAGAAAGCCGCGGGCCTCTTCGACCCCCACAAACCGCTCCACAAGAACCTCCTGGTTAACCTTAAGCTTATCCTACAGGTCTCTTCGGCGACCTGCGGGAGAGCCCTACGGCGTCCGACACCTGCTAGTCGGTCAAACCTGCAGCCTCAAACCGTGAGGGGAGGCAATTGACAACTGGGCGCACGCTGCACTCGGATCGGGCAGGGTTGGGTATCTTGGCGCGAGTCGCTCGGCGCTTCCCGTCCAGGCCAGTCGGCGGGACGAGCCTCTTCAATACAGGACTCGCTGCTTCGATCAGGCCTCGGAGCTGGCCGTCAGCCTCTGGACGAAATCGGCAGCGGCCTCGAGTAGCTCGGCTGGCGCATCGACCGAGCCCAGCATGAGGGCGCCAGGCGTGGGCTTGTAGGAGCGGGAAGTCCCCCGAGGGCCTTTCCCAATGGCCGGGGCGGCTCCGGACGCGCCGGAGGTGCTCGTCGCGGTCCGAGCAGACCATCTCCAGTTCAACGGACCGAGCCCTGTGCTGCTCGGCAGCGCCTCCAGCTGGCCGCGGAGGTCGGCGTCAGCGACCACTTCGACCACCACTGGCCGGCCGGCCCTAAGTGCGCCCCCAACGGCGCGACGAGCCCGCAGT
This sequence comes from Actinomycetes bacterium, assembly GCA_021791615.1. Next base: position 1,191 of record JAJYWG010000506.1, read on the forward strand.
CCGCCCTCTCGTGGGACCGCCGGCGACGCCGGCCGCGCAACTGGGCGGCCAAGCGGTCAAGCCCGACGAGCAGGCCGTCCGTCTGCGCTACTGCCAGGTCGCGCGACAACGTCGCGGTCCCGATGCTGTCGTTGAGCAAGCCGCCGAGGGTGCTCTTGCCTGTAGCGGGCCTGGCACCAAGACGGCTACGGGCCTCACCACGGGGCCAGTTTGTCGCGGCCAAGAGTGGGCTGGGGTCACGGAGGTCGAGATGGAGCGGCTACTTATGGTAGACGTCGGAGGACGTGGCGAGCATGGCCCAGCGCGCCAGCAAGGCGAGCAGGCATGATGTCCCATGGTGATGGTGGCGTTTTTGGACCTGGGCGGCACGCTGTGGCCCAATACCTGGCCGCCGAGGGCTTGGGACCGGGAGGAGCGGGTTGCACGGCTCTGCAAGCTTGTGCCATCACTCGCCAAGTTCCGAGCAGCAGAGCTAGTCGACATCCTGTCCACAGTCGACCACCCTGCTTCGCCGGTCCAGCAGACCGTCGCGCTCATCGACCAAGCGGTGAGACGGTGCCAGATCGGGACCGACGTCCCGGCAGAAGCTGTCATCGACGCCATGTGCCTTCCCGCCCTCGGCCGTGCAGAGCTGTTCCCCGGCGCACATGAGCTGCTGGCTGGGCTGGCAGGGCGGGCCCGGGTCGTGGTCGTCTCGAACACGATCTGGCGCCGCCGCCAGTCTCTGCGCCGAGATCTCGAGCAGTTCGGGCTGGGCGCTTACGTAAGCGACTACGTCATGTCGCTCGACGTGGGATGGCGCAAACCTGGCCGCCGTTTCTTCGCCTCCGCTCTGGCTACGGCCCGCGCTCCTGCGCGCCAGTGCGTCATGGTCGGCGACTCCGAGGCCAACGACATCGAGCCGGCCCTCGCCCTCGGGATGGCCGCCGTGCGGGTGGCCATCGAAGAGCCCAGGCCGGCGCGGAGCGCGGCGGCCAATGTCTGTACGTCCCTCGAGCAGGTCGCCGAGATCCTGCTAACCCAAGGGGCCTCCGCGAGTGACGGGTGAGACGGACCGGCCCACGACGAAGACGCACCCAGCAGCCGGCGTAGGAGGCGGGCCCGGATGACGCCGCAGCTCGTGGTCTTCACCGGCTTGCCAGGCACGGGCAAGTCGACCCTGGCCGCACATGCGGCAGGGTCGCTGGCCGCGCCCGTGCTCGGGTGGGACTGGGTGATGGCCGCCCTGCGCCCGTACCCGGGCATCCAGGAAGCACTGGGCCGCATGGACTTCCCGACCTACGTCGGCGTGGGCTGGTCTGTCATGTGGAACCTCTGCGTAGCCCAGCTGCGCCTCGGCCGCTCGGTGGTACTTGATGCCGTCGCCCCGGACGCCCAGTTGGAACAGACCCGCGCCGTCGCCGCCACCCACGGCGCCGGCTGCCTCGTCGTGCTCGCCACCTGCAGCGACGAAGAGATCCACCGCTCCCGCCTCGAAGGGCGCCGCCGCGAAATCCCGGGCTGGCACGAGCTGGACTGGGCGCACGTCCAGAGGGTGAAGAGCCGTTTCCCCTCGCCTTCGGCCGTCGACCTAACCCTTGACGCGGCCGAGGACTTGGCTACCAACTACGACCGGCTTGACCAATTACTTCGCGCTGCCGCCGGTTGCCAGTGACCGTGTTCTCGTGCTTCGGCACTGCGAGGTCAGGAGAACCGCTTCCGCGATCCCGTGGTCGAGCTGGGACAGGAATGCTCTTGCGACGGGCCCAACGAGTCGCGTTTCGAAGCGGCGTTCTGTCACCGCTCGCCCTAGGGCGAGACGGACCCCTCACCGTCGTTATTCCGGACTATGGGCGCTGAAAAGCGCCGTCCACCGCCCTGTAGCAGCCGTTATGGCGTGCGAGCGGCCTCAGGGCGTAAGTCTCTTGATGTCGCGTGGGAAGGCGGTGACCTGGCGGATGTTGGCCGCGCCGACAAGGCGGGCCGTCCAGTTTTCGAGGCCGATGGCGAAGCCCCCGTGCGGCGGCATGCCGTGGCGGAACGCTTCAAGGTACCCGGCCAAAGCCTCTCGGGTGGCGGGGTCAAGAACGGCCTGGTAGTCGGCATAGCGGTGGAGCCTCTGGCCTCCGGTCACGAGCTCGAGGCCCCGGAACAACAAGTCGAAGCTGTTGGAGTACTCGGGCCGGCCCGGTTCGGGGTGAGTGTAGAAGGGCCGTTTGGCCATTGGGTAACCCTCGACGAAGAGGAACTCCGAGCCGTGCTCGGAAAGCGCCCACTGGCTGAGCCAGCGCTCGTGGGCCGGGGCGAGGTCGGGCTCACCGACCACTGGCTCACCGGTAGCAGCTTCGATCATTTGCTGGGCGTCGTGGAAGTGGGCCCTGGGGAGCCGAAGTAGTCGAGCGAAAAGACGTTGGCACCGCTCTCGGTCGCCGCGCCGACGACCTTGGGGGTCTGGACCTCGACAAAGCCGAGGCCGTCCAGGGCAGAGCGGAAGCCGGCCAGCGAGGCGGCGGAGATGGCGAGCCCGGCTCGCTGGCGAGGGTGACGGAGCGAGACCGCGGCGTGGTCCAAAAGCACCGCGAGCGACGCGTCGAGCTCGGGGCGGCGCATCTCGAAAGGCGGGGGGTCGAGCGCTTCAGCGAGCACGGCCACGGCCGGGTCGTGCACTTCGAAGCCGCCGGGCGCCTGGCCGGAGGCGACGACATCGCCGACCACCTCGACGACCGTCTCGCTCAGTAGCTCCTGCAGCCGCTCGCGGAGGGCCGCTTCTTCCACGACGACCTGTGCGATGCCCGAAGCGTCGCGCAAGAGCAGGAACCCAACCTGTGCCAGGTGACGCTGGTGAATGGGCCCAACCTGCCAACCGGACGCTCTGGCCGGCGTGCTCGGCCAACTTCGCCGCCATTACCCGTTCCAAGCCCGAGACCTCCCTCACGACCGAGCTCCCTTGGTCATGCGGGCGGGAGGGTCCCCGCGGTGCCACCGCACTTCACCGCCAGGTGACCGGCGGCCTCATTGGACGAGCACTGCGGCTCAGGTTTGTCAGGCCGTCACCGCTGCAGCCTCGCCCCAACAGTGTAGGCACACCTGGACGACCCAGGCCCATCTCTCGCGCTGGGACGAGGGTGGCTGGCGGGCTGTCGCCAGTGGTTACACGCAAAGGACCACCAGGGCGTGGCCCCCCGTGCTTGAACGGGTCGCAGTGTTCGTCAAGCGCCTGTCAGCGCGCCCGCTTGTCCTCGACGTCGGGTGCGGCCCGGGCTTGACAGCCACCTACTCACTAAGCGCGGGGTACGGGTGCGCTGCGGTGGGAGATTTGGCACTTGCGACGGTGTAGTGGCTGAGCCGCACCTCGACCTGCTTGAGCCCGCGTTGAGCTAGGACGCCCGAGACTGCGTCCCTCAGCCCCTGACGTTGCTCGGCCGTCAGGTAGGCAATGTGCGCGTACGACAGCTGCCAGTCGAGGTACCGGTCCCTTGGGACCTTCACTGTCCGCTCGTCAAGCCACGAGTCGACAACGGTCATGGCGCCGCTCCGCTCGACCTCGTCACGGCCCTCTGCAAAGAGGGGGTCTTCCAGCGAGAATTGAGCTGCCTCGTCCCGTACGAGGTTGGGGCTCAGCTCTTTGTACACGTCGTTCAGGGCACCGCTCAGCCCGGCGTCGGCGAGCGCGGGGAACCGCCAAGTGTTGATGAGCAAACCCGAGGTGGTGAGCAGCCCGGCCGCCAGGGGGTAAGCGACGGCGGGCTCGAGCCAGTGCCAGGTGTCAGCGCTCCAGATGCAGTCGAACAGCCCGTCACCGGGGGCGAGGGACTCGAAGGAGCGTTCCCAGACCTGCAAGCGCCCAGCGGCCACTTCGCTCGCAAGGTTGTGGCGAAGCCTCGCAGCCATCGCTGGCGAGGGCTCAAGGGCAACCGTCGGGCCGAGCCGGGTGAGCGCGGCGGTCAGTTGGCCTGTGCCCGCGCCGACCTCGAGCTGACGGTGCGGCGCCCCGGACCTAAGCCGTTGTAGGGCCGCCTCGGCGTACCCCGCCGGCACCACCGGCCGGCCGCGGTCGTAGGGCTCCACCAGGTCACCGAAAGCGAGCCTCGCTGAGCGGTCGGTGTTCGCGCGCACCCTAAACAAGTCTGGCCGCTCCACTGTGTAGCCTGCCAGCACGAGGTCAGCTCCCGAGTTTTGACGCTCCACTTGTTGGGCTCCGACCGATACGTCTTTTCGACCGAGGACCGGCGCACCATCGACGACATTGCCGTCGCGACCGAACAACAGCTACGGGCGTTGCTCCCGCTCGTCGAGGCGTCAGAGGATGTGCTACCAACAGGTGACAACGCCTTGACCGTCGCGCCGCACCTCGTCAGGTGGAAGGCCGACCCCGCCTTGTGCATCGCCGGAGTGGCACACCGGCACTTGGCCCAGGCGCTTGCTCACAAGGCGTTCCACGCAGCCAGGTCCCGGCAGCTGCCTCCGAAAGTCGACGGGGTCTCCTGGGAGCACGTCGGGATCGCCGAGGGACTCGCCACTGGCTTCGCCCGTGACAACTTCGACGCCCACGAACCCTGGTCGGCGTACTCAGCCAACTTGGTCGAGAGCTGGGCCGCCGGGCTGTTCGCTCAGCCTCTCGACGAACAGTCGGTACTTGAGTGGAAGTTCAACCACCCTGATGGCCGCACGTTCATCGCCTTCTGCGTAGGCACGTGGCTGGTCGACCTCGCCTGCCCGTCCCGAGCGGGCACCCCGGGGACCTCGTCTGGTGCCCGCGCAAGAGATCCTGAGCGTGGCAAGGCGATAAGGCGCTTTCCGGTTCTGAGGCAAGCGCTCGCAACCGTGTTCCCGGCAAACGAGGTCCCGGCAAACGAGGCGTGGCCTCTGGCCTCGGTGCAAGTGCCGGAACTGGTCGATACGGTCGCCAGCTACGTCGCAAAAAGGGATTTGGCGAGGCACGAATATTCGGCGATCACGCGTTTCTTCTTCCAGGCCTGGGACTTGTGGCTGAGGCGCCCATAATGTCGTGAACGTTCGGCCTCATATGAGTGCGCTTTCTGTATGCTGTCACCAGGGAAATTGGCGGGGACGGAGTGTCCGATAACCCGATGACGAGCGGTCTACAGGCTCGGTTCTTGCCCCCGTCCAGGCACCCAGCCTTGCGGGCCTGGGTTCCACTGCGGGAGGGCCGAGGCCTTCAACAGCTGCTGGGCCACCTGCCGGATCGCGCCGGTGCGGTGGACCTGCTCTCGCAAAATGTTTGCCTCACGGGCGAGGACGGCCCACTCCGTCGGCCCGGGTGCAGCGCCGGTGTCGAGCAACCGGTCGGCGATAGCGATCTCCTCCTTTGCCGCTTGCACCTGTTGGTCCCAGCCCGTCCAGTGCGAGCTCTCACCGTCGTTGCGGTCGAGGGCCGCCTCGATGCCGAGCGCGTGATGGCACCAGACGGCCCGGCCCGCCGGTGAGACTGGTGGCTGCCCGAGCCGTTCGACCAGGTGCGGAGGCGGCTCATCGGCCAGCGCGAGGGCCCCGGTCGGGGCGGGTGCAGTCGAGCGCCGCGTCGAGCTGCGCCAGCGCCGTCCCCAGTTCCCTGCGCCACGGGGCCACACCGACGACCGCCTCCTGGCGTTCTTCCTGGTAACGGGCGATAGCGGCAAGGCCGTCCCGAAGGTAGCGCTTCTGCCGCTACCTCCCGGTCCAGGCGCTGTTGAGCGACAGCGAGGCGACCTTGGGCGGCGGCGACTGCCTCAGGGTCGCGCCGTCCCCACCGGCGGCGGCTCACGCCGGCGAGCTTGGCTCGTCCGTCGACCACAGCCTGCTCGGCGTCGTGGCGCGCCCTGAAGGCGTCGCGCACTTGCCTGCGGGCCTGCTCCCATTCCGCGCCTCGGTCAGGAGGTACCACGTCGGCCAGCCTTCGCAGGTCGGCGGCCAGAGTATTGCGGGCGTGGCGGAGCTTGTCGACGCCGAAGGCGAGAGGTTCGTCCGCGCGGGCACAGTTGACGACGACCTCCGCCCAGTGGTGGTCCAACTGGTCATGGAGGCGGGGGACCTCGTCCCAGCGCCAGCGCTCGGCTGCCAGGGCTCGCCTCGCTTGCCCACGTTCTTTGCCACGCTCGTCCCACCCTCCTGTGCCAGGGGGTTGGGACGAGAACCCCGATCCGCTGGCTTCTACCGCCCTGAACAGCTCGTTCGTCGGCGTCGGAGGGGGGACTCGAAACTTTGCTGCACGCCCTTTGTTAGTAGATAGTGGCTGGTCAGACGTTCGGCAGGCCGAGTGACTCAGCCATTGGGCGCCTGACGACGGCACAGCGGCCAAGCATGTCCTCCTGTCCCGGTGGTGGCGACCTAACCTGGAGAGGTGGCGTCGTCTGGCTCGGTTGTGAACGACCCCATCATCCGGATCAGTGCCAACGCTGACCCGAAGGCGGTGGCGGAGTGGTGGGCGCGCTGGGAACGTTTGCCGCGCACCGTCCGCGACAAGCCGGCCGCAGAGGTGCTCGCGGAGCAGCGAGAGTCCGACTGACTGGTGCCGCCCAGGTACGTCCTTGACGCCTCGGCCAGCGTCGATATCCTTCAGCGCACTACCGAGGGCGAGGCTCTCGTCCCCACGCTACGAAGCGGTGACCAGGCGAGCCTTTGGACAGTTGAGCACTTTCACGTCGAGGTCGCCAAGGTCATCCGGCGCGACACCCTGCGCGGGATCGTTACAGACGAGCAGGCCACCCAGCTCGTGGTGACCCTAGCGGCCTGGCCGTTGGAAGTCGTGCCAGTCGCTCCACTCCTCGAAGAAGCGTGGACGCTCCGCAACAACCTCACTGTCCACGACGCTCTCTACGTAGTGCTCACTCGCCACCTTCCCGAAGGGACGCTCGTCAGCCCGGACGGGAACCTCGCTAACGCCCCCGGTATCGGCGTACCTGTCATTACCCCTGACCAGCTCAAACGCTAGCTGGACGACGGACTGCTGGGACAGGCTCCCTAACGTTCGGCGTGGCTCTCAAGCGCCGCGTCGCGCCGCTGAGGCGTGAGCGCAGAGAGGCCGGCGTCCAAAGGTGGGAGCGTGGCCAGCACCTCGATCCCGCAGTACCACAAGTTCACCGATCCCGTCCGGGGCGTTGGCGTCTTAGTGCTTCTGTGCCTGACCAGGGACGTCTCTGTCCAGCCGGTCCACCCACTCCGCCCTGTACAGGCAGTCCCGAAGCGTTTTGTGTCCAGATCTGTGTCCACGAAGCGGCCACATCCGCCGTCTCAACCCTACTCGGGTCGGCGCGTAGTAGGCCCTTCGGAGCCCGTCACGAACGCGGGGTACGACCTTTGCAGCTAAAAGGAACCGCGCACTTGGGTCGAGTGCTGGCGCGGTGGCTCGGCTCTTCGGCTGGGTCCCGACCAGGTCGTTGAGGTGGCATTTCAGCGCACCGACCTGGGACCCGCAGTAGACCGACCAGCGTTGCTCC
>JAJYWG010000300.1 GCA_021791615.1 Actinomycetes bacterium
GATGACCTGCGCGTCGTGCGTGGCCCGGGTGGAGCGGGCACTGGGCCAGGTGCCGGGGGTGGTCGAGGCCACGGTGAACCTGGCCACCGAGACCGCCGAGGTGCGCGCCACGACGGCCCCCGATGTCGAGGCGCTCGTGGGCGTCGTGGCGCAAGCGGGCTACATCGCACGTCCCACTGCCACGGTCCGGGACCCGGCGGCTGAGGCGGCCGAACGCCGTGCCCGGCGTCGGGCCGAACTGCTCCACCGGCGGGCACAGCTCCTGATCGGGGCCGCGCTGTCGATTGGCGTGCTCGTCCTCGCCTACGGCTACGGGCGGGCGTCGTGGTCGCCTTGGGTCCAGCTGGGCTTGAGCCTGCCGGTCTACGGCTGGGTGGGGCTGATCTTCCACCGGGGCGCGGTCGCCGCTGCCCGGCACCGTACGGTGAACATGGACACGTTGGTCTCGCTCGGCACCACGGTGGCCTTCGTCTACTCGGTGGTGGCCACCGCCGCCCTTCCTGGTGAGCCGATCTACTTCGACGTCGCCGCGGTCATCGTCACCCTCATCGCGGTGGGCAAGTACCTGGAACTGGTCACCCGGGGCCGGGCTGGGGAGGCCATCGAGGCGCTGGCCGGGCTGCAGCCCGATACGGCCCACCTACTGGCGCGAAGCGGCGCGTCGGCCCCCGCCCAGAAGACCTCCGCGGTCGATGTGGCGGTGGCGAGCCTCGGGGTGGGCGATGTAATCCTTGTCCGCCCGGGCGAACGGGTGCCCACCGACGCGGTGGTGCTCGAGGGCGACGGCCGGGTCGACGAGTCCATGCTGACCGGTGAGTCCGTGCCGGTGGAGAAAGGTCCCGGCGCCGAGCTCACCGGGGGCACCGTCAACGGCCTCTCTCCGTTGGTGGCTCGGGTGGCCCGGGTGGGAGCCGAAACCACCCTGGCCCGCATCCTGGCCCTGGTCGAGGCGGCCCAGGCCGACAAGTCCAAGGCCCAGCGCCTGGCCGACCGGGTCTCGGCCGTGTTCGTGCCGACCATCCTGCTGGTTGCGGCGGCCACCTTCGCCGGCTGGTGGGCCTCGGGGCACTCGTTGGTGGCCTCGCTGATCCCCGCCGTTGCGGTGCTGGTGGTGGCTTGCCCGTGCGCGCTCGGGCTGGCCACCCCGGTGGCAACCATGGTCGGCACCGGGCGGGGTGCCGAGCGGGGTCTGCTCGTGCGCGGTGGCGAGGCCCTGGAGCGGATCCGCGACCTGCGCGCCGTGGTGGTGGACAAGACCGGCACGCTCACCTTGGGCCACCCCCAGGTGGTCGAGACCGTCGCCCTCGACGGCGGTGACGGCACCGGCGCGCTGGGATTGGCCGCGTCGTTGGAGGCCGGCTCGGAGCACCCGCTCGCCCGAGCCGTCACCGACGCGGCGACGGCGGCCAGGCTTGCCCTGGCGGCGCCGAGCGGCGTCTCGGTGACTCCGGGTGGGGGGATCACCGGCACGGTGGCCGGGGCGGCGGTGCTGGTCGGCTCCCTGCGCTGGCTCGGCTCGAAGGGCGTGGACACCGGCACCGGGGACGCCCCGGCCGCCCAGATGGCAGCCCAGGCCCGCACCCCGGTCGGGGTGGCCGTCGACGGTCGCCTGGCGGCAGTGCTGGGCGTCGCCGACCCGCTGCGGCCCGATGCCGCTGCCGGGGTGGCCCGCCTACGCTCGCTCGGGCTCACCGTGGTGCTCGCCAGCGGCGACGCCCGGGCGGTGGCCGCCGCGGTGGGGGCACAGGTCGGCGCCGACGAGGTCTGCGCCCCGCTGCGGCCCGAGGACAAGGCGGCCTTGGTGGGCGAGCTTCGCCAGCGCCTCGGCCAGGTGGCCATGGTCGGCGACGGCATCAACGACGCGCCCGCGCTCGCCGCCGCCGACGTGGGCATCGCGGTGGGCGGTGGCACCGGGGTGGCCATGGCGGCGGCCGACATCACCTTGGTCCACGGCGACGTCGGCGCGGTCGCCGATGCCATCGCCTTGGCCCGGGCTACCCGGCGCATCATCTGGCAGAACCTCGGATGGGCCTTCGGCTACAACCTGGTGCTCATCCCCTTGGCCGCTTTGGGGGTCATGCCCCCGATCTTCGCCGCTTTGGCCATGGCCTTCTCGTCGGTGTCGGTGGTGTCCAACGCCTTGCGGCTCCGTCGCTTCGGCCGGAAACGGTCGCCAGCCCCACCGGCGCCTGTTCCCGTTGCGGTCGAGCAACCAGTCGCCGCCTGAGGGCCACCACCCGCACCACCACCCCCTACCGCCGACCGAGGAGAAGACGACCGATGGACACCCGACCGATGGATACCGCGGAGCTGAGCGTCCCCGACATCTCCTGCGCGCACTGCAAGGTCACCATCGAGAAAAGCCTGGGCGGCACGCCCGGGGTGGTCTGGGTCGAGGTCGACGTGGACACCAAGGCCGTGCGGGTCACCTACGACCGGGCCGTCACCGACCAGGATGTCCTGCGGGCAATGCTGGCCGATCTCGGCTACCCCACCACCTGAGGGCCGTGACGATGAGCATCTTCGATCCGTCCGCACCTCGACGCGGCCCAGACCCGCAAACGACCGATGGGCGCTGAAGTCGCGGGGCCAGCGGGCCTGGTCCTGGCTACCACCCAGGCCGCGGCGGTTGCCGGATGGTTGCACGTGGGCGTCCTCGTCATCAGCCTCGGCGGCCTGCTCGGGTGGGTCCGGCTGACTCGCAGACGGCGCCCGGGTGCCGGGCTTGGCCTGATGGCGCTGTCGATGTTCGTTCTGGCCGCCGCCGAGCGCTAGATCGAGCCAGAGAAGGTCGCGTCTCTGCCATGGGATCGTTCCCGGTCGTCTACCACCTCGGCCGCTTGACCCTCACCGCCTACGGCATCGGTCTGGCCCTCAGCTTTTGGTTCGGCCTCGCCTACACCGAGCGCCGACTGCGCCGCGCCGGACTTCCGTCGGCGTGGCTGCCCGCAGCGGCGCTGTGGGTGATCGTGGCCGCCTTGGTCGGTGCCCGCCTCGCTGACGTCGTGACCGACCCCGCCTACTACGGCGCCCACCCAGCAGAAGTCCTCGCCGTCTGGCACGGCGGACTGTCATCTTTCGGGGGTCTTGCCCTCGGGGTCCCCGCCGCCCTGTGGGTTGCCCGCCGACGCGTCCCCGCCGTGTCCTTGGTGCGGCTCGGCGACGTGGCGGTCCCCGCCTTGGTCGCGACGTGGGCGGTCGGCCGGCTGCTCGCCTGCCAGTTCGAGGTGGGAGGCGGGGGCCCGCCGACCACCGCCTGGTACGGGCTGCGCTATGCCGGCGAGGTCGGCAGGCGGGTGCCGGTGCCGCTGTTCCAGTCGGCCGAGGACTGGGTGGTCTTCGGCCTGCTCATCTGGCTGGAACGGCGCCTGGCCCGCCGGGGTGGACCGCCCGGTCTGGTGCTGGCGGTCGGGGTGGGGCTCTGGGGACTGGGGCGGTTCTTCGACCAGCTCCTCTGGCTCTCCCGGGGCGGCGGACTCGGCGCCTATCTCACCGAGGGCGCCGGGCTCGCCCTTGCCGTCGCCGGCTTGGGCGGCGCGGCCTGGCTCCTCTTTCGGCGCCGACCCTCGGTCATGCGCGACACAGCGGCACGCCCTGTCCATCCGGCAGGCGGCCAACCCGGGGCCGTTGCCCTGGCCGCAGGCGACTTCGCGGGCTCAGAGGACTTGGGGTCGAGCGCGAGCCCGAGCTCTGCACACCCGACGGGGGTTTCTGCCCAGCCGAACCCACCAGGAGAGTGGACCGGCTCAGGACCAAGAGAGGAGCGGTCTCGACGATGACCGGCGTCACGTGCTCCGAGACTGAGGCCCCCGGTTCCCAGACCGTCCTCGGCTACCGACAGGTGCGGGAGCGGACCGAGCGTCTTGCCCAGCCGTTATCGGCCGAGGACCAGACCGTGCAGTCGATGCCCGACGCCAGCCCGACCAAGTGGCACCGGGCCCACACCTCCTGGTTCTTCGAGACCTTTGTCCTCGAACCGTCGCTCGCCGGCTACCGCCGGTTCCACCCCACCTACGGCTACCTGTTCAACTCCTACTACGAGGCGGCCGGGCCCCGCCATCCCCGTCCCGAACGCGGCATGATCACCCGCCCGGGGGTGGCCGAGGTCGCCTGCTACCGAGCGCATGTCGACGAGGCGATGGCGCTCTTCCTCACCGATCCGCCGGACGGCGCCGTCGCGGAACTGGTCGAGCTCGGCCTGCACCACGAGCAGCAGCACCAGGAGCTGATGCTCATGGACATCAAGCACCTCCTGTCGCTCAACCCGCTGGCCCCGGCCTACGCCCCTGCGACCGAGGCGACCATGCCGGCGCCCCGCCCGCCAGCCGGCGGTTGGATCGGCCACGACGGCGGCCTCGTTGAGATCGGCCACGGCGGGGAAGGCTTCTGCTTCGACAACGAAACTCCCCTCCACACCGTGCACCTGGCCCCTTTCGAGCTGGCCAGTGCCCTGGTGACCAACGGGGAGTGGCTCGCCTTCATCGATGACGGTGGCTACCGCCGCCCGGACCTGTGGCTGTCGGAGGGATGGGCCGCCGTCCAGGCCCACAGATGGCAGGCGCCGGGTTACTGGTCACACCTCGAGGGCGCCTGGCGGCAGTTCACCCTGGGCGGGGACCGGCCGGTCGATCCGGCCGAGCCGGTGTGCCACGTGAGCCTGTTCGAAGCCGACGCCTACGCCCGCTGGGCCGGGGCACGCCTCCCCACCGAGTTCGAGTGGGAGGCCGTGGCGGCGGGCGCGGCGGGCGGCGCCGACGCCCCTGCGGTCGGAGCGCTCCACCCCCGCCCCCCGACCGCAGGGGACCAGGGATTCGTCGGGGAGGTCTGGCAGTGGACCTCCAGCGCCTATGCCCCCTACCCGGGCTACCGCCCCGCCCGAGGGGCGGTGGGCGAGTACAACGGCAAGTTCATGGTCAACCAGTACGTGCTGCGCGGAGGCTCGTGTGCGACCCCGGCCGGGCACGCACGCGCCACGTACCGCAACTTCTTTTCGGCCGCGGCCCGCTGGGCCTTCGCCGGTCTCCGCCTGGCCCGCGATGCATGAACGAGGCGTCGAGCGGGGCTCCCGCCCCGGGGATGGGACGGGCCAGGAGATGACCCCGTGCTGCCGGACTTCGCCCATGACGAACCGCAAGGAGACCAGCTCGATGACCGCGGTCCATTCCCCAAGCCTCGACGTGCACCTCGACGCCGCCGAGCTCGACGCCGCCCTACGCGCAGAGGCACGCCTCGGCCTGACGGCGACGCCGAAGGATCTGCCGCCGAAGTGGTTCTACGACCGCCGCGGTTCGGCGCTGTTCGAGGCGATCACCGCGCTGGCGGAATACTACCCGGCGCGCCGGGAACGGGAGATCCTCACCGACCGGGCCGGCGACATCGCCGCCCTGAGCCGCCCCCAGACCCTGGTGGAGCTGGGATCGGGCTCGGCGACCAAGACGAGGATCCTCCTCGACGCCCTGGTCGGGGGCTGCACGTTGTCGCGCTACGTGGCCTTGGACATCTGCGAGGAGGCGGTCCATGACGCCGGCATGGCGATCGCCCGGGCCTACCCCGGGCTCGCCGTCACCGGGGTGGTCGGGGACTTCGGGCGCCACTTGCATCGCACTCCACGCCACGGCCGCCAACTGGTCGCCTTCTTGGGGGGAACCATCGGCAACCTGATGCCCGACGAGCGGCACTCGTTCTACTCGCGGCTGCGGGCCACGATGACCGGCGGCGACCACCTCTTGCTCGGCGCGGACCTGGTCAAGTCACCCGGACGTCTGGTGCCCGCCTACGACGACCGGGCGGGGGTCACCGCCGAATTCAACCGCAACGTCCTGGCGGTGCTCAACGCGCAGCTCGGCGCCGACTTTCACCTCGATCGCTTCGACCACGTGGTCCGCTGGGACCCCGACGCGGAATGGATCGAGATGCGGCTCAGGTCGCGCTGCGATCAGGTCGTTCGCGTGCCCGGCCTCGGCATCGAGGTCCACTTTTCCCGGGGCGAGGAGATGCGCACCGAGATCAGCGCCAAGTTCCGCCGCTCCCGACTGGAGGCCGAGCTCGAGCGGGCCGGGTTCGAAATGGTGCGGTGGTGGACCGACACCGCCGGGGACTTCTCCCTCAGCCTGGCCGAGGCAGTGTGAGCCTCCTGACGCCTCCCCCCGGGACACGAGGCGGGCGCGAATATCGGCAGCGAGAACACCGAAGGCCGGCAGCCACCCAATTCAAGTTGCGAGGCGTGCCTCGATCTGGACCGGGTTGGCGAGCGTGTTGCCGACCGGGGAGGTGGCGAGCACGTGGCGGTGCAGTTCCTCCAGCTGGTCCCTGGGAGCGTCTGCGTCGAGGTGCACCTCCACGTTGATGCGGTCGTAGCCGGCGTTGCCCCCTGCGAGCCCGAGGAAGACCGGCAGGTCGATCTCGCCCCGTAAGGTGATCTCGAGCGCGTCGATGCGGATGCCGCGCACCGCGGCGTTGGCCGCGTAGCCGACAGCCAGGCACTGGCCCAAGGCGCCGAGCAGGTGCTCGACGGCGTTGGGCCCGGTGTCGGTACCCGCCAACCAGGTCGGCTCGTCGGCCCGTACCGGGGGAAGTTCGCGGACTTGGGCCTCGGCCCGGAACCCTCCGAGCCACTGTACCCTCGCCGACCAGGTGGAATGGCCCGCCTCGGGGTCGCCCTGGTACATCTCGACCAGCTGGTGCAGGGTGGCCATGTCGACGTCGTTCAGATTGGTGGTCGTCTCGCTCATCGCTGGGATCCTCTCGCGCGGTGTTCGTGTGGGACAGTTCGTGGATGCGCTGTGCTGGGCAGCGGGTCACATGAAGGTCTTGACCGCCTCCCCGTGCAGGGCGGAGATCTCCTGGGCGACCTCCTCGGGGAAACCGGCCCGGCGCAGGCGCACCAGGCGCTTGTCGTGCATCTGGTGGTAGAGGTCCTTCACCGCCTCCATCCCCGACTCGATCTCGTGGTCTTCGCCGCCGCCGCCGGCCAGGGTGGCGAGCGCCGATTGCACCGCCGCGCTGGCCCCCGCCGAGGCACGAACGAACGCCGCCCGGCGCTCGGCCGCGGCCAGAAGCTGGACAGCGAGCTCGGGCTGGCGGGCGAGCCGCCAGCCGACGTGGTCCAGGCCGTAGCCGACATGGCGGGCCTCGTCACGGCGGGTGCGGCGCATGATCTGGCGGGTGACCTCGTCGGGGGCGTGGGTCTCCAAGAAGCGCAGCAGCTCCAAGAAGGTCCCCTCGCCCACCACGTGCAGCAGGAACGACACCTCGGTGAAGTCCTCGTGGCTCAGCAGCGAACGCAGCGCCCACTGGGTAGCAGGCTCCACCTTGCCCAGGCCCTTCCCGCCGGCCAAGGCCCGCTTGGTGAACACCTCGATGTGGCGGGCCTCGTCCTTGACCTGGGAGGCGAGGACCAGGGCCACCTCGGTGTACTCCGGGTGCACCCGGGGCAGGAGCTTGGCCGGCAGGTACAGCGCCACGAACTCGTTCTCGGCCAGGAACGTCATGACCTGAGCCACCGCCGACTCCACCTCGTCGGGCAAAGCCACAAGACGGTCCCAGGCGATGTCGGTGGTGGCGTCCCACTGCTGGGCGTTGGCCGACTCGTAGAGCTGGGCGAGCCCCTCTGCCCACACCTCGTCGCGCCGGACGAAATCGAAGTCGATGACCGGCGAAGCGGGGTCGGCCTGGGCACCTCGGGGGGCGAGGCCGTGGCGGGGGTTGGCCACCTCGGGCGGCTCGGGCACGCTCCCCATCACCTGGGCGAAGCGCAGCTCACCCGGGCGGTCGGGCACCTCGACCGTCAGCCCGTACTCCTCGGTGTCCGTCGCAGTCGCCATCGCCGACCTCCCGTGCGCAATTGCTGACCATGTTAGTCGGGATTAGAGGTCGAGGACAACAGCATCGGTCGGTCGGGTCGAGCGGCAAGCGCCGTCTCGTCGCGGTGTCCGATCCGGCGCTGCCATCCCCAGGGCTCGAGGGATCGAACACGCTTGGGGGATTCCGTAGCCCCTCATACCCTTTGGCAGGACCCGGGCTCGGCGGCTCCGGCCCGTCGGCATGGGCGTCCCGAACGGCTGGCTGCGAGGCGCGGCCGCAGGCCGTTACGAAGGTCGAGTGCGCAGCGCCACGCCGACAACGACGAGCACGATCCCGAGGAGCTGGGCCGGGAGATGGAGCTGCATGTGCGCCATGGCTCCGCTGAGCGCGCCGAGGTAGCCGAAACCGAAGAGGGTCACCCCAAGGACGATGAGCGCCCATTTGAGGGCGCGCTTGGCGCGTGCCGCCGGCGGGGGCCTGAGGTCCACCTTGACCGGGATGAAGCGCCCGCTCACTGCTCTGCCCAGAGGCTCCTCGCTCGTGGCCACGGCATTCCCGGCTACCGAGGACTGGCCCCGGTGCCGGCGATCAACTGACCGCTGCGTCGTCGTGGGCACCACCGGGAACACGAAGGCCGAGGGCGGGGCGCTCCGAGCGCGATGCTGGCCGCTCGGCCCGGAGCTGGTCGAGCTCTGCTCGTAGCCGCGCCACCTCGGCGTCGGGTGCCGGAACGGAGGTAGCACCGGGCCGGCCGTTGCCGTTGGACATCGAGGAACAACCGCTCAT
>JAJYWG010000340.1 GCA_021791615.1 Actinomycetes bacterium
GGCGGCCCAGTACTCCGCGGGCAACACGTGTAACGCCGGCCTACTCACGCAGTTGTACACGGGCAGCACCATGACGGGTTGCGGGGTCCACCCGAGTGTGGGTGGACAGGCGATTCTCGCTCAGACAGTGGAGTCCGTGGTGCGCAAGTAGCGTTACGCGGTTCTCACGACAGTTGGGGGCTCGCGGTGGCTGGGGGTGCGGCTGCGCGCCGAGCGTGTAGTCGAGTTCGGCCGCGGGGACTGTTCACGCGGAAGGGTGAACCTGCCGGTGACGCAGAGGCAGCCTCGTGATTGACTGTCGAGACATGGGCTGAGACTGTCTTTCGCGCGGAACTTCTCGCGGAAGTCTCTGGTCGCTCGTGTGAAGTTGCGGCAGTGTCGTGCGACAGTGGGCGGATGTTTGCCGTGTACGGGCTCTGTCGTGGGTGACACCAGCCCATGGAACAGTTTCGCGCCTGCACCGTCGCTCACGGGTTCCGCACCTCGCCACCGGACACCAGTGTCGGTACTCAACGGGTCCTCGATCGTCGCAGCAGTTACGACTACTCCACATTGGACGAGAGTAAGAAGAGAGGTGATGCCAAGACGCCGTTTTACCTGCGCTGGGTTTTGTTACCCAATTCGTTCTTGAAATCAGGTGGCTATCTCTGCCTTGATCGATATGGGGGTCTCCATCTAACCGGAGTAATCACGTGAATCGTCGGTGTTGCGTGCTTTCGCGTCGATGAGTCGTACTATTCAAGTTATGTCTACTCAGGACCGACCTGCTCCAAGCTTTCTACATCGACTTGGTCGCACGTCGGCGATCCTGTTGTTCGGCGCAACTGCGCTGGTGGTCCCATCAAGCTCACTGAGCGGAGCGTCCACGACAGCACCTTTGGTCAGCGTGGGACAGTGGAACTCCGGATACACCTATCGTTTGTCGTCGCTCGGGACGTGCGAAGTGGGTGACGCCAACCTGGCCTTCGTGAACACGTCTCAGCGCTCCGTGCGCATCACCTCGGTCACGATCAATGCCAACGCGGCGCTCCTGGCAACCGTTTCGAGCAGTCTCGTCGCGCGTAAGCCCGGATCTACGACTGGCGAGGTGGCTGCCTCCCTTCACGTTCCGGTAGTCACGAGCAAGAACGTGTCGAGACCAGCCATTGGCAGTGCGGTGGAGCCCTACTCGAAATCGCGCGTGTGGGACTTCTTGGTCCTTCGAGTCCGACTTCACTCGGACGTCGCTGGTCCGTGGGCGATCCGCGGGGCGGACGTCACGTACTCTGCCGGATCGCACCACTACGTGCTTCACCTTGACCAGAGTCTCGTCCTCCCATCGGCCAGCGGCTGCCGGTAGAGATTTCTCGACGCGGACAGTGAACCGCGGCTAGGCGACTCTTAGCTCCTCCAAGGTCGGCGCTCTGGTGTTCGCTCTAACGACAGGGTTCGTCCGCGCACCATCGGTGATGGTGGCGTGGGCTGGACACTCTTGGGGCGGGGTGTGACGATGAGCTCGCGGTAGGGCGTGTTGTCAGCCAGACAAATTGATGACGGCGTAGACACTCCCGCTGATGACCTCGCGTGATCACGTTGTCGCGCGGCGGCGTCGACGGTGATGACGAGGCCCTCTCCCCGTCATCTCAGTCATCTCACTCGGCGTCCACCTCGGTGATGGCCTGGCGAGCGGCCTTCTCGTCGACAATCGCGCTGCGGTTCGCGTAGGCGGCGACGAGGGCCTGGCGAGCGAGGTTGTTCACCGCTCGGGGAAGGCCGCGACCGGCCTGGTGGAGGCTGGAGAGGGCGTCGTCGGAAAAGAGCGTGTCCGAGCGCCCGCAGAGGGCGAGGTGATGGCCCACGTAGCTCGAGGTCTCGTCGCTGCTCATCGGGGGCAGCGCGTAGCGCAGCGTCACCCGCTGGTCGAGCGCCGCGAAGCTCCCGAGGCGCAGTCGCGCCCGCAGGCTCGGCTGGCCGAGCAGGAGCAAGGCGAACGGCGAGGCGCTGTCCATCTCGGAGTTGGTGAGGAGGCGCAGCTCTTCGAGTTGGCCCGCGTCGAGCAGGTGGCTCTCGTCAACGATCACCACGACCCGTCGTCCGCGCTCGGCCAGCTCTTTGGCGAGCAACTCGCCCGCCTGGGCGATGAGGGCCGACTTGAAGAAGCGTGGCTCACCACCCAGGCGCACGACGATCTCGGCGTAGAGGCCCCGGGCGCCGATCGCGGGGTTCGCCAGGTAGATGACGCTATGACGACTCGGCTCGAGTTGGGACATCGCCGCGCGCGCGGCGACCGTCTTGCCCGAGCCCACCTCGCCGGTCACGACCCCGATCGCCTGTTCTTCCACGAGGAACGAGATCCGCGCGAGCGCCTCCTGGTGGCCGTGGTGGCGGTGCAGCATCGAGGGGGCCAGGTCCTTGCCAAAGGGCATCTTGGAAAAGCCAAAGTGTGAGCGGATCTGCTCGATGCTCATCGGGGACCCCCGTTCTCGTCGGTCGTCAACTCGGCCGGGGTCGTCGACTCGCCGTTGAGCTTTGAGTAGCCGATGGGTTCGCCGAGGGCACCGCGGTGGCGCGCCTCGACGAGGCCGAGATAGTCGATGCCGGTCGGTGGTCCGACTGGCGGGGCGACCTTGGCCATCGGGTGCACGTGACGGCCGATCTTCTGGGGCACCGCGAGACCGAAGTCGGCGTCGTGGTAGCGCACGCGGATCGATCCCAGGTCGAAGGGATCGAAGACCAGCTCGACGCGCCGCCCGATGAGGGCTTGGTCGACCTCGTAGTGGTTCGCGAACAGCGACACCGTCGCCAGCTTGGTGACCGTGCGGGTCTCGGCGAACAAGAACGCCTCGCGCACGAGCGCCATCGGGGGGATCACGGGCGCTCCGAGCACGCTGAAGCGCTCGAGCGGCGTCTCGTTGGTCTCGGAGTGCACGCGCACGTGATAGACCCGCTCGACCCAGGCGACGAAGCGCGCCTCGAGCACCTCGAGGGTGGGAATCTCCGAGTGGGCGGCCTCGACGAGGAACTGGTCGCGCACGGTGCGAAAGAACCGCTCGATCTTGCCCCGGCCCTGGGGCCGACCCGGCCGGCTGTGCACGAGTCGCACGCCCAGGACCGCGAGGGCGCGCAGCAGCTGCTTGGAGACGAAGGAACTCCCGTTGTCGAGATAAGCCGTGCCTGGCAGACCCCGTGACAAGATCCCTCGACGCAGGGCGCTCTCGGCGGAGAGCGTGTCCTCCGCGTAGGTCCAGCGATGTCCGGTGACCAGGCGCGAGTGGTCGTCGAGGAAGCAGAACAGGATCGCCTTCTTGCCCCCGATGACGGGCCCGTGCAGCGCGTCGCCGACCCAGAGCTCGTTGGGGTGCGTGGCCTCGAAGCGGCCGAAGGCGACGTTGCTCGCACTGAGCTGTGCGCGGGTCAGCCCGAGGGCGGCGAAGTGGCGCTGCAGGGTGCGCGGGTGCGGGGACCACTCGTGGCTGACTCGTAGCATCGCGGCGATGTGCGCCGCAGTGCGCGCGGGGTCCTCGCGGCGCAGGTCACAGGCGAGTGCCAACAGTCCCGCCGGCGTGCGCGCCTCGACGCGCCGCGGGCTCGGCGCCAGGGCGCCAAAGCCCCCCGCGCGATAGGCGCGGATCCACCGGTCGATCGTCGGACGAGAGACGCTGACCGGCGTGCCGTCGGGCCCTTGGTGGGTGGCCTCGGCGAGAGCGCGCACGAGGCGGCCGCGTTCTCGCGTGGACAGCCGGTCGTTCGCCGCCTCGCGCACGAGCGCGTAGCGAAAGAGCGCGATGTCCTCGGCGCGTGATCGTCGCTGTTCTTCGGGGTGGCGTGCCACCTTCTTCTCCTGGTCTCTGGGCACCGAGCGGTGCCACGAGCCAGGCTCGCCGCTCAGCGCGGCGCCGGAAAGGGTGAGTTCGTGTTGGAGAGCAGCGCGCCGCCGGTCATCGCACTCACCCAGGACCAGACCGGCCGGAGTCCGAACAAGAGGCTGGCGGCCCGGGTCGCCAGTCCGATCGCCTCGAGCGCGTCGGCGAAGGGAGAGCCCTGAGGGGTGACCGTCTCCAGACGAGGATCGAGCGCGAGGGCCCAGCGGCGAAAGTGCTGCTGGATTACCGGAACCCGCGAGGAGAATCGCCTCAGCCAACCGCGCACGGTCTCGGCTGGTCGAGCCAGCCGGGCGGCGATGGTGCGGTGCCCGGCGCCCGCGGCCTTTTCCAGCAGCGCCCGACCGATCACCGCCACCTCGTCGACCCGGCGCGAGAGACAGACGTCGGGAAGTAGCACCGAGGTCACCAGGCACTTCGAGCAGCGGGCTCGTCGGGGTTGATGTTCCACGTTGCGCGTTGCGGTGCGCAGCACGCGCCGCCGGGCGTGACCCCAGGGGTGCAGCTGGCCGTCACAGTGCGGGCAGGACAGTCGTCCCGCGAGCAGTGTGCGCTCGACATGGGTGGGGTCGTTCACTACGATGAGCATCGGTGTCTCCGGGCATCTCAGAGGACCCCTTCGCACTCATGCAAAGAGAAGAGCGAAGGGGTCCTTGTCTTTTCTTGAACCCCCCACGTTGCCATCGCCCGAAGCGACAACGCAACCACCAACGCTGCCTCAGCACATCATCACGCTCGGTGGCGTTTCAGGAGGAGTTGCTGATCATCGAATACGTCGCTCAACAGGGCGCGGGACCGTGAGCTACAGCTTGCTCCATCAAGCGCAAGAAGACGAGTCCTCGATGTCGGCTGGTCCGCCGGTTGAACCGGAAGACGAACTCGTCGAGATAGAGAGCCAGGTGGTCCCAGTCGGCGCTGCCCTGATGGGTGCCGAGCATCCAGCGCTTGAAGAGCGACGCCACTCGATGTGCGCCGGGCAGGACGACGGGCGCCTGGGCTCCTGGGGCTGGTTGTGCATTCAGGTTGTAGAGGCCACCCGTGGCGCGAACGTAGGAGTTGAGACCATCGCTGTGGATTGTCGCGCCTGGCGCAACGTTGGCGACCAAGAACTGACGCAGGGTCGCGTGGTTGACGCGGTCGACGATGCCCATTCGGCAACGCCCGAACCCACGGGGCTGGTGTCGCTCGACCGCCACGATGACCGGCAACTTCGCCCCGTGCTGACGACCCCCGCGCTGGCCGGGAGTCCGCCCCCCATAGAAAGTCTCATCGACTTCGACGTCGCCTGTGAGCAGATCGCGTCCGGGGTTGACCGTCACGGTCCTGAGCTTGGTGAGCATCGTCCAAGCAGTCTGGTGGCTCCGAAGTCCGAGTTGTCGCTGGAGGGCCATCGCAGAGATGCCGTCCTTACTCGTGGCGAACAGCCAGGCGGCGTGGAACCAGACTGTCAGGGGTGTGCGCGTCCGGTCGAAGATGGTGCCGGCCGTGACACTGGTACGCAGATGGCACGATGAGCACTCGTAGCGCCCGTCCCCGTTGAGCCATCCAGCCGCTCCGCAGTTCTCGCAAACAAAACCGCCGGGCCATCGAAGCCACCTGAGGTAGTCAAGACAGTCAGCGTCCTTCGAGAACCACGCACCGAACTCGCCGAGGTCTGCCGGGTAGTCCCGATGGGCACGGGGTGCGACGAGCACACCCGGGACATTACCGCGAAATAGTCGGATCTACTCCGGTTAGATGGAGACCCCCAATGATCGATAGTTCGAACTCGACGGGTGAGTCGTCGTCGAGCGACGAGCGGCGCCGTTGACGATTGTAGAAGTCCTCGAACGATTTCCCAGATTTATGGGAAACCCTCTCGGTGGGGCTAGTAAGAATCGAACTTACGACCTCGTCATTATCAGTGACGCGCTCTAACCGACTGAGCTATAGCCCCAAGGGCTACTAATCTACACCAGCCGCTACACCCGTTGGTGGGCCGGGCTGGTCCCAGAGACGTGCCGCGATCGACTGGCTCGCCGTGGCGAGGAGCGTGCCTCCGCGGCTCCACAGGAAGGCCGTCCCCTGGGCGAAGCCACCGGCCAGGGCATACATGTGGATGTCACACAGTACCCATTCGGTCGGCTCCAGGGTGACGACTCGAATCGTGTTGTCAAGACTCCGCCCCATCGTCCGTCGACCGAGAGGCTGACTCACCCCGCCCGAGACGTAGTCACCAAAGATGGCCAGGGTGGCGGCGGAGGGGTCGAAGTGGCCCGGCACTCGGGCCCAGATGGCGGAGTGGGGGCTGCTCGGCGTTCCGTCGAGATCATCGAACGTTCGTCCGAGGGCGACGCGGCTCTCCACGTGCTCGAAGATCGAGGCCCCGAGTCCTTGGGGCATGCGGCGTGGCGGGCACTGCTCCGGGTCGGGTACGTCGGGCATGGTCATCCACGGACCGGGCGCGTTCAGCGTTCCGGTCCCCAGCGCCGCGTTCACGGTAAGGATCTCACGCGAGTCAACGGTGGCGACGGCGCGCGCCTGAGTGACGTGGCCGCCAGTGACGGCGAGGTCGGTGGTGACCACGAGCTCGGCGCCGCGTGGCGCGTAGGAGAGATAGTGGGCGGTGGCCCACACCGTTGGCCGCCCGCTGGCCCCCTCAAGGGCGACGAGGCCCGCGGCCAGGCCGCAGCCGCCGAAGAGGAACTGGCCCGGCGTGATCAGTCGATCGGTCACCGTCAGGCGCCACGTGCGCTCGTCGCAGCGTTCGAGGCCCAGGAAGTGCTGCGCGTCCACGACCTCGGAGGATACTGCGAACGGGAGGGTTGCGGACGTGGTGGCGCCGTGACGGGCAGACTGGGGGGGTGATCAACTCCCACTTCGTGTTCCTGGCGGCGGCCCTGTCGCTGCTGGGCGCCGCGGGGTACATCCGCGACACCCTGCGCGGCGTCACCGCACCGCACCGGGTGACGTGGGGTCTCTGGGGCGTGGAGGGCGTCCTGGCCTTCGTGGTGGAGGTCCAACAGCACGTGGGGCTCGTGTCCTTGATGACGCTGATGTTCGGCGTCGTGCCACTGCTGGTCTTTGCCGCGAGCTTCGCCAACGGGTCATCGGCCTGGGCGATCACGACGTTCGACGTGGTGTGCGGAGTGATCTCGCTGCTCGGCATCGCCTTCTGGCTGCTGATCAACGAGCCGACTGTCGCGCTGGTCGCGTTCGTGGTGGCCGATCAGGTGGCCGGATTGCCGACGTTGCGCAAGTCGTGGACGGAGCCGTCCAGCGAATCCTGGCTGGTTTTCCTCTCGGGCGTGGCCAACACCGCGCTGACTCTTTTGGCAGTGCGACACGTGACGACGGCTGCCGTCCTCTTCCCCGCCGTGATCTTCGTCAACGACCTCGTGCTCGTGCTCGTGCTCGTACTGCGGGTGGGCCCGCGCTGGCGTCACGTGCGATCTCTTCGGGGAGCGTCGGTCGCGTGAGGTGGTCGAGCGGCCCGACGCCGACCCAGCGACGCCGCGAGGGGCGGGCGCATCGCGCTCAGGCACCGCGCCGGACCCTGGCGCAGTTGGCCCCGCGACCCGAGGACGAGGCGCCCCTGGCCGGCCTCGACGACGACGAGGAGGAGCGTCTCGAGAGGCTCGTACCCCTGCGCTATCACCGGCCCGTCGCGAGTCCCGTCGCCTTCCTGCGCGGCAGCGGTGCGCGGATGAGCGATGACCTGGCGCGCGCGGCGAGCACCGGGATCGACGTGCAGCTGTGCGGTGACGCCCACGTCGAGAACTTCAGCCTGATCACCACGGCCACGGGCCGGACGATTCTCGAGATCGCGGACTTCGACGAGACGGCGCGTGGTCCCTTCGAGTGGGACGTGAAGCGTCTGGCCGCGTCCCTCGTGGTGGCGGCCGACCACCTCGGGCACTCCGTGACGGTCCAAGACCGCGCGGCTCGCGCGGCGGCGCACGAGTACCAGCGGGTGATCGCCCAACTGTCGCGCCGACCCCGGATGGAGGCGTGGCACGCGGCGCTCGACGCTGACCCCCTCGACCGTCGACTACTCACGCTCTTCAGCGAGTCGGCCCAACGCCGCGTCGATCAGGTGATCGGTCCCGTGACGCGGCACACTTCGGAGCGGGCCTACGGTTCCCTTCTCACGTATCGGCGGGGCGAGCCGAGGATTCGGCTGCGTTCGCCGTACGTGATGGCGCTGAGCGACGACGAGGCTCGTGTGACACTGGCGCGCGTGCTGTCGCGCTACGCCGCGTCGCTCAGTGACGATCGGCGCGCGCTCCTCACTCAGTTCACTCCCGTGGAGGTGGCGCGCGAGGTCGTGGGCATCGGGTCGGTGGGTCGTGAGGACTACGTCGTTCTGCTGGTCGGCCGCGACGCGGGTGACCCCCTCGTGCTGCGGGTACGCGAGGTCGTGGCATCACACGTAGGGCGAGCGCGTGGCGTCGAGGAGCGCCACCGCGCCGGGGAGCGAGTGGTCGCGGGGCAGCGGCTCCTGGAGTCCACGTCCGACGAGTTCCTCGGCTGGTACGACGCACCTGCGGGAGGTCGGGATCGCAGTTTTTACGTTCGTCGACTCGACCCGCATCGAGCGGCGGTGGACCTCGCGCGCCTCGATCGTCGGCGTCTCGAGGCCTACGGCCGCGCGTGCGCCGGCGTGTTGGCTCGCGCGCACGTTCGCTCGGGA
>JAJYWG010000199.1 GCA_021791615.1 Actinomycetes bacterium
GGCAGGACTCCAAGCAAACCACGCGGGAGCGTTCCCGACGTGGGAGACAGCTTCATGGTTGTCGACTCGCAGAGTCCCGGCTTCGTGGATACGCCGGGGGAGACTCAGCGGCTGGAGAGCGAAAAGAAAAGGAGTGCTTAGGAATGCCTAGGTATTCTGGAGCGGATGAGCGTGCCGGTAGGATCGGCTCACCTGGAAGTCTCGAAGGGAGGTGCCGGCCATGCTGAACGGAGTCCAGGGCATGATCGGTGAGACGGCCCTCGTCACCAAGGAGATCCGAGGCTCGCACCACCCGGGGTGGATCCGGGCCCGGGGCGAGGACTGGCTGGCCATTCCCCTCGACCCCGATCAGACGATCGAGCCCGGAGCGAGCGTGGTGGTGGCCGACGTGGAACGGGGGTTGCTCGTCGTGTTCACCACCGACCGCGACGGCTAGCATGGGATCCTGAGAGGGGAGTCCCCATGCTCGCAAGTGCGACCGGAGTCGCCACGGTGGTCGGCATCGTCATCGGCATCGTGCTCGTCCTGGCGATCCTCTATCTCCTCGTGCGCAGCCTCAAGATCGTCCAGCAGGGAAGCGTCGGGGTGGTGAAGCGCCTTGGGGAATTCAAGGTGGTCTCCCAGCCCGGCCTCCACGTGATCATTCCAATCGTCGATCGAATGGAAAAGGTCGACATGCGCGAGTTCCCCATGACCGGGGACCAGCAGGCCGTCATCACTCGTGACAACGTTTCTCTGTGGGTGAGCGCGACCATCTTCTGCCAGGTGATCGACGTGAAGGCTGCTTTGTTCGAGATCGCGGACTACACCTTGGCGGTGGACCAGCTCTCCCGTACCGCCCTTCGCGCCGTCTTCGGCGAGCTGACGCTTGACCAGTCGCTTTCCGAGCGCGAGACGATCAACAACCGAATGCAGGAGCACATGGCCGATGCGGCCATGAAGTGGGGTGTTCGCCTCAACCGGATCGAGATCCTCGACATCACCCCTCCCAACAATGTCCTCCAGGCCATGTCGGAGCAGAAGGAGGCCGAGCAGCACAAGCGGGCGGCCATCTTGAAATCCGAGGGAGAGCAGCAGGCGGCGATCAACACCGCCGAAGGACGACGCCAGGCAACGGTGCTCGAAGCCGAAGGAGCCAAGGCCTCCGCCATCCTGGCCGCCGAGGCGCAGATGAAGTCGTTGGAGTTGCGTGCCGAAGGTGAGAAGAAGGCCCGGCTGCTCCGCGGCGAAGGCGAGGCTGCCGCCCTGTCGGCCATCGACGAGGCCGCGATCCATCCCAACACCCTTGCAGTCCTCCAGCTGCGGGCCCTCCAGGACATCGCCTCTGCGCCGAACTCGAAGCTGGTCCTGCCCTACGAGGCTGCAGCGCTCGTCGGCGGTGCCGAGATGCTGGTGGACGTGCTGAAGGGGGCAGGTCCCGGATCGGGGAACGGCAGCACCCCCGGTCCCGCGCCTGGCACGCCTTCGACACCGCCCGCTCGACCGCCGTCGTGAGCCCGAAACGCTGAAGGGGGGCTCGGCACTTCGGCAGCCTGCTGGTACTGTCGAGCGAGATGGGAAAGCGGACGGCTCGTCGGGACCGCACGAGGCTGCGAGCCGTCGGGCGCCGAGGCGTGCGAAAGGCTGCCGGGCGGGCCGTCCTCCGGTTCCGCCGGCGCTCCCTTTCCGTCCAGTTGCGGACGATCGCAGTCCTGGTCGTCACGGCCGCGGGTCTCGGGGTCTACGTGGCGAGCGCCCCCTCGGCGCCTTCGGAGAGCCAAGCGGTTGCGGTGGGAACGAGCCAAGGTGCCGGGTCTGCCGGCGGGACTGAGACCGGTGCGAGCGTGCTCAGCCATGCCAGTACCAGCACGCGCGGGATCGTGGGGAACACAATCAACGTGGTCTTCCCGGTGGTGTCCCTCAACTCGCTCGCAGGGAGGATCGGCTTCGCCGAAGATGTCGAATTCGGCGAGCAGACCAAGGCCATCCACCTCTTCGTGGACCAGGTGAACGCGGAGGGCGGGATCCACGGACGCAAGATCCATCCCATCATCGTCACATTCACACCGGCCAACACATCCGAGATGCGCTCTTTGTGCAAGGACTGGACCCAGGGGAGCCCCGCCGCGTTCGCCGTGCTCGACGGGTTCGGCACCTGGACGGGGACAAACCAGCTCTGCATCACCCAGGAAGGGCATACGCCCTTGCTGAGCGCGTGGACGACGGTCACGAAGTGGACGACGTTGGGGGCACCCTACCTCTGGTGGATCGGTCCGGACCAGGCGCCGATACTCCAGGCCACGGTCGACTGGGGACTGGCTACACACCTGATCGGAGGTAGCAAGCGAGTGGCCGTGATCGCCGGCAACGACGCCAGCGATCAGGCGGCTCTCACCGATGACCTCCTGCCGGATCTGGCGCGCGCGGGTATCTCACCGATCGTCGAGACGATCGATGCCAATCCCACAGACACGGCGACGACCAATGCCGAAGCTCCCCTCATCGTCCAGGAGCTGAGGTCCGACGGGGTCACGTCGGTCATCCCGCTCATGTCCTTCAATGCCCTCTACCCGGTGCTCCAAGCCGAGACGGAGCAGAATTTCTATCCTCGGCTGCTGCTCTCCGACTACCAGTCGACGATCGAATCAGCACTTGGCCTCATTCCCGTTCCCTATGAGAAGGCGCTGAACGGCCAGGAGGGCGTCACGACCGAGACGCTGGGAGGCATCGACGACAACCGGCCCGAGAGCCAGGGCGGGTACGACCCGGGCGTCAGGAGCTGTTTCGACACCTGGCACAAGGCATACCCGCAGGTGCCCAAAGGCAATCAGAACTTCTATATCGAAGAGCAGGGTCCGGTCCAGTCGTGGTGCATTGCGATCAAGCTCTTCGCGACGGCCGCTCGAGATGCCGGGCCGGACCTGAACCGGCGGACCTTTGTCGAGGCGATGTCGAGGATCACTGATTTTCCCGGAGGCTTCTCGCCGACGCTCACCTACGGTGTGGACAAGTACTACGGCCCGACCGAGTACCGGGTGGTCAAGCTCCACAACAACGTCCCACCGTCACCAGCTTGCAAGATGCCCAAGGACCACATTCCCCAGGGGCGATGCTGGGTTGTCGTGAAGACATGGCAGCCCCTGCCTCCGGCGTGAGCCCTTCCACCGGAACGGCACGCACTGCCCGCGCAGGAGGGGAGCAGGTCACCGGCTCTCAGCCGATGGGTCGCTCCCAGGAGGAGGTGCCGGTGCACGTCGAGCCACGCGACGAGAAGCGAGCCGCCCGCCAAGGCCCACAGTGGTGGCGCTACGGCGTGCTCTACCAGGTCTACGTGAGGTCTTTCTCCGACGCAAACGGCGATGGCATCGGCGACTTGCGGGGCGTCGTCGAGCGTCTCGACCACCTGGAGGATCTCGGCGTGGACGGCATCTGGCTCTCACCTGTGACGGAGTCACCCGACATCGACTGGGGCTACGACGTCAGTGACTACCTCCACGTCCATCCGGAGCTCGGGACCATGGGTGACCTGGACGAGCTCGTCGCCCAGGCCGGGGCACGAGGGATCCGCGTCCTGCTGGACCTGGTCCCGAACCACACGAGCGACCAGCATCCCTGGTTCGTCGAGTCCCGGTCGTCTCGGGACGCGCCGCGACGAGACTGGTACGTCTGGGCGGACCCAGGTACCGACGGCTCGCCTCCCAACAACTGGGTGAGCAGCTTCGGGGGTCCGGCGTGGACCCTCGACGAGCCCACCGGTCAGTACTACCTGCACAATCACTTGGCCGAGCAGCCCGACCTGAATTGGTGGAACGACGGCGTTCGGGACTCGTTCGACTCGATACTGAGGTTCTGGCTCGATCGGGGTGTGGCCGGCTTTCGGATCGACGTGTGCAACATGATCGTCAAAGATGCCCTCCTGCGGGACAACCCTGCGGCGACTCCCGACGACGACGCAGAAGCACAGCTCTTCGGGCAGCGGCCGGTCTTCAACGCCAACCGCCCCGAAGTCCATGACGTGCTGCGTCGGTGGCGCCAGATCGCCGACGCCTACGACGCGCCGCGGGTCCTCCTCGGGGAGACGCCGGTCGACGTGGGCTCGCTGGCCCGCTACTACGGGAACGGTTCCGACGAGCTGCACCTGGCGTTCAACTTCCCTTTCATCACGTCGCCACTGTCGGCTGACGCGCTTCGCCAGGTGGTCGAGGCGACCGAGACTTGGCTGCCCGTGGACGCGTGCCCTGTATGGACCGGCTCCAACCACGACATGTCCCGCCTGGCCACTCGTTGGGCACAAGACGACCCGAGACGGGTTCGTGCCGCGCTCATGATGCTGCTCTGCCTCCGCGGCACCATCGTCTTGTATCAGGGCGACGAGATCGGCCTGGGCAACACTCCAGTCGGCAGGGAGGACCTGCGAGACCCGCTCGGGGTCCGATACTGGCCGTACTACGAGGGACGTGATGCCATGCGCACCCCTATGCCCTGGAACCCAGGGCCCGGGGGCGGTTTCACCACTGCCTCGACGCCCTGGCTGCCGATTGGCGACGTGGATGCGTGCAACGTCGAGGGCCAGCGCGAAGACCCGAGCTCGACGCTCTCTTTGGTCCGTGACCTCATCGCACTGCGGCATCGCGAACCCGATCTCGCCACCGGAGCGTATGTGAGTCGTGACGCGCCGCTGGCTGTCTGGGCCTGGCAGCGCGGGGCCCGCCACGTGGTTGTCGTGAACTTCGCCGACACCTCTGCCACGTGGACCCTGGCAGAGAGCAGGATCGTGATCGGCACCGACCGGGGGCGCGACGGCGAGCCGGTGTCCGGCGAAGTCGAGCTCGCAGGCTGGGAAGGACTTGTCGTAGAGCTGGCGGCTCCCCAGTGACCCGACGCCAGCGGTCACACCCGGCCTCTACGATGCGGAACTGACCTCGAGGGGTCGGCGACGCCGGACGGGCATGGCAGCTCGGCCGCTCGCATCTGGACCCTCTGTTCTGAAAGCCGGTCGGACCGGCGGGTCGATTGACGGACCTCGGCGGTGCCGACGAGCTCACGGAGGCGTCATGACCGCCATCATCCCTTCGGCCACCCTGGTCGGCACCACCGGTCGTCCGGTCTCGGTGGAAGTGCACATCTCACCCGGCCTGCCCGGGTTCACGGTCGTCGGGCTCCCCGATGCCGAGGTCCGTGAGTCACGCGACCGGGCTCGCGCTGCCATTCTTTCGAGCGGGCTTCCCTGGCCGCAGCGTCGCATCACCGTCAACCTCGCACCCTCGGGCATGCGGAAGGGGGGGTCTGGGCTCGACCTGCCGATCGCCGTCGGAGTGCTCGTGGCGTCGGGGAACGTCCCGGCCGGACCGGCCAGCGGGGTGGCGTTCATCGGGGAGCTGGGCCTGGACGGATCGATCCGGCACGTGCCGGGGATGATCGGCCTGGCCGGCGCAGCCGAAGGCACACGTCTGGTGGTGCCGACGGCGGATGCTCTCGAAGCGGCGCTGGTGCGATCCTGCTCTGTGTCGGGTGTGGGCACGCTGCGTGAGCTCGCGTCGATCCTCGCAGGACGCTCGCCGTGGCCGCAGGCTCTCCAGGGAGAGCGCCTGGCGGACAGGCGGGGCCGCCCGCTCGGAGAGCGGCCTGGGGGAGCTGAGGGCGACCGCAGTCCCGACCTCTCCGACGTGAAGGGGCAGCGCGTCGGCCGCCGCGCCGTCGAGGTTGCCGCTGCGGGCGGTCATCACCTCCTCCTCGTCGGGCCACCCGGTTCGGGCAAGACCATGCTGGCCGAGCGGCTTCCGGGTCTGCTCCCTGCGTTGGACGTCGATGCCGCCCTCGAGGTGAGCCGTATCCACTCGGCGGCTGGCATCCCGCTCCCGAGCGGTCGGCTGCGCCGGCAGCCCCCGTTCCGGGCACCGCACCACGGGGCGTCGGCCGTGTCGCTCATCGGCGGGGGCACGGCGGCCATGCGCCCGGGCGAGATCAGCATGGCTACCCACGGCGTCCTCTTCCTCGACGAGATGGGAGAGTTCCCCGCGTCCGTGCTCGATGCGCTGCGCCAACCGCTCGAAGAGGGCGTGGTCAGGGTGAGCCGGGCCCGGGGCACGGTCACCTTCCCTGCGCAATTCCTCCTGGTCGGCGCGATGAACCCTTGCCCGTGCGGCCAGGGAGGCCCTCCTGGATCATGCCGCTGCCTGCCGGCCGCCAGGGCCCGCTACACCCGCCGGCTCTCGGGTCCCCTGCTCGACCGGTTCGACTTGGTGGTGCCGCTCACCCGCCTCGATCCCGACGAGCTGCTGGGCTCGACGCCCGGGGAGTCGTCAGCCGACGTGGCTTGCAGGGTGGAGGCGGCTCGCCGATCGGCCAGCCTCCGGGGTGTCCCATTCAACGCGAGGATCGCCTCTCGGTCCCTCGACGCGGACGCGCCGCTGAGCCACCAGGCGATGGCGCTGCTCGAAGCGAGGCTCCGGTCGGGGAGCTTGAGCGCTCGGGGACTTCACCGGGTGCGGCGAGTGGCGCGGACCATCGCCGATCTGGCCGGTGTGGCGGGATCCATCCACGAGGAGCACGTGGCGGAAGCTCTGGCGCTGCGGTCCGGGCGGTCTGCGATCGACGGGGCGGGGATGATCGGAGGCGATTGACGAAAGTCGCCCACCCCGGCAGTACCCGTGAAAGGCGCCATCCGGCGCCTGCTCCTTGCGCCGAGGACGCGGTGTGCGCCGGGGCGTTTGCCTCGCGCGCCGCTGAGCTTGGCTACGATGCCCGAGCCCGGTCGATGGTCCCGCCGATCCCGTCCACGAACGCCGACATCGCCCGGAGGGCCAGGGAGTTGGATGAGGGATGACTGGCGCCCCGAGCCGAGGCCTCGGCGAACCCGTACACGGTGGCGATAAACGTGGCGTGCAGGGATGCCGCGACGATGCGGGGCTCGAACGACCCCTCAGGACATCCCATGCGCTCTCGGAAGATCTCCGTCATGCGCTGGTGCGACTTGGCCATCGCCTGGAACAGCCTCCCGGCCACTTCCGGCGAGCTCTCGGCGAGCAGGACGGCGATGGGGACGGGCGACACCGGTATCCCGGCTGCGTCGGTCACGTCTCCGGCGTACCCCTGTGCGGTGAGCGAGTCCAGTGCGCCGGCCAGCATGGCGTCGGGCCGCTCGTCTCTCGGCCTGTCCGCCATCGCGCCCACCAGTGCATCTATCCAGTCTTCGAACCTGGCGATGGCCACGTCGGCCTTGGTCGCGAAATGCAGGTAGAACGTGCGGAAGGCCACGTCGGCCTCGTCGGCGATGTCCTGGACCGTGGTCGCTTCGTACCCGCGCTGCCAGAAGAGCCGGGTGGCTGCTTCGAGGATCTGGGAGCGAGTGAGCGCTTTCTTGCGGGCACGGCGCCCAGCAGCGACATGGTCTGACTGAGATGGGAGGTCGACACCCCTGCCACCCCCGCCCTCTGTACGGTCTCCCCGGTCGCCGCTCGCGCTCGCGTCAGACACTCGTTACCATCCTGCCATAGTACATCTCTATATCGTGATACCCTGATCGTCTCCAGTTTCAACGTGCCTGTGCGAGATGTCGTGGCGTCACCCAGGCATTCGCCCGCCTCAATCCTCCGCTCCGCTCGCGACACTCCGGCCGGACATGGGCCGTCCTCGCTGAGATCTTGGAGCGGCGGTCCGGACGGTGACCCTTTGCGCGTGATTCCCGCGTCTCGTCGCGCGCGTTCAGCCCCCGGCGGCCGGTTCGGGAGGGTGCGCGTTCGTGGACCCCAGCGCAGGTGACGCGGCAGCAGGACCAGCGGGGGCCGGAGGCGCGCCGGCAGTTCCCTCCGTTGTGTGCGGGGCGGCCGCGGTCGCTCCTCCTGGGACAGGACCCGGCAGGTGCAGGGCAGCGAGCAGCAAACGGTCCTGCGCCTCGAGGTGCTCTTGGATGGCCAGCGCTTCAGTGAGGATCGCTTCGGCATCTTTGTACGTGCTTTCTGCTCGATGATCGGATGCCTCGGCAGCGATGTTCTGGCCGACGATGATGATCGACAGGAGGACGAGCTGGAGGAACGTCTGGGCAATCCAGGCGATGATCCCCTCTCCGCCGGGTCGCAGCGCCGCGGGCAGGCCGATGAGCGATATGACGGCGAAGACGTAGGCACACCACATGGTCCCGACTCCGTCGGTGATCTTCACGGCCAGCCATGCATTCGCCGTCCCGGCGAGCTTTCTGGCCATGTCCTTGGTCCGTACCGGACCTCCGGTACTGTGCGACAGTATGGCCGTCGTCCTCGGGTGCGGGACGTGCTTGTACACCATGGTCTGATCGCTCATGCCTGGATCCTCCTCGTCGTGTCATTCCTCACCGTTGACGGCTTGGCAAGTACGACAGTACGAGAGGGGAGTGAGCGGCGTCCGAATGGCTCCTCAGCGCCTGGTGAACGTGCCCATCGGGTTCGGAACCGGTAGGCAGCACTGAAGGTCGGAGGTGACCTCGGAAGTCCGGAAGGACGAGGCAGCTACGGCGCGAGCCCGGCCGAGTGGGCGGGGACAGCGAGCGAGTCCGCAGGCAGCGCGTCGTAGATCAACACGACGTCGCGGCCCGAGCGGTCCAGCAGGCTGGCCGCGATCGCAGCCCGGTAGCCCGCGGCGCAGTGCACCCAGAGCTGGCCGTCGGGGAGATCCCCCATGTGGGCCGGGAGGTGATGCAGTGGGACGTGGTGCGACCCGGGGAGGAACCCGAGCCGGCGCTCGTGATCGAGCCTGACGTCGACGACCACGGCGTCCGGGGCGAGTTGGAGGTCGTCGAACGTCTTGACAGGGTACCTCCCGAGCTCCGACCCGGGCACAAGTGTCCGTGGAACGCCGGTGGCCGCGTCAGGACGATCGATGCCGATGCGGGTCAGTTGGCGCATGGCGCCCAGCACCTGGTCCTCGGACTCTCCCAGCAGCGTGAGCGGCGCGTCATCGGGCAGGATCCACCCGAGGTAGGTGGTGAGCAGCGGCCCCAGTGGGACACCGACAGATCCCCGGAGGTGCTCGGCAGCGAATGCGGTATGGGTGCGAAGGTCGACGACCCATTCACCCGCACGAATGCGATCCACGAGGACCGCTCCGTCGACCGGTTCGGGCATGGAGAGGTCAACCGGCTCGGGCCCGCGCCGGTTGATCGGTGCCATGCGGACGTAGTAGCTCGGGTACGCGGTGAGCCCGGCCACCAGCGTCTCGACGAATCGGTCCTCGTCGTCGATCACCAGCGCGTCGTTGCGCCGCCGCTCGTCTCCCACGGTGGCCTGCTCTCCCCCTACTGCCGCTCCGGACGAGCAGAAGCTCCCGAACCCGTGAGTAGGGAACACCGGCGTGGTGTCGTCGAGTCTCTCGACGAGGCTCCGTACCGAGCGGTACTGGGCGCGAGTGAGCTCCTCGGTGCGCGAAGGATCGACCAAGTCAGTCCGTCCGACGCTCCCGTAGAGCAACGATCCTCCGGTGAACACCGCCGTGTCTCCACCCGTGTCCTCGACGATGTAAGAGAGGTGACCTTCGGTGTGACCGGGAGTGGCGACGGCGCGCACGCGCAGGCTGCCCATTGGGATCTCGTCGCCGTCGGAGATGCCGAGGCGGTCGAACTGGACGCTTTCGACAGCGGCAACCCCATAGCGGGCCCCGGTGCGCCTTGCGAGCTCGAGACCGCCGCTCACATAATCGTTGTGGACGTGGGTCTCGAGCACGAGGTCGCAGACAAGACCGCTGCGGGTCAGGGTCTCTTGGATCCGGTCGATGTCTCGCTGGGGATCGATCACCGCGGCGCTCTGGCCGTCGTGCACCACGTAGCTGCGATCTCCGAGCTCCTCGGTGCTGATCACCTCGACGGTGAGCACTGGCACCACTCCCTTTCGCTCCTGGTCGATCCTGTCGGAACACCGACGTTGCTACTATAGCCATAATGTTGGTACATTCATGCCGGATCCGGCGGCGGCGAGCAGAAACGGTCTTTGATGAGAGGTGAGAGCGATCCTGCGGGTGCGGGTGGCCGGACCGCGCTGGAGCGAAGGGTGCTGGAGCGGACGAGTCCTGTCCCGCTGTGGGTCCAGCTCCGAAACGACCTGCTGGCCCGCCTCGATGCGCGCGACATCGCCGGGGAGTTTCCCGGCGAGCTTGCCCTCGCCACAGAGTACGGCGTCAGCCGCAACACCGTCCGCCAGGCAGTGCGGCACCTCCGCGACGCCGGGCTCGTCCTGGCTTCGCCGGGCCACCGCACGAAGGTGGCCAAGGGAGAGGTCGAACAACTGGTCGGGACGCTCTCGAGCCTCTTCGAGTCGGTGGAGCGATCCGGCATGGTCCAGCAGAGCGAGGTCCGCGACATCGGCATGAGAACGTGCCCGCCGATCGCGGCGAAGCTTGCACGGGAGGGGAGCTCACATCTCTTTTATCTCGAACGCTTGCGCATGGCCGATGGAGACCCCCTCGCTCTCGACCGCCTCTGGATGCCTGAAGAGATCGGTGCGTCGCTGGTCGACGCGGACTTCTCTCACACGAGCGTGTACCGCGAGCTTGCGAGCCGTGCCGGCCGGCGCATCACCAGCGGCCGTGAGGAGATCCGGGCAGTGGTGCCTGACGCGCCGATGATGGCCGCGCTCGAGATCGGCCCCGAGGTCGCAGTCCTGCACATCGAACGGCTCGGGTGCAGCGATGGCGTCCCCATCGAGTATCGCGAAACGTACGTCCGCGGGGATCGTTTTCGGGCACGCGCGGATTTCTCTGCACGGCATGGTTATCACTTCTTCATCGGGAGCTCGCCGGCACGAGCACGGTGAGAGGTTGGCTGACCTTTCCCAATCCGGGATGGCGCAACCTCAGCCGCTCCCCTCGCAGCTCAGCATCGTTCCCACCAACCGGCCACCTCGTCCACGACGTGCTGGTGACGGAGGCGTTCCAGGACCTCCGAGGCCAGGCCCAGGGGAAGGTCGGTGCGACGCAGGACGTCTTCGAGCGAGCACGGATCCCATCCCAGTGCATCGAGCACGCGGTGTTCGAGTGTCTCGGTGCTCGGGCTCGGTGAGTCTCGAACAGTGCTGCGTTCGGCTCGCCGTCGCGATGCCGTCGATATCCCGGGCTTCGAGCGGGGCCGTGCTGGACGCGCCTCGCCCGCTGCTCGTGCCTCTTTGTCGTCATCGTGAACCGTCAGGTTCGGGGCAGCTCGGGTCGCCCCTCGGGCCTTCGATCGATTGCTGACCGGGAGACTGGTCGCGCGCGCAGGCGGCAACCTGGGATCGTGACGGGTGCGGACGGCCATGTCGTGGGCTCGCGCCAACTCGACGGCGACGAGCACATCGGTCACGTCTCGCACGACGAAGCACCCGTCGGCAATGAGGCCATTGGTGCCCGCCGAGGCGGGACTGCGAACGGATCCTGGAACAGCGCCGACCGGAATCCCGCGTCGGTCAGCCGCGAGTGCGGTGGAGAGTGCGCCGCCGCGCAGATGGCTTTCGACGACGACGACCACGTCCGAGAGGGCGGCGATGAGCCGGTTGCGCATCGGGAAGCGCCACGGAGGGGTCGGTGCGCCCACCGGTGATTCGGAGAGCAGTGCACCGGCCCGGGCAACCCGCTCCCAGAGTCGGGAATGGGCTTGTGGGTAGGGTCGGTCCAGTCCCCCGGCCACGACGCCGATCGGACGGGCGGCAGTGCCCGCAGACGCGGTCCACGCGGCCACCGCCCCTTCGTGCGCGGCCCCGTCTATTCCAAGGGCCAGGCCGGAGACGGTCGCGACGTGTGCTGCCGTGAGGTCAGCTCCGAGCTGAGCGGCGATGCCCAGCCCGTATCGGGTTGCGCTCCTCGTGCCCACGACCGCCACTCGCGGGCGTCCATCGCTCCAGGGAAACGTGCCTCGTATGAAGAGGACTGGTGGCGCATCGGAGTCCGAGGCCAGATCCGTCGGGTAGCGAGCATCGTCGATCGTGAGGACGTCGATGCCATGTGCTCGATGGGCGTGCCAGACCGACGCCACGTCGAGGCGGCGTGCCTGCCGGCGCCAACTGCCGTCCTGGTCATCGGGGTGTCCTTCGACGATGCTCTGCCACACGTCTGTCACCGATCCCTGGGCGAGCAAATTGCGAAGCCGGTCGGAGCCGATGCCATTGAGCGAGGCCAGTGACGCGGCGAAGGCTCCTGCCGGCAGGCGATCGCTTGCGCTCATCGCTTGCCAGTCCCGTGTGGTGCGTGCGGGCATCCTGTGCCCGCGTGCCGCCGCTCTCCCTCCTGCCCTGCGCACCTGAGGCGACCCACGTCACCTAACGGTCGGCACGGGTGTGATGGGTCGTCCACGTCAAGCAGAGGTGCAAGGCTTTCGTCGATGCGCTGGATCATCGACGGCATGAACGTGATCGGGTCGCGTCCCGACGGGTGGTGGCGCGATCGTGCGGCAGCCCGCCGGCGCCTTCTCCGCGAAGTCGCGGGTGTGCTCGATCGCTTGGAGGCGGCTGATCCTCACTCCGGCACCGCCCCGTGCGAGCCCGAGCTTGGGCCGCGCGACGGCACGGTCGTCGTGGTGGTGTTCGACGGGCGTCACCGTGCAGACGAGGTGGCGGCCGGCGCGGAGGCAGGACTCGAGGTCGTGTTCGCCCCCGGCGGGCCCAACGCCGCCGACCGGGTGATCGCAGTCCTCGTCCGAGACGCGCCCCGTCCCGTCCGCACAGTCGTCGTGACGTCGGATCGCGCGCTGGCCGACCAGGTGCGGGCCATCGGCGCTACGGTGGTCGGGCCTCGGGAGCTGCGAGCCCTGATGGCAACGACCTCGGCTGCGCCGCTCCCGAATAAGCAGCTCGGGCAGGGCCGCACGAAGCGCGAGTGATCCCAGGGATCGAGCGCCTCGAACTACTTTGGGAACCCTCATGTGTGCCGCCATCGCCCTCGGTCTGGAGCTTCCGGCGCTTACCATCGCGAGCACACTGGCTGCCGCTGACCACAGGCGCTCAGGCCTGCGGGATCCGACATCTGGAGCGGCGGAAGCATGGCGCGGGGCCGCGAAGGCGGCTGAGGCCGCTGGGTTCGGCGCCGTGTGGGTGTCGTCTTCGTCTGGTGGGCGGGATCGAACGTGCGACCCGTGCACCTTGGCTGCCAGCCTGGTCCCCGCCACCTCGAACCTGGTGCTCGGAGTTGTCGCCGGCCTGAGCGCCGCCGATCGCGTCCCTTCTGTGCTCGCGCGCGACATCACGACCATCGACGTGATGTCGAATGGCCGTGCCGCGCTCTTGGTCGACGCGGGTTGCCGGTCGCTTGCGCCCGACGCTCCCGGCGAGGGGGATCCCGGGTCTGCCTCGGCCGCCGCCCGCATGACGGCAGAGGCCATCGCTGTCTGCAGGCTGCTGTTCTCGCCGGAACCTGTCAGTTTCCAGGGAACCCACTACCGCTTGCGGGACGCGGTCAACCGACCGGCACCGTGCCGCCCTGGGGGGCCCCTGCTCTTGGCCGTGTTGACGCCGGGGGACGGTACGTCGCCGCTCGCAGGAGCAGGACAGGAGCCAGACCGATCGAGCGTGCCAGGGGACCCGGACGCGTGGGTGGTCTCGGGGGACCCGGACGAGGTTGCCACTGCCTGCGACGGGCTCGACCGGGCACGGGCAGGAGGGCTCGACCGGGCACGGGCAGCCGACCAGCCCCCTGCCAAAAGCCGCCCCTCGGATGCCCCCGGAGGTCCCGGGCGCTCCAGGCCCGGTGTCGTGTGGAGAGGGGCCCTCCCTCATCCAGGGCGATGCGCCACCCTGGTCGCAGACCTCCGTGACGCCGGAGCCGACGGGATGATCGTGCGTCTCGCCGGCGGCGACGTACCGTCCCCCGAGGCAGTCGTCGCGGCGGCTCGCCTGCTCGTTCCGCTCCTCCGGCGCCGGGAGACCAGTCGACGGTGAGCCAGACGGTGTCCAACCCAGCACATGGGGCGACGGCCTCGGCCAGTGCAGGGGCACGCGGTGACGGGTCGTCGAATGCGGTCACCGGGCGCTACCTGCCGGCCCTCGACGGCTTGCGTGCCCTCGCTGTTGCCGCAGTCGTCGCGTACCACCTGAACTTGGGCTGGGCATCGGGGGGGTACCTCGGCGTCGACCTGTTCTTCGTCCTCTCGGGGTTCCTCATCACCAGCCTGCTGCTGGAGGAGTGGGTGAGCACCGCCCGCGTCAAGCTCTCGGCCTTCTGGGCTCGGCGCGCTCGACGCCTGCTCCCCGCGCTGTTCCTCCTCCTGGCGGCGATCGGCGTGTTCGTCGTCCTCTACGGCCGGTTCGGTCCCCCCGGCTCGGCCGCCCAGATCGATCTGTCCGGGTTGAGGGGCGACGCGCTCGCCACGTT
Source organism: Actinomycetes bacterium (assembly GCA_021791615.1). The sequence goes on from JAJYWG010000199.1 coordinate 14,281, forward strand.
GTTCTACGTCGCCAACTGGCACGCGATCTTCGCCCATCAGTCGTACTTCGCGCAGTTCGCCTCCCCCTCCCCGTTGGAGCAGACCTGGTCGCTCTCGATCGAAGAGCAGTTCTACCTGATCTGGCCCCTCGTCCTCCTCGCCATCCTCGCCGTCGGCCGCGGTGCGTGGCGCAAGGTCGGGCTGGCCGTGACGGTGGTGGGCGCCCTCGGATCGTCGGCCCTCATGGCGCTCTTGTACCACGAGGGGGCAAACCCGAACCGCCTGTACTTCGGCACCGACACCCACATGTTCGACCTGCTGGTCGGGGCCAGCATCGCCATGGTGGCGGCGTCGCGGCCCCAGCCGGGCCCGAGGGCCCGCCGGGTGCTCCATGCCGCCGCGCCCGTGTCGGCGGCGATCCTCGCCGTGTGCTGGGTCACGGCCGGAAAGTCCACAGGCCTGCCCCGGAGCTGGATGTTCGACGGGGGGTTCCTCCTGTGCGCCGTGCTGGCCGGTGTGGTGGTGGCCGACGTGCGCCAGCTGCACGCCGGCCCGCTGGCCAGAGCGCTGTCGGTGTCACCGCTGCGCTGGATCGGCAGGATCTCCTACGGCATCTACCTGTGGCACTGGCCGATCATCGTCTACTTCACCCAAGCGCGGACCGGGTTGGGCCAGCCCTGGCTGGACCTGGCCCGCATCGCGCTCACCTTGGTGCTGTCCAGCGCCAGCTACTACCTCGTGGAGCTCCCTTTGCGCCGCCACCGGTTCTCGGGGTGGCCGAGGTTTGCCATCGCACCGGCGGCAGGGGTGCTCACCGCGGCCGTGGTGGTCGTGGCGACCATCCCAGCCGTGGTCGTGCCGTCGAGCGCGGCGTCGGCGACGGCCGCGGTCCCCGTTGCCGGAGCGCGCAAGATCCCCGGCGCCGGCGGCTTCGAGGGCCAGGTGCCGATATCGGTACCGCCGTTCGATCATGCCCACCCGCTGCGGGTGGCGGTGTTCGGCGACTCGGTGCCCAAGGTCGCAGAGCCGGGGATCGCTGCCGCGCTCGGCGCCACCGGAGCGGTGACCGTGACCAACGCCGCCGACACAGGCTGGGGGCTGAACCGGGCACTGCCGACATACACATGGCGCACCGGCATTCCTTCCCTCATCGCCGGGGACCGCGCCCAGATCGTCCTGGCGACGTGGAGCTGGGACGATAGCTGCACGCCGGGGGAAGCCGACTACCGGACGTACACATGCGCGCTCCAGCGGCCCAAGGCGTTCACCCACCTCCTCGAGACAGCCATCGGCCTCATGCTCGGGCCGGGGCGGGCGGACGGGGTGATCTTCATGGAGTTCCCGCCGACCGGCCCCGTCATCGCGACGAACCAGGCGCAGGCAGAAGCAGCCGACGCCACACGGGCGGCCGGTGAGGCGGCGTTCACCCGGATCGTGAAGTCGATGCCGGCCCGGTTCCCGGGCAAGGTGATGTACCTGCCGGTCGCGACATCGGTGCTCCTCAACGGGAAATTCACGGATTGGCTGCCCCCCCCGACCGATCCGAAGGCGCCGAAGAGCGAATGGGTGAGGGTCCGCAAGGTGGACAACGTCCACTTCTGCCCTGCCGGCGCGGCCCGTTACGCCGACGCGATCCTGGCCGACATGACCCAGATCTTCCACCTCCCGCCCGCAGCACCCGGATGGGCCACGCAGAGCTGGACCAAGGACCAGATCTACAACACACCGCCGGGCTCGTGCCCCGACGACCACCCCCCGGGATAGCAGAGGTCCGCAACCGGTTCACGACCCCGGTGCCGGGACCAAGCCGTGCGCCCGCACGCCGCCGCGTCGCCTGGGAAGTCAGCCCTGCATCGGGATGCGGTCGGTGCGGATCCGGATCTTCAAGCGGACCTCACCGGGCTGGCGCATCGGGTACTCGTCCACGCCGAGGTACTTGTGGGCCAGGTGGTCGATGTGGGCGTCGGCACCATCGGTCGTGATCTCGCTCACCGTTCCCCGGACCATCACCACGTTGTAGGGGTCGTCGGGGTCGATGACCGACACCGCCACCCGATCGTCGCGCTCGACGTTGCGCGCCTTGGCCCGGCCGCGGGCCGTGTTGACCAGGAGGTCGTCACCGTCGACCTCGATCCACAGAGGGGTGACCTGTGGCCCGCCGTCGGGCGCAACCGTGGCCAGCGTGGCCAGGACGGGACGGGCAATGAGCTGACGCGCCTTGTCGCTCAAGACATCGGGCATGAAGCACCTCCAATGGTCAATGGTCAATGGTCGAATGGCACGCTCATCTCGTGTCGGGAGGAACCCTAGCGCTCCGGCGCTCCGGCGCTACGGTGGCGCCGTGCTGATCGGAGCTCATGTCCGGGCCGGGGCCGGCCTCGTGAAGGCCCTCGAACGCGGCGACGCCATCGGCGCCGAAGTGGTCCAGATCTTCACCCAGAGCCCGCGATCGTGGAAGCCGAGCCAGTACGCGCCCGACGAGCTGGCCTCGTACCGCGCCGCGCAGGCGCAGCACCCGAGGGTGACGACCACGTTCTGCCACGCGACCTACCTGATCAACCTCGCGACGGCCGACCCGGACCTCCTCGCCCGCTCACGGGCCTGCCTCGCCGCCAACCTCGCCGTCGCGCGAGGCATCGGCTCGGCGGGCCTGGTGCTGCACATCGGGAGCCATCGAGGGCTCGGCTTCCGAGGGTGCGTCTCCCAAGTGGTGGACTGCCTGGAAGAGGCGCTGGCAGGTGCCGACGCCACCGAGGCGTCTGCTCCAGGCGGGCCGGCGGGGCCGGGGAGGGGGGATCCGGGCGACGGCCGTTGCCCGATCCTGCTCGAGAACGCGGCCGGGGCCGGCGGGACGGTCGGCCGGACCCTGGAGGAGCTGGCCGAGGTGCTGGCGCGGGCCGACCTGGGCGCTGATTTGGGCATCTGCCTCGACACGCAGCATCTGTGGGCCTCGGGAGTCGCCTTTGCATCGGTGGAGGAGGCCGACGCCGTCGTCGCCCACGTCGAGACCACCGTCGGGCTCGAACGTCTCGGCTGCATCCACTTGAACGATTCCAAGGTGCCGTTCGGCGCGAACCGGGATCGGCACGCGAACATCGGCGACGGCAGCATCGGCACCGAAGGCCTGGCGGCGTTGATCGGGCACCCCGCCTTCGACCGGGTCCCGGCAGTGCTCGAGGTCCCCGGCGCGGGCGACGGTCCGCGGACCGAAGATGTGGCCGCCGCCCGCCGCGCCCTCGATCTCGGCCGCTCCCTCCGGTGCTGAGCTCCGGACGCCCCGGTGGCGGACGGACCGCCATCGAGACGGTTGCCGCCCGCCGCACCCGGGCAGTCGGCAGGTGCAATTGCATCCGAGGCAGCGGAGGCTCCAAGCTCAACGACGTGGAAAGGAGGTACGGTGGCTCTGACGCGCACTGAATCCGACAGCATGGGGGCAATCGAGGTACCGGTCGACCGGTACTGGGGCGCCCAGACCCAGCGCTCCCTGCACCACTTCGCCATCGGCTCCGATGTGATGCCCCGATCGCTCATTCGCGGCATGGGCGTCCTGAAGGAAGCAGCGGCGCGGGTGAACGCCGATCTCGGCAAGCTCGCCCCCCACCTGGCCGACCTCATCGCGGCAGCAGCCCGCGAGGTGGCCGACGGGCGGTTGGACGACCACTTCCCGCTGCGCGTGTGGCAGACGGGCAGCGGGACCCAGTCCAACATGAACGCCAACGAGGTCATCTCGAACAGGGCTATCGAGATGGACGGGGGAGTGATGGGCTCCAAGTCCCCCGTGCATCCCAACGACCACGTCAACATGTCCCAGTCGTCCAACGACACCTTCCCGACGGCGATGCACATCGCGGCAGTCGACGAGCTGGACCACCGTCTGGTTCCCGCGGTACGCGCGCTCCGTGACGCGCTGGCCGCCAAGTCCAAGGAGTACGCAGATGTGACCAAGATCGGCAGGACCCATTTGATGGACGCCGTGCCGCTCACCTTGGGTCAGGAGATCTCGGGGTACGTCGCCCAGCTCGACGCCGACCTCGAGCGAGTCGCACAGGTCATGCCGGGCCTCTACGAGCTGGCGGCGGGCGGAACGGCGGTGGGGACCGGGCTGAACACCCACCCGGAGTTCGGCGAGCGGGTGGCGGCCAAGATCGCGGAGATCACCGGCCAGCCGTTCGTCACCGCGCCCAACAAGTTCGCAGCGCTGGCTGCTCACGACGCGCTGGTGTGGGCCAGCGCCGCGCTGAGGACGCTCGCCGGGTCGCTCATGAAGATCGCCGACGACCTCCGGTGGCTCGGGTCCGGGCCGCGCAGCGGGATCGGCGAGCTGATCCTGCCGGCCAACGAGCCGGGGTCGTCGATCATGCCGGGCAAGGTGAACCCCACCCAGAGCGAGGCGATGATCATGGTGTGCATCCAGGTCATGGGCAACGACACGGCGGTGGCGATCGCCGGCAGCCGCGGGAATTTCGAGCTCAACGTCAACAAGCCGGTCATCATCCACAACGTGCTGCACTCGATCGACCTCCTCACCGGAGCGTGCGTTGCGTTCCGGACGTTCTGCGTCGAAGGGATCGAGCCCGATCGCGAGCGCATCGAGCAGCACGTGGAGAGCTCGCTCATGCTCGTCACGGCGCTCAACCCGATCATCGGGTACGACCGTGCCGCCGACGTCGCGAAGAAGGCCCATCGCGAGCGGACCACGCTGCGCCAGGCGGCGGTCGAGCTCGGCTACCTGACGGGTGAGCAGTTCGATGCCGCAGTGCGCCCCGAGGAGATGACCCACCCCTGAGCCGGCTGCTCGATCCTGCCGCGGTCGACGCCGCGCTGGCCCAGCGCAAGCTGGGCTGGCGGCGTCACGGCGCCGAGCTGGTCAAGCGAGTCCGGTGCGAGGGGTTCGCCGGCGCCCTCGAGTACGTGAACGACGTGGGCGCGCTGGCCGAGGCGGCGAACCACCATCCCGACATCGACATCCGGTGGGACACGGTGACGCTGCGGCTGTCCACCCACTCGGCCGGCGGGCTCACCGAGCGGGACGTGGACCTCGCCGAGGCGATCGATCGCCTGTAGGCACCTCGAGCCCGAGGGGCGTGCTGTCGTCGGTGAGCAGTGCAGCGCGCAGCATCGCGATCGTTTCGGCGGGGACGCCGATGTGCCGACCGTACCCCTCGAAAGACCCGTGCCGCCGTCGCAGCGAGGAGAGGAGATCGGCCATCGTGGCCGGGGCAGCCGAGAACAGCTCGTTCGCCTCCTCGATGAACGTCCGGCCTTCGGGGTAGCGGTCGACCAGCTTGCGCCGCAGACGGTCCATGGCCTCGCCGCTCAGTGCATAGTCGTCGACGATGGTGGCGTCGGGCACACCGAGCAACCCGAGGACGACGGCCACCAGCACCCCGGTACGGTCCTTGCCCGCCGTGCAGTGCACCACGGCCGGGAGGTTCCGAGGGTCGGCCAGGATGGCGAGCGCGTCGGCGATCCGAGGACCTGCGTCGTGGGCGATCTCCTGGTACTGGGCGGCCAGCATGCCCGGCGCCATCTCGAAGCGCTCGGCGTCGGGCACGGCATCGAGCAGGGGGAGATGGTGGAAACGGACCGGGATCTCCCCGTCGGGGAACTTGCCGCTCTCCAGCTCGACAGTCGTGCGCAGATCGATGACCGTCACGATGCCCAGCCGGCCGACGACCTCGCGGTCGTGCGCGGTGAGGCCGGAGAGCCCGTCCGCCCGGAACACCCTCCTCCAGCGCACACGCCGGCCGTCGTGCGCTCGGTACCCGCCGATGTCACGGAAGTTCACCGCGCCGTCGAGCGCGACGTGGCGCTCAGAGACGCCGGTCACGTCGGTCACTGGTGGTCGGGCTCAGCGGACGGGAAGGTCCCACAGGGGGAACCAGCGGGACAGGTCGGGCTCGGTCGGCAGGTCGCTGCCCAGCACGGCTTTGATCCGGAGCTCGAGCTCGGTGTCACGGCGCTCTTTGCCGGTCGGGGCGAACGGGTAGAACGTCCCTCGCTTGTACAGGTAGACGAGGAAGAGCGCACGGGTGCCCGACTCGGCTGTGGGACCCGGCTCCAGGCCGAACACCGAGCACAAGAGCTGCGGCCCCCACCCCTCGTCGGTGAGGGTGCTGTTGACCACGTGGACGCGGGTGACCAGGTTCTCCACGTCGGGGTCCTCGAGCAGGAGCCAGCGGTAGCCGAATGAGTCCTCTGCTTCAGTGAGCGATCCCGCCCCGTCATCGGGAGAGGACCCGCCGGGCGCAGTGCTCGCCGCAGCGTCCGGCGCAGCGCCCGCGCCGCCGGGAGGAGGGCCGTCGTCGGGGATGTCGAGGAGCGCTCGGATCTCTCGCTGGACGTCTTCGGCAGGCCGTCCGGCAGGCGGCTTCCAGCACACCCCGGCCCGACCCGAGAGGACCAGGCCCTCGGAGGTCTCCAAGGTGACTGCCGCCGACGGGAGGGCGAAGAGCGCGTCGAGGTTGGCCCGCACCGGTTTGGTCCGCCCGAGCAGGGTGTCGAGCAGTCCCATCCTCAGCGAGGCTCCCCGCGGCAGCTCCACCGGCCGGTGGTGACGCCGGCCACTCTCAGTGTGCCTGTCCGAGCTCAGCTTCGAGCTTCGAGAGCTGGGCGAGCCGGACTTCGAGCTTGGGGTGGGTCGAGAAGAGAGCGCTGAGCGAGGTGCCCTGTCCCTGACCGCCACGTCGCTGGGCGATGGCGGGGGTGAAGAAGAACGCGTTGAACGGCTCCGCGTGGCGCAGATCGCGTGCGGGGATCCGTCCCATCTCGCCGGTGATCTTCACGAGGGCCGAGGCCAGCAAGGACGGACGCCCGATGAGGATCGCGCCGGAGCGGTCGGCAGCCAGCTCGCGATAGCGCGACAGCGCGCGGGTGAGCAGGAAGCTGATGGCGTACACGATGATCGAGACGAGCATGATGATGGCCTCGATGGCCGCAAGCTGCGATCCGTTGCGCGAACCGCCACGCCCCCCGCCGAACAGCCCGGCGAAGAACATCATCCGGGTGGCCAGCCCGGCGATCACCCCGAGCGAGCTGGCGATGGTCATCACTGCCACGTCGCGGTGGGCGACGTGGGAGAGCTCGTGGGCCAGGACCGCCTCGACCTCGGGCTCGTCCAGCCGCCGCAGCAGCCCGGTGGTGACACAGACCACCGCCGCTTTCGGGCTGCGACCGGTGGCGAAGGCATTCGGCACGTCGGTGTCGGCGATGGCCACGCGGGGCTTGGGCATGTCGGCCAGCGCGCACAGCCGGTCGATCGAGCCGTGGAGCGCCGGCGCCTGCTCGGAGGTGACCATGTGACCGTGCATTCCCCACAATGCGATCCGGTCCGAGAACCAGTATTGGGCGAACAGCAGGCCGGCGACGATCACGAAGATCAGGACGAAGCTGTGGAGCACCGCCCAGAGCACCGCGGCAAACGCGCCGTAGAGGACGACGAGGAGCAGGCCGGTCACGAACATCCGGGCCGTGAGGCCTCGATCGGTTGGCATGTTCCGGGCAATGGGCATCAGCTCGCGCTCCCTCCGCTGTCTCCCTCGGGTCCGGGCACCACCTCGGCGTCCTTGACCTCCCCGTCGGTCTCTGCGCCCGACGAGCCGAGCTCGCCCGCCGGTCCGGCCGCGCCCAGCTCGGCTTTCATCGCCGCGAGCTCGTTATCGACCTGCGACGTCGAGGCCACTTTGTCGAGCTGGGCCTGGATGTCGTCGACGGGGGTGTTGAGGTCGTTGAGGGCACCCGAGGCGAGCAGCTCGTCGATCGCCCCGGCCCGCGCCTGCATGGCGGCGATCTTGTCCTGGGCCCGCTGCATCGTGGCGCCGGCGTCGCCCATGGACGTCGAGATGCCCGACACCGCCTCGCCTACCTTGGTCTGGGCTTCGGCCGCGGTGTAGCTGGCTTTCAGCGTCTCCTTGCGGGTCCGGAACTGCTCGACTTGAGCCTGCAGGCGCTGGGAGGTCTCCACCAGTTTTTCCTCTTGCTCGGAGACCTGGTCGTGCTGGGTCTTGAGGTCGGCGAGCTGCTCGCCCAACGCGGCCCGACGTGACAGTGCCTCGCGCGCCAGGTCCTCGTTGCCCTGGGCGAGGGCCGCCTTGGCCTGGCCCTGGAGCTTGTCTGCCTGCTTCTGGAGCTGGGCCGCCTGAAGCTCGATGCGCTTGCGGGCGGTCGCGACGTCGGCGACGCTGCGCCGCACTTTCTGGAGGCTCTCGATCTGCTTCTCGTAGGACAGGTCGAGGGTCTCACGCGGGTCCTCGGCCCTGTCGAGGACCTTGTTCGCTTTCGCCTGGAAAATGTTCTTGGTCCGCTGCCACAACCCCGGCACGCTTCAGCCCTCCTTGAGGCGGTTATCCCCTGGGGAGAGCATAAGGCCCACAACAGCGCGAGGGGGCACGCCCCTGGCCATGCCCTCTTCTCCGCCCCGCTAGCCTCGCTGCGATGCCCGAGCCCCGCTGCCTGCTCACCGTCCATGCCCATCCCGACGACGAGGCGTCCAAGGGAGCGGGGACGGTCGCCCGCTGCCACGCCGAGGGCGTTCGCACGGTCCTCGTGTGCTGTACCGGCGGCGAGGAAGGCGACATCCTCAACCCGGCCATGGACACCCCCGACGTCCGGCGCCGGCTCCCCGAGGTCCGCCGAGAGGAGCTGCAGCGCTCGGCGGCGATCATCGGGTACGACGAGGTCGTGATGCTCGGCTACCGCGACTCGGGCATGCCTGGGTCGGAGGCCAACGACAACCCTGCGAGCTTTGCCCGGGCCGAGACCGACGAGGCGGTCGAGCGCCTGGTGGCGGTGATCCGCCGCGTCAGACCGCAGGTCGTGATCACCTATGCCGAAGAGCAGTCCGAGTACCCGCACCCCGATCACCTCCGGGTGCACGAGATCTCGATGGCGGCCTGGGAGGCCGCGGGAGATGCCGACAGGTTCCCTCAGGCTGGACCGCCGTTTGCCCCGCTCAAGCTGTACTACACGATGTGGCCGCGCCAGCGGATGCGGGCCATGCACGAGAAGTTCCTCGAGCTGGGGCTCCCCTCGCCCTTCGACGAGAAGTGGCTGGCTCGCCTTCGCCGGGACGACCCCATCTCGACCTCGATCGACCTCACGGGCTTCGAGGACGTGCGCGCAGAGGCGCTCAAGGCCCACGCGACCCAGGTCGATCCCACGTCGCCGTTCTGGTTCGGGCTCCCCCCCGAGGTGCAGCGCGGTCTGCACCCGTTCGACGACTTCCTGCTCGCCCGGAGCCGGGTGGGGGGGACCGACGTGACCGAGGACGACCTGTTCTCCGGGATCGATTGACTGCTCCAGCTCGGAGCTCTCACTCGAGCTCCAGCTCCCGCCCGCGGATCAGCCGCCCGGAGTTGGCACCGTGCTCGACGAGCCGAAACCCCCGAGCCAGGACAGGTGGATGGCACCGGCGCTCTGCGCCAGGACGAGCGAGACGGCGGTCGCAAGGAACAGCACGAGGAGCACCACGAGGATCGGCTGCCACCGAGCGAAAGAGCCGCCGGGTGCACGCGTCGTCGGCACCCCTGTCGCACCGGCCTGTGGCGCGTCCGCTGCATCCGGTGTGCCTGCGGCTCGAACGGCCGTCGCATCGGCCTGTGGCGCGTCCGGCGAGTCCGCTGGAGCCGATGTGATGGGAGCCGGCTCGGCTTCACCCTGATCAGCGTGCTCCGGTGAGGCGTGACGGCGCTCGGCGAGCTCGCGCAACGCACGCTCGATCGTGCCGGGATCGCCACCGGGGATGGCGAAGTGGAGCACGCGCCCGGCGGTTTGCAACGTCACGGCCGCACCCTCTCGGCCCGCGAGCGTGTAGGGGTCGACTCTCCAGCCGGTGACGTCGCACCAGGGCACGGTCTTCGGGTCGGACGTGCCGGGAGTGCCCGCAGTGCCGGGAGTGCCGGGAGTGCCCGCAGTGCCGGGAGTGCCGGGAGTGCCCGCAGTCGCAAACGGCTCGGATGAGCCGGACGTGACGGACCCGACGGACCTGACGAGCACGGCATGCTGGTCGAACACGAGCTCGAGCCCTTGGACAGGGCGAGTGCCCGGGTCGGCGGGGAGAAAGACGGCCCCGCTGAACCGCAGACGTGGACCTGCTGTGCTCAACTGCTGTCCCGGGCCAAGCCCCGCAGTGCCCGGTAGCCGACGAGCGTGGCGCCGGCATCCCGGACGGCTCGCTCCAAGAACCCGTCTCGGCACACCATCGCGTGGTCGTCGACCCGGGCCTCCCAATCCGGGGCGATGGCGCGCAGCTCGGGGCTGTCGACGGCCGGGTGGAGGAAGATCTCGGTCACCCCGGGACGGAGTGCCGCCAAGTGGTCCTCGATCACCTGGCGGCTGCCGACCCCGGGCACGATCGCAAGCTCGTCGACAAAGACCGCACCGGCGTCTTGGGCCACCTGACGGGCGGGGAAGCCGAGGAGGTCGTCGAGCCCGGGCCCGACCATTCGAAGCGGCAGGCTGAACTCGACGGCCAGGTCCACGTAGACGTCGAAGAACTCGGGACGGATCTGGAGCGTCCCCATGTGCGAGTCGATGTGGCTCACGTCGAAGCCCCACAGGATGGCCCGCTCGATCTGGGCGCGGCACTCGCGCCGGACCTCATCGAGATCAGCGTGCTCCCACACGTCCTCGACCGTCCGGGGGAACCCGCCGTCGCCTCCGACGAGCGACGGGGCATGGGTGACCGGACCCCAGCGGTACAGGTCCCACTCGGCGTTCAGGGTGAGGTGCACCCCCACGTCCTCACCCCGGTACCGCGACGCGGCTTCGCGAGACCAGGGGCAGGGGACCATCAGCGTGGCGCTCGTGACCAGCCCGGTGCGCAGGCACTCGTAGACGGCGACGTTGGCGGAATGGCAGAAGCCCAGATCGTCGGCGTTGACGATGAGCAGCTTGGCGTCTCGGGGGTGGCCCAGGCGTTCGACCAGCGATGGCATGCTCCGACGGTAGCGCCCCGTCAGCCCGCTCGCCGGTAGGTGCCCGGCCCGCCCCTCACCTCACCTCACCTCACCTCACCTCACCTCACCTCGTCACACCTCATTGCCGGCGGGACTGCTCGGCCAGCTCGGCCTGGTAGGCGGCCATCGCTGTGGCCAGTGCGGGGTCTGACACGCCCAGGATGCGGGTGGCCAGGAGGGCGGCGTTGGCCGCGCCGTTCACCGCGACCGTCGCCACCGGCACCCCTCTCGGCATCTGCACGATGGAGAGAAGCGAGTCCAGACCGCCCAAGTTGGCCAGTGCGACGGGCACTCCGACGACCGGCAGGGTCGTGGCCGATGCCAGCATCCCCGGCAGGTGGGCTGCCCCGCCCGCCCCGGCGATGATCACGCGTAGGCCACGGCCGGCGGCTGCGTGGCCGTAGGCCAGCATGTCGTCGGGGGTCCGGTGGGCCGACACGATGCGCACTTCGTGAGGGACCGAGAACTGCTCCAGGACGTCGACGGCGCCCTGCATGACCGGCAGGTCCGAAGAGCTGCCCATGACCACGGCGACTAGGGGGGACGGCTTTTGGCGCGGGTGGCTGGGGGTGGCGGGGGTCACGTCAGGGCTCCATGGTCGGCGGTGACCCGCCGGCTGGGTTCGGCCGCGACATCGTCCGGGTCGGTGGTGTCGCCGAGTGGTTCGAGGCCCCTACGTACCCCTGACGGGGTGGCGGACAGGCCCGGGGTGCCGAGCGCTTCGGCCGCCGCCCATGCGCGGGAGCGCACGTCTGTGCCACGGGCCCCAGCTTCGGCGGCTGATCCGGCTGATGCGGCTGATCCGGCTGATGTGCCCGATGCGGCTGATATGCCCGATGCGGCTGATGCGGCTGATGCGACTGATGCGACTGATGCGACTGATCCGGCTGATGTGCCTGATGTGGCTGATGCGCCGCTCCCGTAGGTGCCGCACACCGTCACGTGCCCCAGCTTCCTCCCGGGGCGGGCTCGCTTGCCGTACAGGTGGACGTGGGCACCTTCCACCCCAAGAGCCGCGGGGAGCAGCGAACCAGGGTCCCGGGCAGGATCGACGGTCGATCCGACGATGTTGACGCTGGCGACGACCGGGGCGGTCGGTCGGGTCGAGCCGAGGGGAAGGTCGAGGATGGCCCGGAGATGGTTTTCAAACTGCGACGTCACGGCCCCCTCGATCGTCCAATGCCCGGTGTTGTGCGGTCGCACGGCAATCTCGTTCACGATGAGCGCGTGACCGGTCCAGAACAGCTCGACGGCAAGCACGCCGACGACGCCGGTGACGTCGGCAATCCGGCGGGCAACCCGCTCCGCTTCGAGAGCGACGTCCGTGCCGAGGTGCCCGGGGTAGTGCACCTCTCGGCACATGCCGTCCTGTTGCACGGTCTCGACCATGGGCCACACGGCCATCTCTCCACCGGGCCGTCGGGCCAGGACGACGGCCATCTCGGCCGCGATCGGGACCATCTCTTCGACGAGGAGCGACAGACCGGCCTCCGATGCTTCGGTGCACACTCGAGCGGCCTGGCTCTCGTTCTCGACGACCCACACGCCGCGGCCGTCGTAGCCGCCCCGAGCAGCTTTCAAGACGAGCGGCCAGCCGTGGGCAGCGCCAAATCGGACAACGCCTTGGAGGGCACCCTCCGAGGGATCCTCCCGGGCACCCCCTCGGGCATCCTCCCGGGCACCCCCTCGGGCATCCTCCCGGGCACCCCCATTCGCGCCTCCGGTGCCACTTCCGCCCTCCCTACCTCCCGTGCCCCCAAAGCCATCCGTGCCGAGCACGGCGTACACGGGCACGTCGAGCCCGGCGGCGGTGAAACGGCTACGCATGCGGGCTTTGTCCGCGGCCAGCTCGAGCGCAGCCGGCCCTGGGCGAACGACCACTCCCTCGCGCACGAGCTCCTCGAGAGCGTCCAGGTCAACCAGTTCGTGGTCGAACGTGAGCACGTCGCACGCGCTGGCGAGCGCAGCGAGGTCGGCTCGGGACCGAGGCGTGCCGATGATGACCTGCCGGGCGACGTCGCAGGCGGCGTCGTCGTCGTGCTCCGCGAGCACGACCGTGCCGATATCCAGCTCGCTCGCAGCTTCACACAGCATCCGGGCGAGCTGACCGGCTCCCGCGATGCCTACGACCCATGGTGGCCGGCCACCACCTCCGCTAGCCTCCACAGGGCGGGACACGTCGGGCAGGTTATCGTTCCTGCTTGCCCGACCGCTGCCGCATTGGAGTGCTGCCACACCGGAGAGCTGCCGGACCCGTCCGCTGCCACACCGGACAGCTGCCGGACCTGTCCGCTGCCACACCGGAGAGCTGCCGGACCGGAGAGCTGCCGGACCCGACCGCTGCCGGGACTGGGGCCACCTGGCAGACAGGTGACGAGAGGAGATCGCGAATGCGTATCGGGGCACTGATCGACATCGACAAGCCGCTGGCCGAGGTGGTCGATCACGTAGGGACACTGGCGCGCCGAGGGTTCGCGTCGGCCTGGGCTGTGCAGATCTTCGGCTACGACGCTCTCACGATGCTGGCGGCGGTGGGGGCGCAAGTGCCCGGCATCGGTCTCGGGACCGGGGTCGTCCCGGTGTACAGCCGGCACCCGCAGGTGATGGCACAGCAGGCGCTGACGGTGCAGGCGGCCTCCGGCAACAGGTTGACGCTCGGGATCGGGATGTCCCATCAGGTCGTGGTCGAAGGGTTGTGGGGGATGAGCTACGAGCGTCCGGCACGGTACATGCGCGAGTACCTGGCCGCGTTGGTGCCCATGCTCCGGGGCGAGACGGTCGATGCCCGCGGGGAGGTGGTCACGGCGGTCACCTACGGACCGTTGGAAGTCCCCGGTGCCGAACCGCCCGGGTTGCTCGTCGCGGCGTTGGGGCCCGTGATGCTGAAGCTGGCCGGGAGAGTGGCGACAGGGACGGTGACGTGGATGACGGGAGTGCGGACCGTTGCCGAGCACATCGTGCCCACCATCGGCGAGGCGGCCCGAGAGGCCGGACGCCCCGAACCACGCATCGGGGTATCGCTGCCCGTGACCGTCACGTCGGACCCGGATCGGGCCCGCGAGCGCATCGACCAGGCGTTCGCCATCTACCCGACGTTGCCGTCCTATCGGGCAATGCTGGACCGTGAAGGTGCGTCGGGTCCGTCGGACGTGGCCATCATTGGCACGGCCGATGAGGTTGCCGCCGGTATGTCACGCCTCGCCGAGGCCGGTGCGACCGACTTCGTGGCGTCGGTGGTGGGTAGCAGCGACGAGCGCGCCGAGACGATGGACGTCCTGGCGTCCTTGGCTGCGGGATAGCCGGAAACAGGGGAGAGCCGAGCCCGCTCGCCGGACCGTCGCGCGACGGCGCACGGCCGTGACGCCGGAGACCCCGGTGGCCCTTTGTCGTCGAGCGTGTCCAGCGCCAGAGGACGGCTGCCTCAGCGCGGGACGGTCGTGTGCTTGAACTCGTTGAGCTCAGGGTGGCCCGAGATCAGCGCGAGCACGTGGTCGATGGTCGAGCGGGCCGCGACGCCGTCGTCGCCGGGGCGGGTCATCACCCGTACGAAGACTGCCTGGTCGCCGACGATGAAGGTCGGTACGCCGAAGACCTCGAGGCGGGACACCGCATCCTCGTGGGCCCGTCGCAGCTCTTGGAGCGGCCATCCCTCGGCAACCTCACCGAGCACGGCGTCGGGGTCTGCGCCGCACGCCGAGAGCACGTCGCGGATGACGTCGCGGTCGTTGAGGTCGCGTGCGTGGTCGTGCCGGGCGGCGAAGAGCGACCGGTGCACGGCGGGGAACACGTCGGGGAACCGGTCGCGCACCGCGATCCCGGTCTGGAGCGCCAGGAGACCCGTGGCGCCGTCGGGCGCGTCCCACACCGGAGGGTCGCCTTCGGCCACGTGGGCCTGGACCAGGGAAAAGGGGGTGAACGTCACATCCCACTGCGCCCCTGCTCCGAGCCCGGCCACGAGGTGCTCGTGGACGTTACGGGCGAACGGGCACAGGTAGTCCCAGGTCACAGCGAATGATGGAGTCGTTTGCGTCACGGTTCTGGAACCACGAGCAGCGGTGGTCTATTCCCTGCCCGATCGAGCCGGCCGTCGCTGCCCGCGGGGTACGTGACGGTCATCACTGGGACCTGCCGACCCTGCCGACCCTGCAGACCCTGCCGAGCACGAGGCGGCAGCTGCAGCCGAGAGCGGTGCCGATCAGCGCGCCGCCCACGACATCGCTGGCATGGTGGGCGCGAAGGTGGACGCGGCTGATCGCCACTGCACCCGCGAGGCCCAGGTAGGCGGAGAGCTCGCCAGGACCGGTCGCGAGCGCGGTGGCGGTGCAGAACGAGGCCAGGGTGTGACCGCTCGGAAAGCTGCTCGTCCTGGGACGCCGAACCGGGATGGACGTCTGCGGTGCGTCGCTCGCACGCTCGGCCCCCGTCGGCTCGGGGCGGTCCCGGCCCACCGCCTGCTTGAGAAGAGCGTTCGAGACGGCTGACACGACTCCGGTCAGGGCCAGGGCCTGGAGAGCCCGGCGCCGGTCAGGGCCGGGCCGGCGAGCCTTGACCAGCGTGAGGACAAACCAGACGAACCCGTAGTCCGAGACGCCGGACATGAGGGCTGCCAGAGCCGTCGCAGTACCGGGGCGTCGCCATCGTTCCAGGGCAATGTCGACGGCGCGATCGAAGTCGGCGGTCGTCAAATTCGCGGACCGGCTGGTGGTTGGCCGCCGAACTGGGGGCAGAGATCTTGAAAGTGACAGAAGCGGCAGAGCGGAGAGCGACGAGGACGGAAGTCCTCGTGCGAGCATGCTCGCTCGATGGCCGACCAGACCGCGGTGGTGCGACCGATCTGCCCTTGTACCGACTGGTCGCTTGGCTTCGCGACGATGGTCACCCGGTCTCGCAGGTACAGCAGCCGGACCTCCGCCGGGGCTCGTCCGAGCAGGTGACGGCAGAGCAGGGCGTAGATATGGACACCCCCGAGACGTGCCTGCTCGAAACGCGCGGAAGGAGACCGTCCGGTCTTGTAGTCGATGACGACCAGCTCTCCTGTCGCTCCGCGGTCGAGGCGGTCGATCACTCCTCGCAGGCGCATCTGGCCGATCTGGACCTCCATCCCCAGCTCGACTCCGAGCGCGTCGACCCCATTGGGGTCCTCCAGTGTGAAGTAGCTCTCGATCAGCACCGCGGCATCTGCCCTGAACGACTCGGCGTCTGTGTCGGACAGTCCCAGGAGGAGGAAATCGGGCTGGTCTCCCAGCGCTGCCCAGGCTGCGTCCAGTTCGTGACGGGCCGTGTCGAGCGTGCGGCCACCTGGCGGGTGGTTCCAGATGAGCCGTTCGAGGGCCGCGTGGACCAGCGTCCCTTTCACCGCGGCCGGCGATGGCGGCTCGGGGAGGCGGTCGATCACCGACAGCCTGAATGCGAGCGGGCAGTCGGTGAACGCCGACACCTTGGAAGGCGAGAGCGACCTGGGCGGGGCGAACGGCATCAGCCACAGGGTAGGACCACCGCCGGGCCAAGAGTGCGACTGGGTCCTGTCATTCCTGCTCGCGCCCGAGCGGTGACGTGATCCGAGCATCGTCGTCTTCCTGGTAGAGAATGGGGCAGCGATGCCGCGTACTCGACCAGCCAAGCTCGACGTGCCTGCCTCTCCGGCACATTTGGAGCGCTCCGTGACCTGGGCGGGCTTGCGGGCCGGCGACCCGGTGATGGTGACGGGCACCCGGCTGCGGTCCGCCTCCTGGTCGTTCTCGGCGTTCGTCCGCAACACGAAGACCGGTGAGGTGTGGGTCGAGGTCGTCGGCGGTCGCCCCGGCGACCGCAACACTCGATCCTTCCGCCCCGAGCAGGTGTTCCCTCCCGGGCGCCGTCGTGCCGGCAACCCCACGTCCCCATCCTTCGCCGAGGCCCCCCAGCTCCCGCTCGGCTGACTTGAGAGGCGTGCGCCGACTTCGGCGGGCGGGCGCGATCGCTACTCGGCGGTGAAGCCGTCCATCCGGGCGAGGATCCGCAGCATCACTTCGTCGGCTCCTGCGCCGATCGAGTCCAGGCGGGCGTCACGGTAGAAGCGCGACGTCCAGTGCTCGGCCATGTAGCCCATGCCGCCGTGGAACTGGAGGCATGCATCGGCAACCTCCCGCTGGAGCCGGGCACCCATGAGCTTGGCGATGGTGGCGAAGCGGGTGGCGTCCTCTCCCCGCTGGACGGCGGCCGCAGCAGCGTAGGCATAGTGGCGCAGCATGTCGTGGCGCGCCGCCAGCTCGGCCAACGTGAACCCGATGTGCTGGTTTGCCAGGAGTGGGCGGCCGAACGCCTGACGCTCACCCAGATACCTGCGGGTCCGTTCGAGCGCCTGGCCGATGGAGCCGATATGGCGGTAGACGGTGATGAGCCGTTCGGCCTGGAATTGCACCATCTGCTGCTGGAACCCCCGCCCGATCTCGCCGATGGTGTGGTCGACCGGCACCCGCACGTCGCTGAAGGAGAGCTCGGCCGTGTCGCTCGACCACGTGCCCAGCTTCTCCAGTTTGCGAGAGACTTCTACACCGGGCAGTGAAGTGGGCACCACGATGAGCGACATGTCGCGGTGGCCGTCGCCGTCGCCGGTGCGGGCCAGCAGGCACAGCCAGTCGGCTTGGGTGCCGTTGGTGATGTAGAGCTTCGACCCGTTGATGACCCACTCGTCGCCGTCACGCACCGCACGCGTCCGGATGCCGGCGACGTCGCTTCCGGCGTCGGCCTCGGTCACCGCGATCGACGCCACCATCTCGCCTCGGATCGCCGGAGCCAGGTACTTGGATTTGAGCTCCTCGGAGCCATAACGGTGGAGGGCCGGGGTGGCCATGGCCATCTGGACGGCGATGGCCATCGGCACGCCCGCGCAGTCGACCTTCCCCATCTCTTCCCCGGCGACCACGGTGAACGAGTGGTCGGCGCCCATGCCGCCGTACGCCTCGTCGTACTCCAAGCCGAGCAGGCCCACCGCGGCGAGCTTCGGGAAGAGGTCGTGGGCAGGGAACGTCCCGGCCTGCTCCCACTGGTCGATGTTCGGTCCGATCTCTCGCGCGAACAGTTCGCGGAGTGAGGCGCGGAACAGCCGATGCTCCTCGGTCTCGATCATTGGCGCAACGTACCACCCTCCCCGCCAGCGGGCTGCCGGCGCTCGCACGCCTACACTGCGATGCCGTGACGCCCGGAGATCGCGACAGAGCCGACCCGGCCACTGGGTCCGGGCCGGGGCTCGTGCGCGTGCAGCGCATGGGAGAGGTGATGACCGTCGCCCTGGACTCGCCCCATAATCGCAATGCCCTGTCCGCTGCGCTCGTCTCCGAGCTCCTCGTGGCCCTTCACGAAGCCCGCTCCGACCCCGACGTTCGCGCCGTGGTCCTCACCGGGACCGGTGAGGTGTTCTGTTCCGGCGCCGACCTGAGCGAACGCCGGCAGGACGCTCTCCGTCAGGACGCTCTCCGTCAGGACGCTCTCCGGCAGGACGGGCTCCGGCAGGACGGGCTCCGGCAGGACGCTCTCCGGCGGGACGCTCTCCGGCGGGACGCTCTCCGGCGGGACGGTGAGGGTGGTTCCCCTGACCTTGAAGACGGCCCCGAGGAGAGCGGTGCCACGTTCGCCGAAGTCCTCTCCTGCCTGGCCGAGCTGCCCCAGCCGGTCGTCGCCCGGGTGAACGGGCATGTGCGAGGCGGCGGCATCGGCCTCGTGGCTTCGTGTGACCTGGCCGTCGCGCCGGCGTCGGCGACCTTCGCCTTCAAAGAGGTGCGAGTGGGGGTGGCGCCGGCGATGATCGCGGTCCCGGTCCTGCGGATCATGGACCGCAGGTCGTTCGTCCGCTGGGCACTCACCGGTGACACGTTCTCCGCCGCCGACGCCGCGGCCGCCGGCCTGCTCTCGGCAGTCGTGGAGGATGGGCTCGTCGACACATGGGTCACCGAGGTGCTTGCGTCCTTTCACAAGTCGTCTCCCTTGGCAATGGCGGCAACCAAGAGCCTGGTGGAAGGCTTGATCGGGCGAGAGTGGGAACCGGCGATGGCGAGTGCCGAAGCCCTCTCCGACGAGCTCTTCCGCTCAAGCGAGGCGGCCGAGGGCATGGCTGCGTTCTTCGAGCACCGCTCGCCGTCGTGGGCCGGGAGGCACCCTGTGGGTTGGACCGCTCCGGTCCCTCATGAGCCCGGTGCGCCGGGCGGACAAGGATCGAGATGAGTTCGCGGACGACCGCAGCCACGTGGCCGGTGGGGACCGTCCTGGCATCCCATCTGGACACGGCGAGCTCGGAGTTTGCCGCCAATCGTGCCGTGATGGAGGCGATGGTGTCCGACGTGGACGCGCTGTGCGGCCAGGTCGTCGAGGGGGGTGGCGAGCGTTACGTCGCTCGTCACGTTGCCCGGGGCAAGCTTCTCGTCCGCCAACGCGTCGAGGCCCTCGTGGACCCATGCACCCCCCTCCTCGAGCTCTCCCCGCTGGCCGGTGCCCACACCGACGATCCCCTGGGAGGGGGCGTGGTCGTCGCCATCGGAGAGGTGGCAGGGACCCAATGTCTGATCGTCGCCAACGATCCCACCGTGCGCGGCGGGACGACGAGCCCGACGACGATCAAGAAGCTCCTGAGAGCGATGGACGTGGCCGAGACCAACCGGCTTCCTCTCGTCTTGCTCGTCGAGTCGGGAGGCGCCGACTTGCCGCGCCAAGCTGACGTCTTCGTGCCGGGAGGGGAGCAGTTCCGCCGGATCACCCAGCTCTCTGCCGCTGGGATCCCGTCGGTGTGTGTCGTGTTTGGGTCGTCCACCGCCGGAGGCGCCTACTTGCCAGGCATGAGCGATTACACGATCTTCGTCGAGGGGAGGGCGCGCGTCTTCCTCGGGGGGCCTCCGTTGGTCAAGATGGCGATCGGGGAGGATGCCGACGAGGAAGAGCTGGGCGGAGCGGCGATGCACGCGCGCGTCTCGGGGCTCTGCGACTACCTGGCTGCCGACGAGCGGGACGCGCTACGACGCGCTCGGCATGTCGTCGCGCATCTGCACTGGCGTCGCTCGGGGAGCGCTCCGAGCCAGGCCGGCCCGCCCGACCTCCCCTTGCGCGATCCAGAGGAGCTCATGGGCGTGGCTCCCGCCGACGTGCGCGTCCCCGTCGATGTCCGAGAAGTGCTCTTGCGCATCCTCGACGGCTCGAGGTTCGAAGAGTTCAAAGCGCTTTACGGCACGCAGCTCGTCTGCGGTTGGGCGACCCTGGCGGGGTACCCGGTAGGCGTCGTGGCCAACAACGGCATCCTCTTCTCGGCCGAGGCCCGCAAAGGAGCGCAGTTCATCGACTTGTGCAACCGGATCGACACCCCGATCCTGTTCGTCCAGAACATCACCGGGTTCATGGTCGGGACCCGCTATGAGCAGGAGGGGATCATCAAAGACGGCGCCAAGCTCATCAATGCCGTGTCCAACTCGACTGTCCCGCACCTCACCGTGATGATCGGTGCGAGCTACGGAGCCGGCAACTACGCGATGGCAGGTCGAGCGTACCGGCCGCGTTTCGTCTTCACCTGGCCGAACCACCGGATCGCTGTCATGGGCCCCAAGCAGCTTGCCGGAGTGCTGTCCATCGTGCGGCGCAACGCTGCCGAATCAGCCGGTCGGCCGTTCGACGAGGCTGAGGACGCCAAGCTCACTGCTGCCACCGAAGCCCAGATCGACGCCGAGTCCACCGCGCTCTTCGCCACCGGCCGTCTGTGGGACGACGGCATCATCGACCCTCGGAGCACCCGGGACGTGCTGGCCGTCGCCATGGCTGCCGTGCACTCGGCTCCTGTGGCCGGGACGTCGCGACTCGGCGTGGTGCGTCACTGATGACGGGATCCCCCAGACCGATCCGGCGCCTGCTCGTCGCGAACCGCGGTGAGATCGCTCGCCGGGTCGAGCGTGCAGCCCGTGCTCTCGGGATCGAGACCGTCGCGGTGTTCGCCGAGGACGATCGCGGCGCCCCCCACGTGACCGAAGCCGACCGGGCCGTGAGCCTCGGGGGAGGGCCGGTCGCGGGTACCTACTTGTCGGTCGACCGGATCGTCGATGCCGCGATCACCGCCGGTGCCGATGCCGTGCACCCCGGCTACGGGTTCTTGTCCGAGGACCCCCGCCTCGCTCGCGCCTGCCTCGACGCCGGGGTCCTCTGGGTGGGCCCGCCGCCCGAGGCGATGGCGACCATGGGCCACAAGGCCTTGGCCAAGTCCGCAGTGGCGGCCGTCGGGGTGCCGGTGCTCGAGGATCGTGTCGTGGGCGACGACGTCGCCGGTGACGAGGCAGCTCTTGGGGCTCTGGGCGAGGAAGTGGGCTTCCCTCTCCTGGTCAAGGCATCTGCGGGGGGTGGCGGGCGCGGGATGCGCCTGGTGGAAGATCCCCGTGCGCTCGCCGACGCGGTCCAGGCGGCACGCCGGGAAGCGCTGGTGTCGTTCGGTTCGCCAGACGTGTTCTTGGAGCGCTACGTGGTCTCGCCGCGCCACGTGGAGGTGCAAGTGGTCGCCGATGCCTACGGGCGGGTGATCCACCTCTACGATCGCGAGTGCTCCATCCAGCGCCGTCATCAGAAAGTCCTCGAAGAGGCGCCGGCGTCGCGTGTCCCCATCGAGACCCGGCGCGTCATGTGGCAGGCAGCCGTCGCTGCTGCCCAAGCGGTCCACTACGAAGGGGTCGGGACCGTCGAGTTCATCGTGGGAGGACCAGGTGATGCCACCAGCGCGTTCTTGGAGATGAACACCCGGCTCCAAGTCGAGCACGGGATCACCGAGCTGGTGACCGGCGTCGACTTGGTCGTGCTCCAGCTTCGGATGGCTGCGGGCGAGCCGCTCGAGATCACCCAGGATGACGTGGCGCTCGTCGGCCACGCCATCGAGGTCCGCCTCTGTGCCGAGCGGCCGTCCGAGGACTACCGACCTGCTCCAGGCCCGGTGCTCCATGCCCGATGGCCTCGTGGTGAAGGAGTCCGGGTCGACGCCGGGGTCGAGACGGGCTCGTCAGTGACCTCCACCTACGACAGCCTCGTTGCCAAGATCATGGCCGCGGGGCCTGATCGCGGCACGGCGATCGCCCGCCTGCGAGCCGCGCTCGCAGGGAGCCTGGAGCTCGACGGGCTCGAGACCAACCGGGACATGCTGGCGGCAGTGCTCGACGATGCCACTTTCCGCGACGGGCGCCCGTCGACCGACTTCTTGGACACGCACCCCGAAGTGGTCCGAGCGCGACCCGGCGACGAGGTCTGCCGCCTCCATGCCGCGGCCGCCGGCGCGTTCGTCTCGTGGAGGAGAGCGAGGAGCTCGGTGGTTCCCGGATCCCTCGGGAACTGGAGGAACGTCGGCCTCCCTTCGCACGTCGACTGCTTCGAAGCCCACGGCCTCCGCTGGCCGGTGTCGGCGACCGGGAGGGCACGGACGTGGGAGCTCACAGTGGACGGTGTGGAGCTCTCGGCAACCGTCGGCGCGCTGGGAGCCGACGGCATGCACGGGGCTGCGCCGCGACTCGAGCGACACGGTGGGGTTGCCCTGGACATCGAGGCCGCCGGAGTGGTGATCCGTCACCGGGTACGAGCCCATGCGTCGTGCCTCGCGGTGTCCTCACCCCAGGGGCAGACGACGTTCACGTTGGTTGCCGAAGACGCGGAGACGGCCGCCGGGACGGCGTCGGGCGAGCACCGGGCGCCGCTGCCGGGGTCGGTGGTCCGGGTGCTCGTGAACCCTGGCGACACCGTGGAAGAGGGCGAGCCGCTGATCGTGCTCGAAGCCATGAAGATGGAGCACACCTTGCGCGCTGGTGGGCCGGGAACGGTGGGAGCAGTGTGCGTGCAAGCAGGCCGGCAGGTCGACGCCGGGGCGCTTCTCGTGGTGGTCGAGCCCCGATGACGGCCGCACGGGGTCATCGGTTGAGCACCCGGCCTCTGCGGGTCGCGAATTGCAGCGGGTTCTTCGGCGACCGCGTCTCGGCCGCCGAGGAGATGGTCGAAGGCGGTCCGATCGACGTGCTGACCGGCGACTGGCTGGCCGAACTGACCATGTACATCCTGCACAAGACCCGGAGCCGTCCTGGCGGCGCCGGGTATGCCCGGACGTTCGTGCGCCAGATGGAAGAGGTCCTTCCTCGGTGTGTGGAGCGGGGCATCAAGGTGGTTGCCAACGCGGGCGGCCTCGACCCCGCGGGGCTCGCGGATGCCGTCCGTCAGCTCGCGGCCGCCCAAGGGGTGACGGTGACGGTCGCGTCGGTCGCCGGCGACGACATCACGCCGCGGGTTCAGGACCTGATGCGAGGTGGCGAGCGTTTCGTCAACTTGGACACCCGCGAGGACCTCCCGTCCGGGGCTGCGGTCGTCACCGCCAACGCCTATCTCGGGGGCGCCCCGATCGCTGCCGCGTTGGCCGCGGGGGCCGACGTTGTCGTCACGGGGAGGGTGACCGACGCCTCGCTGGTGGTGGGCCCGGGGATATGGGCGTTCGGGTGGGGACCAGGTGACCTCGACCAGCTTGCCGGTGCCGTGGTGGCAGGGCACGTCATCGAGTGCGGAGCGCAGTGCTGCGGCGGGAATTACTCGTTCTTCGACGAGGTGCCTGGGATGGAGCGGGTGGGGTTCCCCTTGGCCGAGCTGTCCGCCGACGGCTCGGCGGTCATCACGAAGCACCCGGGGACCGGGGGAGCGGTGACCTTGGGCACGGTCACCGCACAGCTCCTCTACGAGATCGGCGGGCCCTGCTACCTGAGCCCTGACGCAGTTGCCCGCTTCGACACGATCGAGCTGTCCGACGACGGACCTGATCGGGTACGAGTGAGCGGTGTCAGGGGGGAACCGCCGCCGCCGACCCTGAAGGTCACGGCGAACCTGGCGGGAGGGTGGCGCAACTCGATGACGATGGTGCTCTCGGGGCCGCATCCCCAGGCCAAGGCGGACCTCGCCGAGCGAGCTGTCTGGGCGGCGGTTCCGGGCGGCCAGGAGGCGTTCTCCGAGACGTCCGCCCAGCTCTACGGCGACCTGACCGGCTCGGGGGTCGCGTGCCTGCGTCTCGCAGTGCGCGGAGACGACGAAGCATTGGTCGGTCGGGCATTCTCCGCGGCCGTGGTCGAGACCACGCTCGCCAGCTACCCCGGGGCGTTCGCTGCCGGCGCGCCCACCGGCGCCCAGGAGGTTGCCCGCTACTGGCCGACCACGATTGCCAGCGCTCTGGTGCGTCCCGAGGTGCTCGTGAGCGGGGAGCCCGTCTCGGTGCCCGCGGAATGGCTCGAGAGAACTTACGGTGCGCGGAGTGACCCGGAGCCTGCTGGTCCGCCGGCTTCGGGCAACCCGGCGCGGCATGGCGGGCTCGCTGATCCCCTGGATCGTCGTGTTGACCTGCCTGGTGACGTCCACCCGGTGACGGTTCCCCTGGGTGTCCTGGTCGGTGCTCGTTCGGGCGACAAGGGCGGTGATGCCAACGTGGGCCTGTGGACCGACAGCGATGCGGTGTACAGGTGGATGGAGTCCGAGCTCGACGTGGGCCTCCTGCGCCGCTTGGCGCCCGAGATCGGCGATCTGTTCGTCGAACGCTTCGTCCTGGCCAACTTGCGAGCCGTGAATTTCGTCATCCACGGCGTGCTCGGATGGGGGGTGGCATCCAACCTCTGGCTCGACTCCCAGGGAAAGGGGCTCGGAGAGCTGCTCAGGTCGCGCACCGTGACGGTTCCGGGTGCGCTGGTGTCGACGGGACCCCCGGCCCGGAGGCTGCGAGGGTGGAGTCACCTCCCGGCGCCCGGGGTGGGATAAGTTCGACGTCGAGCAGTTGCGAGCGAACGGTTCGCGACGTCGGTGAACGGAGGGGTACGCGATGGCACAGCAGGCACCCACTACCGGGAACGGAGCACGACAGCGGGGGCCGGTGTACCGCTTCCTGTTCGGGCATCAGATCGACGAGTACCCCGGGACCGGGAAGCGCACCGGGTACCTGATGGTGGCCGTCCTGGCCACCATCGTCCTGTACTACACGTACTACACCCAGACCGGGGTGACGCCGAACATCCTGCGGACGTACCACATGTCGTTCTCGTTCTACGTGTGGATCGTCATCATCTCGAACCTCCTCGGTGCATTCGCTTCCCTGCCCGCCAGCAAGACCGACAAGCTGGGACGCGCCAACGTCATCATCTACGGGCTGCTCATCATCGGTCTCCTGGTGGCCATCGGAGTCCCCAACGTCGGTACGGAGTGGGGCTTTGCCATCGTGATCTCGGCCATTGGCCTGGTCGAAGGAGCGATCCTGGTCGCCACCCCTGCCATGGTCCGTGACTTCAGTCCGCAGCTCGGCCGGGCATCGGCCATGGGCTTCTGGACCGTGGGACCGGTGGCTGGGAGCCTCATCACGAGCATCGTCGCCAACCGCACCCTCAGCCACTTCGTGGACTGGCAGAGCCAGTTCATCATCTCGGGCATCACCGCGTTGGTGGTGTTCGCGATCGCGCTGCTCTTCATGAAAGACCTCTCTCCCAAGCTCCGGGACCAGCTCATGGTGACCGCCCAGGACCGGGCGCTGGTGGAAGCACGCGCCCGGGGGCTCTCGCCGGACGAGGTCGCAGCAGCGACCAAGAACCCCTGGCGGCAGATCGGCAAATGGGACCTGGTCGGGTCGTCGTTCGGGATCGCAGTGTTCTTGCTGATCTACTACGCGGCAGCGGGTTTCTTCACCATCTACTACGCGGTGACCTTCGTGAACCGGAACGGGACGCCGTTGTCGACCTCCGAGGTCAACGGGCTCAACATCTGGTTCTGGGGGGCCGACATCGTTGCCCTCATCGTGGTCGGCCTCCTCTCCGACGTGCTGCGGGTGCGCAAGCCATTCATGCTGGTGGGAAGCTTTGGGGCGATCGCCTCGCTCATCGTCTTCCTGAGGTTTGCGGGCAATCCCCATACCGGCTTCGACACGATCATCATCACCACCGTGATCCTGGCCGTCTGCCTGTCGCTGGCCTACGCGCCGTGGATGGCGGCGTACACCGAGACGGTCGAAGCGAAGAACCCGGCACTCGTAGGGACGGGCTTGGCGCTGTGGGGGTGGATCCTGCGACTGGTGGTCGGCATCTCGTTCATCTTCCTGCCGATCGTGATCACCAGCGTGAACCCGGTGGTCGACAACCAGCCGGTGGCCATCCACGTGATCGACGGCGTGCCCATGCAGAACTTCGCCGTCGTCCACAAGGCGTCGGTGGACTTCGCTTCGGCCCACGCCGCGTTCTTGGCCAAGCTCAACGAGCCGGATATCAAGCCCATCATCACGCGGCTTTCGGCCCCGGGCGGTGAGACGTTGGCAAACATCGACGCGGCGTCGGCCGCGCTGGGCAAGACATTCGCCACACTGGTGAAGTACCAGGTCCAGCTCAAGACGCTGGTGGTCCCGTACACGGCGCAACTCGACTACCTGGCCGCTCACCAGTCGCAGTTCGAGGCCCTGACAAAGGGTGCGAAGCAGTCGCCCAATCAGTGGAAGCACTGGTTCTGGGTGGACGTAGCCGGCATGGTCATCTTCATCCCGACGATCTGGCTCAACAGAGGCCGGTGGAGCCCGAAGAAGGCAAGGCAGGATGAGCAAGAGCACGATCGGGCCGTGACCGAGGAGCTCGACCGACTTCTCCGGGCCGAAGGCACCGCCACCCCTGCCACCTGAGATGGCCGCTTCGGCTCGGACCCGTCGCGCCATCCCGTGGGCCGTGCTGGTGCTGCTGCTTGCCCTCGCCGCCGGCGGGGCGGCCATCGGTGTGGCAATGGCAGGATCAACCACGGTGTCGGCGATCGCCCCGCTGGTGTCGGTGGTGCAGGGGGACACGGTGCCGACGGTCACGTCGCTCGGCCCGACCAGCTTTGTGGACCCTGGACCCTACGCCGCCGGTGAGGCCACTCTCACCCTGCCGTACGACGGAGCGCCGGTGGAGATCTGGTACCCGGCCCCACACTCGTCAGCTCGAGGTCACGCCCAGGCGGTGTACAACGTCGCAACATGGCTGCCGGCGTCGCTCAAGAAGACGCTGCCACCTGGGTTCGGTGTGCGTTACCGCACCGGCGCCTATCGCGGCCTCCCGGTGGCGACGGGGCGGTTCCCGCTCGTGCTCTTCAGCCACGGCTTCGCCGGCTTTCGAGACCAGTCGACCTTCCTCACCTCACGTCTGGCTACCTGGGGGTTCGTCGTCGCGGCTCCCGACTACCTCGCGACGGACCTCACGGCGGTGCTGAGCGGCCATCTTTCCGTCACGACGACAGCCGACCTGAAGGAGGGGGAGGCAGTGCTGGCGCTGATGGCCCACGAGAACGCTCCAGGAGCGAGCCCGTGGTCGGGACATCTCGACATGTCGAAGGTGGCGGCTATCGGCCACTCCCTCGGCGGTGAGCTATCCGAGCAGCTTGCCTCGGTCGACCCGGTGGTGAAGACCTTCGTCGGCATGGCTGGTGCATCTGTCGGCGGTTTCGCCACGAGCCTGCCAGGGGCGCTCGGGAAGGTCCCAGACAAGCCAGGCATGCTGATGGTAGGCACCAAAGATCAGGTGGCGAGCCCGGCCGGCATCGCCCGCGCCTATCACGACATGCTGCCTCCCAAGCGTCTGGTCACTCTCCAAGGCGCCGGCCACCTCGTTTTTTCGGATATCTGCCAGCTTGCCCCTGGGGAGGGGGGATTGCTCGGTGTCGCAGCTGCCGTCCACATCACCGTTCCTCCGGCGCTGGTGCCACTGGCTTCCGACGGCTGCCAGCCGACCGATCTTCCGGTCACCAAAGGCTGGCCGGTGATCCGCCAGGCGGTGACCGCCCAGCTCCGGCTGGCGTTCGGATTCGACTCCACGTCGGCCGGGCTCGACGGCCTGCGTCAGGCCTTCCCCGGTGTCGTGGCCGTGAACGAATCGGTCGGCACCCCCTGAGCCGGCTCCCACCAGCCACATCCGCCGGGTCAGTCCCTCCTGGGGCTGCCAGGGGAGTGCCGGCTCGCGAGCACCTCGCGCCCCGCCGGCGGCGATCCCGCGGTTGCGAAGGCGGATCAGCCCTCAGCAGGACTGAGGCCACTACCAACTGCACTCAGCCTCAATCCACCGCGCAACTGCGTGAACTGAACGAGCGCGTATCCGCGGAAAGTGCCTCCCCGCCTGCGAAAATGGTTGTTGCAAACACGCCATTCCCGACAGGATCAAGGAGGCACTTCCAGTGAGTCCAGTATCGCGCGGCATCGACCGCATCGCGGTGATCTTCG
>JAJYWG010000056.1 GCA_021791615.1 Actinomycetes bacterium
TGCCCTCAAAGTCACGCTGGCGAGCGGAACGCTTCGTCGTCCTTGCTCGCGATCCACGCGCAACGGACGGTGATCTCATACGTCAGTCGTATCACAACCACGTAACTACGTCAATATATTACCGAAAAACCAGTAGACCCCCACTGGTCAGGTGCGGGAGATCAACAGCGGACATCCTGCCTGCCATCACGCTCTGACCGGTGGACCTCAGGCCACCCTCACCCCCAGCTCAGAAGCCAGGTGTTGCCGTCACCACTTGAACTCGCCAGCCATCGAGGATTCTCTTTCTGGTTTGGCCGGATCTGGCGGTCAGGACTGTGGGCTGGCGGTCAGGACTGTGGGCTGGCGATCTCCGGGGCAGAGCCGACCATCTCGGCGAGGACCTCGTCTGAGGTGACTGCCCCGGTGATCTGCACACGCAGGTGGCCGGGTTCCTCGAACAGCTCCACGCCGGTGACCTTGGAGACGAAGGTGGTGTCGCAGTCGCACTGGCCGATGTTTCAGGAGGCGACAAAGACGTCGAGGACGGCTCGGGGAGTCGCCCGTGGGAGCAGCAGGTCGACGCCGCTGTCGGTGGCTACTGCTTGGGGCTTGCTCAGCTCGACGGTGAGGTTGATGTTGGTCATGGTCGTCGTCCTTTTCTGGTGGGTGGGGTTTCGGGGGTTGGTTGGTGGCGGGTGGCGGGTGCAGCGAGATCAGTGGTGATGGTGGTCGCCAGTTGGCTGCGCTGCTCGGGGGTGAGGCTGGCGAAGACGGCGTCGAGGCAGACCGGCACTAGGATCGGGCAGCATCGGGCGGCGACCGTGGCGCATATCTCGGCTGGTGGCGTGAGGAGCGCCCAGCTCGGCGAGGGTGCCGACGGCTGCTGCGCTCAAGCGCCAGCCGGCAGTGAGGGGTTTGGTCACGGTCGGCGTATCGTGATCCGCCACAGACGGCGGGGGAGGCCGCCTTCCTCGAAGGCTGTGACCGCTTCGAGATCGAAGCCGTCGGCGAGACGGTCCACGAGCTCGCGGTCGAAGAAGTGCACAACGAACCCGCCGTTCTCGTAGAGGTTGTCGCCCAAGTCGATGCCGGCGCCGTAGTGGACGTCACCGACATGGCGGACCGTGTAGATGCAAAGCCCGCCGGGGCGCAGCACCCGGCGCACCTCGCCGGCCAGCGCGACGAGCTCGTCGCTGGAGAGGGCCATGGACAACAACATGTGGGAGTAGCAGGCGTCGAAGGAGCTGTTGGGGAACGGCAGCGGTTGACGGACGTCGTGCACCGTCGTCGCGAGATGCGAGGCAAGCTCGGGCCCGGCTATCGCCGCAATCGAGCCCAGTGCATCACCGGCGTAGTCGAGGCCGTGGACCTCAAGGCCCGCACGCAGCAGCTCAAGGGTGTCACGGCCCTGGCCGGCTCCGAGCTCGATCACCCTTGTGAGCCCTTCACCGGCGAAACGGCTCGCCGCGTAGCGGCCCGGCTCGCTCGGCTCGAGCCCGTACATCGCCGGGTTGGCGTCGAGGGTCTTCTCCCAGTGCTCGCGTTGGCCAGCGATCAGCGCGGCCGGGTCGGTGCCGGCCTGCTCGGCGGTCACCGGGTGGCTTTCGTAGCGTCGGTCGGCTGGTCCCACCATGGCATCGACAGGCTCGGGTCGGTGCGCAACAAAGCGTCGGGACGAGCCTCGAACTCTGGGAGGCCGATCTCGCCGTCTACGAGGCGGCGGCGCAGAGTAGACATCGGGTCTTCGGGTGCCGGCGGCGGCGTCGGGACCTCAACCTCCCAGTGGCGGGGGGGTGGCGACGACGGTGCGGAACCGCATCCCGTCGCGCTGTGTCCGTGGACCATACGCACGGCCATGAACACCCCCATGACGATCATCGTCGGGATCACGAACAACACCGGCCAGGGAAAGAAACTCCACATCATCACTGCACCTCCTCGATGGGTACGGGACGGGTACGACGGGACACGGATCCGCTGGGGCAGCGCTTCAGATCTGTGCGGGCGGTGCAACCGCCTCGGCCGTGCAGGAGGGCCGGGCCCATCACACGCTCGTGTCGTCGAGCAGTGCACGGGCCGCCTCGATGGCGGGACGCAGCTCGTCGCTCGCCGCGCAGTAGTAGACGAACGCCCCCCGCCGCTCGGCACGAACCACCCCCCGGTCCCGCAGCACCCGCAGGTGGTGGGAGACCGCCGGCTGGCGCAGACCGGCGGCGACCGCGATCGCCCCCACCGGCATACACGCTGTGTCGAGGATCGAGAGGATCCGCAACCGGGTCGGATCCCCGAGCGCCTGGAGCAGCTCGGCCAGACGCGCTGCCTCACTACGCTCGATTGGCGGAGCAAGGCTGTCGGTCATCATCAACGTTGTCATCTCTTACTTTAATATATCTACATCTCTAGATATTCCGAAGTCCTGTCGTCGGCCCCGGGTCCGGAGCACCTCCAGGGGCCCCTGGAGTCGGATCTGTTCACCACAGCCGCCGATTACCGGGGTCTGGCAGTGACGGCGACAAACCCCGCGCCCGGTACGACGCCATCGTGAACCTCCTCCTGGGCGAGGCGCGGGTCGCACGGAGCCCGCAGGAGGGTGGATCGGGCACCGGAAGGCTCCAAATCGGCATCTTCGAGGAGCGCGAGATGCTCGGCCAGGGTGAGGAAGTGGGCGGCGCGGTAGAAGGGGTGGCCGGTACGCCCCTTCTCCTCGTACGACCGGCCCCAGGCGCTGTCGGCGGGAACGAGACCGATCACCAGCCTTCCATCGGGACGCAGCACCCGCCGCGCCTCGCGAACAACGCCGGCGGGGTCACGGACGAAGCACAACGTCACGACGAGGACCACCGCAGCGAACACCTGGTCGGCGAAGGGGAGCTGCTCACCGGCCCCCCGCACGACCCGCACGCCGCGCGTAGCCGCGAGGCATAGCGGCACTGCCGCCGGGTCGAGACCGACCTGTATGCCCAGCGACGAGGCGAAGCGGCCGCTGCCTACGCCCACCTCGAGGCGGGGCGCGCTCGTCCCTACCACGAGCGGGCGCAGGCATGCTGACTCGAGACCGAACAGCAGTCGACCTTCGGGGCTGTCGTACCAGGCGTCGTAGCGCTCGGCGAGCGACTCGAAGACCGGTCGCGTCGAGGGTCCCACCAGAGCCGTGGCCCCGGTCAGGCCCGCGCGGCCCCGAGGTCCCCCAGCTGCTCGGTGATGTCGGCGAGCTCTTGCTCGAGGTCGCGCCGACGCTCTTCGAGCGACGTACGCCGGGAGGTCGTCTCGTCCTCTCCGCCCCCGTGCCAGCCGCCTCCATGGCCGCCTCCATGGCCGCCGCAGCAACCCGATCCTCCGCAACAGCCGTGCCCTCGGCCTCGTGGCCCTCGCCCGACCTCTCCTCGTTCCATGGTTCTCATAACTGTTCCTTTCTCTGTGGTCCTCTCGGGGTCTTCCCCGCGAGATCTTGGTAGCGCCGCAGGAGTGCGGCAGTGCGTCTCTGGCTGCCCAGGAGCGACTCGGCCCAGGTGTCGAGCAATGCCGAGCCCTCACCGGTCAGCTCGTAGATACGCTTGAGCGGCCCGGGGGTGTCGTCGCTCCACGCCGAGGTCACGAGCCCCTCCGCCTCGAGCGAACGCAGCAGCCGGTAGAGGTTCCCGAAGTCCACCCTTCCCTCTTCGAGGAGGCTTTCGAGCGCGTCGGCCAGCTCGTAGCCGTGGCTCGGACCCTCGGCGAGCAGTAAGAGGACGGCCGGCTCGACGAAACGCTCCACGCGGGCCCGGACCTCGAAGCTGCCCGGACCGATACGGCAGCGGCACCTCGGCTGGCGTCCGGCTTTCATCACAGGCTCAGTATATGTGACACACATCTATGCCATGCAGCTCCGCATCCCCCAGGGGGTTTGCGGGCGGGCACGATCCATGTTATCTATAGATCTGTGCAAGATGGGAATAATGACGGTGGGCGGTCCGATCTTTACGAGCAGCTGGCCCGTATCGGCAAAGTCGTCATGCATCCCAAGCGCATCGAGCTGCTCGACCTGCTCTGCCAGGGCGAGCGAAGTGTCGAGGCGCTGGCTTCGGCCGCGGACCTGAAGCTGACGACGGCGTCCGCGCACCTCCAGGTGATGCGCCAGGCACGCCTTGTCGAGACCCGCCGGGAGGGGACGCGGGTCTACTACCGGGCCGCCGGCGAGGCGGTTTGTCGGTTCGTCGGCTCGCTCGACGAGCTGGCACAGGCGCGCCTGGCCGAGGTCAACCAGATCCTCCGGGACATCGGCAGCGACGCCGGCACATCCGAGCGGGTGACCCGCACGGAGCTGCTCGCCCGAGTACGCGCCGGCACGGTGGTGGTGCTCGACGTTCGCCCGGTCGAAGAGTACGAGGCCGGTCACGTCCCCGGTGCGATCTCGCTCCCCTTGGAGCACCTCGAGGCCCAACTCGACGATCTCGACCCCGCTCTCGAAGTGGTGGCCTACTGCCGAGGCCCCCTCTGCCTGCTGGCGCCCCAGGCCGTCGCCACCCTCCGTGAGCGAGGCCACCAGGCACGCTGCCTCGAGGACGGGATGCCCGAATGGCGCCAGGCCGGGCTGCCCGTTGCCATCGGGGCGGAGAATGCAGCCTCCGACACCGACCAACCGGCATGTCCACGGAGCGTTCGAACCCCTCGGGCGGCACCGAGCACTGCGAGAAGGAGATCACGATGAAGATCCTCGTCCTCTTGAACGACCCCCCCTACGGGACCGAACGCTCGTACAACGGGTTGCGCCTGGCCGGATCGCTCGCCCGGCGTGACGGCGTCGAGGTGCGGGTGTTCCTCTTCGGCGACGCGGTCGGTTGCGCGCTCGGGAATCACAAGCTGCCCGACGGTTACTACCACCTCGACCGCATGGTGAAAGCGGTGGTCCGCCATGGAGGCGAGATCGGCTGCTGCGGCACGTGCATGGACGCCAGGGCCTTCTCCGACGCGGCCCTCGTCGAGGGTGCTCGGCGATCGACCCTCGAGGAGGTGACCGAATGGACCGTCTGGGCCGACAAGGTCGTGAGCTTCTGAGCACGCGACAGCCGTGGCGAGAGGTGCCGAGATGACGGGCCGGGCTCGAATCGTCGTAGTGGGCGGGTCCTTCGGCGGTCTCAGCACCGCCTATGCCCTGCGACGCCACCTCTCACCCGAGCGGGCGGAGATCACCCTCGTCGCCAGGGACGAGCGCTTCACCTTCGTACCGTCGCTCACCTGGGTGGCGGTGGGATCGCGCACCGTTCCCCAGATCTCCTTCGACCTCGCCGGGCCGCTCGCCTCCAAGGGGGTGACCTTCGCCCACGAGACGGTGACGAGCATCGACACCGGTGCAAAGGTGGTGACGACGACAAAAGGCCAGCACCCCTACGACTTCCTCGTCGTAGCGACGGGCCATCGCAGCGCCAACGAGGCCGTCCCCGGCCTCGGACCCTTCGACGGGCCGGGGCACTCGCCGATGTCTGCTCCTGAGGCCGAGGAGCTGGCCCGTGCCGTCGACACGCTCGTGCGGGACCCCGGCCCGGTCGTGATCGGCGCCGCGCCCGGGGCGAGCTGCATAGGACCGGCCTACGAGCTCGCCTTCGAGCTCGACCACCTGCTGCGCCGCCGCAAGCTGCGCCACCGGGTCCCGATCAGCTTCATTACCCCGGAGCCCTACCTCGGTCATATGGGCATGGGTGGCGCCGGCAAGATCCGCCAGCTCCTCGAAGGCGAGCTCGAAGAGCGCGACATCACCTACCGCACCTCGTCGGCGGTGACGAAGATCACCGCGGACAGCGTCAAGGTGGAAGGGGCGGCCCCGATCCCCTCGGTGCTCTCGATCGTCATCCCCCCGCTCGCCGGGGTCGGGGCGGTTGCGCAGAGCCCGGGGCTCGCCAACCCGAAGGGCTTCGTTCCCGTCGATGCCCACTACCGTCACCAGAGCGCAGAGGACGTCTACGCCGTCGGCGTGGCGGTCGCCATGGCGCCGGTCGAAGAGACGCCGGTGCCGGTGAACTTCCCCAAGACCGGCCACATGACCGACCAGATGGCCCAGATCGCCGCCGGTGACATCGCCGCGAGGATCGGCGGGCACGAAGGGTCGACGGCAGACCTCTCTGCCCGCTGCGTGCTCGACATGGGAACCACGGGCGCCTATCTGGCCGTGGATCCGGTCCGCCCGCCGCGCAACAAGATCCCGACGGTTTCGGAGGGGCGGCGGTGGCTGCTCGCCAAGCGAGCCTTTGAGCGGACCTACCTCTGGCACGCGAAGCGCGGCCGGCGGATGCCCACCACGCTTGGGTGGTGACGAGATCATCGTGGTGTACGGAAGACGAGCAATCAGGACCACCCGGTGGCACTTCGGCGTGCTGGTGCTGGCCTCGTTGACGATGAGCGCATGTGCGACGACCGGTCCGGGTGTGTCGTCGGCGGCAACGCTGTCGCCGGCGACGGTGGCAGGAACCTGGGGCGGCGAGCTTTACGACGCCACGGCGGGGGTTCTGTACACGCTGACCCTTGCTCCGGAACAGGGGGATCGGGTCAAGGGGACCCTCCAGAGCATTACCCGAACGTTCGCGGTCCACGGCCATGTGGCCTCGGGTGAGCTGTCGCTCGATCTTCCCCGGGGCGAAGTGCTTCGGGGCAGGGTCGCAGATGGAACCTGGACGGGCTCGTTTCCTGTCGGCGACACGCGGTGGCGGTTCCGTTTCACGAAGGCGAACCGTTGAGCGTCGACGCGGCAGTTCGCCGAACCCGTCCCGGTCCGGTGGATCGGCGGGACCGTTTCAGCTGACACGACGATGGACAGGGGGTCCCGTCTCGGCCCGCGGGCGGGGATCCAACTGCTGCGGAAGGAGTCGGTGATCCATGAGGTACGGATGTGGTGAGCTCAAGTCCCGAGCGGTGGTGCATGCCTATCTGGTGCTACCAGTCGGAATCACCACTGCGGCCATCCGGAAGGAAGGGTGCCGGTAGGGGGGTTGTTCTGCAGCACGCCGCCCGGAGCGCCGACCGACACGAGCAGCTGAGAGAGGTTGTAGCCAAAGGCAGTCGAGTTCGCCCCCGAGAACTGCCCGTTGTCGCGGGCCATGGTGTAGCCCTGACTCGAAGGTTCGCCCAGCCGGTCTCGATACCGTCAGGTCCCTCGTACACCGCACCGAGCACGGTGCTCGACGTCACGTCCCGGCCGACAAGTACGGCGGGGTCGATGTCCTCGGCGGCGTAGACCACCAGGCCGGCGGCCGGTCCATCGGTGAGCCGGTAGGCGATAAAAGTCCCGCCCGGCCAGCCGGCGTTCACCGTATTCAGGACGACCCCGTCGCCGATGGCATAGATTGGGCCGTAACCGCTGTAGTCGACACCCTGGTCGATGCGTTCGGGTGACAGCGCGGCGACGGACCGAAGAGGATCGGCATACGTCCCCGCCGTCGGAGTGTTGGCCGGTGGCGCAGTTGTCGACGGAGCACCTGCCAACGGAGCACCTGGCGACGCGGCGAGAGTAGTCGCGCCCTGCGGTGATGTGGGAGTGGAGGCGGCGGCAGCGGCCTGGGCTGTGCCGCCATGGCCTCTTCGACGGCGCGCTGCTGCGCTGCCGCCAGCAGAGCCTGGAGGTTTCCCTTCACCTGGCTGAGGGTGGCCTCGTCACCGACCAAGGCCGCCTGCGCCGCCTGCTGGTCGGCGGTCAGTGCCGTGACAGCCGCGTGGGCCTGGGAGGCTGCCTCTTGGTCGGCGGCTGCCGCCTCGCTGGTGCGTTGCTGATCAGCTCGGTAGGCGTCCACCGCCGCGCTGAGGCTGGCTGCGACCAGATCGGTGTACTCGCTACGGGCCATGGCAGAGGTGGCGGTCGCGGTGCTGAACATCGTCAGCATTGCTGTGTGGGCAGCCATGCCTTCCTGTGCCACGTAGGCATGCACAGCGACCTGGCGGAGCCTGTCGGCGGCGACGGACTCCGCTCGGCGGTTGGCGGCGAGTCGCGCCCGGTCCGCAGCCACACGAGCCTCGTCGGTGGACTCGGTGCCCTGGGCTTGGTCGGAACGGCTCACGAGCGCCTGGATCGTCGCCCCCTGGGCGGCGATCTGCTGCGCAAGCTGGGACGCCTGCGACTGGTCCGACTGGATTCCCGCCCACGCGATGCTCGGTAGCGACCCTACGGCGATGATCGTGACGCCGACGCAGACTCCCAGCATGGAAAGCTGCCGCGCCCTGCGCTTCCGATGGGGCTCGGTCGACCACAGCGCACTTGGAGGCATTACTACTGATCTTTCGGTAATATATTGACGTAGTTACGTGGTTGTGATACGACTGACGTATGAGATCACCGTCCGTTGCGCGTGGATCGCGAGCAAGGACGACGAAGCGTTCCGCTCGCCAGCGTGACTTTGAGGGCA
>JAJYWG010000463.1:0-5166 GCA_021791615.1 Actinomycetes bacterium
CTTTCGGCACCGCCAAAACGGGCCTCACATCGCTAGCCCGGAAACTCCCGCTAGCTCCGCGGGCATGGCCAGGCGGATGCGGGCCACGTGGGCCTTGGGCAGCTCGCGCCCGCCGTGGTAGGCGCGGACGTGCCCGTCGACGTAGAGGATGCCGGCCGCTGCTTCGTGGGCGACGAGGTGACGACGGGCCAGAGCGTCACCCAGCTGTGCCGACCGGTTGGTGGAAGCCAGCTCCTCGGTGCGCCGGCGGAGGGTGCGGACCTCGGGTGCTCGGTCGAGACCCAGCAGACGGCCGAGATCGACCGGATCGGTGCGGGTGAGCCCTTCGGCCCTCGGTTCGCCGAGCACGCAGCAGAACACGATCGTCAACAGCAGCGACCGCAGTCCGTAGAAGGCGCGCTGGCGGACTCCGTAGACACGGGCGGCCGTCTCGAGCAGCCCGGTGGCCACGAGAGCGGGGAGGATCAACAAGGCACCGGCCAGCGGGAGGGACGAGCCCTGACAGATCACCGGAGGCGCCTCGTCCAAGAGACCGAAGCGAGCGGCCACCCGCTCGCCTTCTCGCAGCGGGGGCACCGCCAACGGTTGGAGCGCGGGGGTGCTGTCCCGGTGCTCGGCGGTGCTCGTCGGCGAGGCGTCCTTCTCGCCGCTGCCGTCACGCAACGAGCGGGCCACTGAGTTGAACGACACCCCGACCTCGGTGGCGATCTCCCGCACCGACAGACCGTCGCGGCGCTTGCCCTCGATCTCGGCGCGCTTGGCGTCGGTCAGCTTGGAGGGGGCTTTCGGACCGGAGCGCTCAGAGAGGAGTCCACCGGTTCCTGCTGCTGCGTACCGGCTCCGCCACCGCAGGACGGTGTTCTCGTTGACCCCAAAGGCCTCGGCGACCTGGCGCTGGGATGCCGCCTCGGACTCGGCGAGCTGCACAGCGGCCAGACGTCGTGCGACCACATCGCCACCCTGCCAGCTCCATGCGGCCATGCCCCAGAGGAACACCGAGCCGCAGCCGGACTGGTCCTCCAAGAACGCCACGCCATCAGCGACACGGACCGAGCCGTCGGGAGCGAGGGGAAGGGGCGGCACCTCCACCAGTGTGCTTGCCTGAACCACGATCTGCCGGCCTTTCGAGAAGTCCATCTACTCTGCATAGTCTCTCGCACATTCAGGCCACAGAGTGGTGGATACCTCCAGCTCAACGCCGTGTCGACCCTCCTATGTAAGGAGTCCTGGAATCTCGACCAGCAGGCCACGGCCCCGAAGCACCAGAGGATCTCGCCCAGGCCCCAGGCCCGTCCGCGGGCTGAGCAGTCCGAGAAGTCGAACTGGGACTCCTCGCCGGGGGCGGTCTCGATGGGGACAGAGACCTGGGGGGCGGGACGGAACCGGGGACCACGCAGCGCCCGGACCTTGCGGACCACCGACGGATAGGAGCCGGCGAAGCCTTCGGCGGTGATGATCTCGTAGACACTGGTGGACAGCAGCCTCGACGGCGGCTCAACCAGCTCGGCGATCCGCGATCCCCAACGCTGGTCGACGACCAGCAGTGCCGGGTCAGTCGTCCGTGCCGGTGGTGGACCACCTTCCTTCAGCCACTTGGACACCGTGGCCGGGTGGTAGTTGGTCTCGCGGGCGATCTCGGCGATCGACCAGCCTTGGCTTCTCATGCCAAGTACGTCCATGTACTCCTCCTGGGTAAACATGGCAGTGGCTTCCTCCAGTGCTCGGTGTTTCGTCACCCGAGACCCTGGAGGAGGCCACCACTGCCGTGGTGGATACCGTTGGAGAAGTGCAACCTGTTCTAATCAACCGCGAATTTCAGTGATCGCCGATCGCGAGTTTCGCTGATCGCCCACACGAGATGCTCCAGCTCCTTTCGTCCCCTGGCCAAGCCGCCGCCTGCTACGACGCCGAGGTCCCCGGCGGGACCTGTCGCTTTGCCGAGTTCTTCGAGCTCGATGCCGGGGTGATCACCACCCTGCGCCTGCTCTTCGACCCAAAGGGTTACCTCGAGGCCGGCGGACGCTGACCGGCCGGGGGCCCAGTCATAAGCCCGGTGCCCTGGACGAAGCACCGGACTCAATCGGTGTTGTCCAGGAAGGCGCGCACCGTCTCGTGATGCGCCGACCATGCCGCCCACGACGCCGCCGCCAACCGGCCGACCGTCGAGGCACGCACGGCCGCAGGCGCCGCCACGACATCGGAGACCGTCAAAGCAAACGAAGAGGGGGAAGGTTCGAGCAACGGGTAGTCACGACCCACCCAGGTGGACAGCCGCTCCAGGCGTGCCCGTCCCGACGCTGATCGCTCCAATCCCGAGCACAGGCTCATCAGGTGCACCGCCACCGATTGGCGGTTGCGTCGCTCGGGGTTCGTCGCGTGCTGGACGGCGAAGCAGTCGACGAGGTCCTGGACGACACCGATCGCCTCCTCGCCCGAGAGCGATGCCTTCCAGTCCTCGAGCGAGCAGTAGCGCGCCCAGCAGCCCGGCGCGGCCGACATGTAGGCATGGATCGGCCCGACGTCGTCAGGCACCGTTGCGCCACAACCCAGACAGCGCATACCCCCAGCGTGGTGCCCGACCGCTGCCCGTATGCCCATGTGACGATCCGGCACCGTGTCTACGGCAGGTCGTAGTCCAACCGGTATCGGTGGGTGCCGTCAGCGTCGATGTCGAGGTGCAACGTGCCGACGATGCCGGCCAGCTCGCCGCTCCCCGACCCTGCGACGACCTCGTAGGCCAATGCCTGCGACCCCGCGTGCATCGACCCCAGCTGCACGAGGGCGAAGCTCCCCTCGCGCCCACCGAGCCGGCCGTCGACCGTCTCGATCGCCACGTAGCCAGCTTCACCGGCCTGCGGGTCGCCGCCTGAGAGCATGACGCCCTTGCCCGTTGCCTCGAGGTCGCCGTGGAAGCTCTTGGACAGATCGAAGCGAGCAATGGCCCCGTCCAGCTCCGACTCGCCCGGTCGGATCGTGACGTCGAAGGTACCACTTGCGGTTCCGGTCATGGTGGCAATCCTGCCACGCCCGCCTCGTCGCCCCCCGAGACCAGCCCGACTTCGAGCCCGTCTCGCTGAGTACCGCACTGCCCCATGCTGCGGTAGGGCTGCGTAGGGCAGACCGGGCCACCAGACGCGCCTTCGACACGAGCGACCGCGAAACCCCAGCGTGCAGCCCATGCGACGCCGAGATCGGCTGCGTAGGGCAAGGTGATCAGGAGTCGATAAACGAGTCCATAAACCCTGTGGACAACCCCGTGGGAATGCCACGGAACAGCATGAAAGCCTAGGACAGTCAGCCCGAAAGACGCGAAGATCCAAAGCTTGCGGTGGAGGTGACATTGCTTCCTCCTAGAGCTTGGGACCTCTGCCGCAGTGAAGTTCGTGCGAGCCGGGCCTGCATAATGCAGCCGCCAGGGCACTGATCTGCTCTTTCTCGTACCGATTCGAGCCGTCCACCGAGAATGCATCGTAGAGATCGAGCCTCGGCGTTCATGAAAAGGCGATCGCCCAGAAACATCCCTTGACCTTCCAGTTACTGGAAGCCGTAGTCTGGGTCCGATCTTCAGAAGAACGAGGTGGATGCCATGGAGGAGCTCGTGTTGACCGTGACCGGCATGGACTGCCGGGGGTGCGAGGAGCGAATCGAGCGGACCGTCACCAAGCTGGCCGGCGTGCGCCGGGTCTCCGCAGACCACGCCACGAACCAGGTCAACGTGGTCGTGGACTCGGCAGATACCGAGGCGGCGGTGCGCGCCGGTATCACCGCCGCCGGCTTCGAGGTGACGTGATGCCGGCTGTTGCTCCGGACAAGGAGCCAAGGACCGAACCCGACGCCGGGTACTGGGCCGAGGCACTGCCCGGCGGCGGGGCGAGGTTCCGGGCCAAGATCGGCGGGCTGCACTGCTCGCTGTGCACGGGGACCATCGAGCGGGCTCTCAGGCGCCGAGATGGCGTGGACAAGGTGGCGGTCAGCTTGACCCACGAGCAGGCGCTGGTCGACTACGACCCAGCCCGGGTGCGCCCCGAGACCCTGGTCTCCACGCTGCGCGACATCGGCTACACCATCTGGGACCCCCGCAAGACCCGTCCCTACGAAGAAGAAGAGGCGGCTCTCGTGAAAGAGGGTCGCCGCCTCTACGGGGCCGTCGGGGCAAGCCTGGTGGCGATCGCTCTGATCGTGAACCTGGCCAACCCGGCCGCCTACGCCATCCCGGTCGTCGTGGGGGCGTTCCTGCTGGGTGCCGGCTACCTGGT
Source organism: Actinomycetes bacterium (assembly GCA_021791615.1). Next base: position 4,257 of record JAJYWG010000463.1, read on the forward strand.
GCTGCGAGGCCAAGGCCGGGGCCTCGCCCTCGGCGGCACCGCCGCGCTGGCAGCTACCGGCGGGGCGGCGCTCGCCGCCAACGCCACGGGCGCCGCGACCGCGATCATCCCCTACGTGGTGGGGGCGACGGCGCTGTCCGTCGTGTTCTGGCTCGCCGCGCACATCTTGTCGATGGCCGTCCAGTCGTTGCGCCGGGGCATCTTGAACCAGCACGTGATGCTCGAAGCCGGCGCCTTCGCCGGCCTCGCCGGGGGCGTCGTGGGCCTGGTCGCCCGCTACCACGGGTTCCCCACCGCCGCCTTCTTCGCCGTGGCGGTGCTGGTGGTCAACTACCACATCTTCTCCGAATGGCTGTCGCTGCTCGTCAAGACCCGCAGCTCCCAAGCGGTCAAGGCCCTGTTGGACCTCCAACCCGACACCGCCCGGGTGATCCGCGACGGCGCCGAGTCCGAGGTCGCACTGTCCGAGGTGGTCGTGGGCGACGCGGTCCGAGTGCGCCCCGGCGAACGGGTCCCCGTCGACGGGGTCGTCGTCGAGGGTCACTCCAGCGTCGACCAGTCCCTCGTCACCGGTGAGCCCGTCCCGGTCGCCAAGGTCATGGGCGACACCGTCATCGGCGGGTCGATCAACACGACGGGGACCTTGGTGGTGAAGGTGTCCGCGGTGGGTGACGAGTCGTTCCTTTCCCAGGTGGTGCGCTCGGTCGAGGACGCCCGGGCGCTCAAGCCCGGGATCTTGCACCTCGTCGACCGGATCTTGGCGGTCTACACCCCGACGGTGCTGTCCATCTCGGTGCTGGCCCTGGTCGGCTGGCTGGTCGAGAGTTGGGCGGTGACCGGCCACCTCGACGTGGAGCGGGCGGTCTTCGCTGCCCTGTCGGTCCTGGTCATGGGTTATCCGTGCGCGGTG
>JAJYWG010000463.1:5176-8337 GCA_021791615.1 Actinomycetes bacterium
ATCGCCGCTCCGCTCTCCATCGTCCGCGGCGCCGGCGATGCCGCCAGCCAGGGGATCGTCATGCGCACCGGGGAGGCGTTCCAGGCGCTCCGCCAGGTCGGCACCGTCGTGTTGGACAAGACCGGCACCCTCACCGAAGGCCGCCCCGCCCTGCGCGAGGTCCTCACCGCCGGTGGAGCCGACGAGGACGAGGTGGTTGTTCTCGCTGCTGGCGCCGAGGCGTCCTCCGAGCACCCGTTGGCCCGGGCGGTGGTCGACGCCGCCTTGGACCGGGGGATCGGGGTCCCTGGCGCCGAGAACTTCGAGTCGGTGACCGGGCAGGGCGTGACCGCTCGTGTGGACAGTAGGCGAGTGGTGGTCGGCCGCCCGTCGTTCCTTGAAGCCCACGGCATCGACGCCGGGCCGCTGATCGAGCGCATGGAGGCCCTCGAGGCCGCCGGGCGGACCGTGGTCGCAGTCGGCGCTGACGGCAGCCTGCTCGGCGCGTTGGCGCTCGGCGACGAGCTGCGCCCCGACGCCGCTGAGGCCGTCGCCGCCATCCATCGGGCGGGTCTGGTCCCGGTGCTCGTCACCGGGGACAACCCCCGGGCCGGCGCCCTGGTCGCCGCCCGGGTCGGCATCGACATCGTGCACGCCGGCGTGCTCCCCGGGGCGAAGGCCGATATCGTCCGGGGCCTGCAGCAAGGCGCGAGCGTGGCCATGGTCGGCGACGGGATCAACGACGCTCCCGCCCTCATGCAAGCCAATGTCGGCGTGGCCATGGGCGGCGGCACCGACATCGCCATGGAGTCGGCCGACATCATCATCATGAGCGGACGGCTCACCTCGCTGCTCGTCGCCCGGGGCATCTCGGCGCGCTCGTACCGCAAGACCCGCCAGAACGTGGCGCTCGCCTTCGCGTTCAACGGGATCGGCATCCCTCTCGCAGCGACCGGCCTCCTCTACCCGGTGTGGGCGATGGCCGCCATGGCCGTGAGCGTCACCGCCATCTTCGCCAACTCACTGTGGGGCCGCCCAGCCCTGCTCTTCGATGCCGTGCGCAGCGTCGGGCGCCACCACGAGCCCGAACCGGAAACGGTCGGCGAACCGAGGGTGGCAGCATGAGGATCGGTGAGGTGGCCGAGTCGGTCGGGGTCAACCCCAAGACCATCCGCTACTACGAGGACATCGGCCTCCTACCTGACCCCGAGCGCACGCCGGCCGGCTACCGGAACTACACCACCGCCGATGTGGATCGTCTGGTGTTCGTCAAGACCGCCCGACGCCTGGGGTTCACCCTGGCCGAGGTGGCCGAGATCCTGGCCTTCCGGGAACAAGGTGACCGGCCGTGCGCCTATGTGCTCGGGGTGCTGGGGCGCCAAGTAGACGACCTGGACCGGCGCATCGCCGAGCTGCAGGACCTCCGGGCCGAGCTGGTCGCCCTCAAAGCCCGGGCCGACCACCTCCCGAACGACGACGCCTGCTACTGCACCGTCATCGAGCACGCGGCGGCCATGTCCGCACCGGCAAGGAAGTCCTGAGCCGCGATGCCTGAATCGCTGCACGTTTGGGACCCTGCCCCCTGCCATTCGACCTGCAAACCCGCGATGCTTTGCCATCAGAGGGGTCGACCCGGTCGGGCGCTGACGTTGCCGCAACGACGCTGATGGCCCCGGTGCAGCAGCTCCCCGAATCACCGGGAGATCACACCGAGTCTGTGGCGCCGCGATGGACGCTCCCGGTGCTGTGCTCGGCCGCGTTCTTGGTCTTTGCCCAAGCGTTTATGGTGGCCCCTCTAATCCCCCGTCTCGCCCAGGTGTTCCACTCGACTACGACGGTGGTGGGGTTGGCCGTGCCCGCCTACCTCGTCCCTTATGGCGTGATGACGTTGGTATGGGGGCCGCTGTCGGACCGCTTCGGGCGACGTGCCGTCATTTTCGGGTCGCTGGCGTTTTTCATCGTCCTGACCGCAGCAACCGTGTCGGCGTCGAGCGGGACGGCGTTTGTGGGGTGGCGGATCGCCACCGGCGTCGGCGCCAGTGGGGTGGTGCCGATCAGCCTGGCCCTCATCGGTGACCTTGTGCCCTTCGAGCGGCGAGGACGGGCGCTCGGCTGGCTCTTCGGCGCCATGGCCGGCGGGATTGCCGTGGGTTCGACCGGCGGCGCGCTGGCCGAGCCGGTCGTCGGCTGGCAAGGCCTGTTCGCGGCCGTGGCCGTTCTCGCCACCACGCTGGGTGCAGTCGGAATGTTGACTCGGGCGATCCCTAGACTCCCCCGGCCGGCCGAGGCGGCACCGCTGAGAACGGTCGCCCGTGGTTATGTCTCGCTGCTCGGCCAAGCACGGGCCCGGCGAACCTACGCCTACGTCCTGATCAATGCCGTCCTGCATTCCGGGGTGTACACGTGGCTGGGTCTGTATCTGTACGACCGCTTCGGGCTGGGCCCGACCGATATCGGGCTTGCGTTGCTCGGCTACGGCATCCCCGGCTTTGTCTTCGGACCGCTCATCGGCACCACCGCCGACCGCCACGGCCGGGCCCATCTCATCCCCCTCGGCGTCACCATCGGCGCCGCCTGCGCTCTCGGCCTGGCTGCGCCAGTACCGCTGGTCGCCGCCGCCGTGCTGGTCACCCTCCTCTCCCTCGGCTACGACCTCACCCAGCCCCTCCTGGGCGGGATCGTCACCGCCCTACCCGCCAACCGCGGCCAAGCCATGGGATTCAACGTGTTCACCCTCTTCGTCGGGTTCGGGGTCGGCAGCCTGATCTTCCAAGCCGCTCTGGGCTGGGGGTTCACCGACGCGCTCGGCGCCTTCGGAGCGGGAGCGCTCATAGCTGCCGCGCTCGCCGTCCGACTCTTTCGAACCGAACACAGTTGAGACAGCCCACAGCATTGACCGCCGCTTCTACTTGCCTGGTCGAAGCGTTGCCGCGGGCGGTTCGCTGCCGTGATGGTCAAGCCACGCTTCGAGGCTGGTGGCGGTGATCTCGCACGTTCGCCGGCCTGGCAGCTCTTCGAGGACTCCTGCCCGGATGAGGTCAACCACGGCCCGCCGGCCGAGGCCGGTGAAGCGCAGCACCTCGGCGAAGGGGACCGAGGCCACCGGCCGGGCCTTGTGTCGCTTGGCCTCGGTGCGGGCGAGCCAGCAGGCCTGTACCGAGGGACGGGTGACGAACCGGGCG
>JAJYWG010000074.1 GCA_021791615.1 Actinomycetes bacterium
CGTGGGAGACAGCTTCATGGTTGTCGACTCGCAGAGTCCCGGCTTCGTGGATACGCCGGGGGAGACTCAGCGGCTGGAGAGCGAAAAGAGAAGGAGTGCCTAGGAATGCCTAGGTATTCTGGAGCGGAAGCAGCGACCGCACCGGCCGACGATGTCCTCAGGGTGGTCCATCTCCGCTCGGGCGTCGTGCTCTCGGCCCGTGGCGGCGCGTTGGGCAAGCAGCTTCCCCTGTTCCGCCTCGGCCTCGGTGGCCGGCTCGGCCGCGGTGGGCAGTTCATAAGCTGGATCAGTCTCGACGACGAGTTGTCGGCCATCGAAACTGTGCTCGCCGACGACCGTTTGACCGGCCCGGTCAACGCCGTCTCTCCCAACCCGGTGACCAACTCGGCATTCACCGCAGCTCTGGCGGCAGCCCTGCACCGCCCGGCGCGCCTGGCGGTGCCCCGCATCGCCCTGGCGGCCGTGCTGGGGCCGGAATTGGCCAACGAGCTCCTCTTGTCCGGCCAGCGAGTGCTGCCGGCCAGGCTCACCGACGTCGGCCACCTGTTCTCCCACCCGAACCTGGCCGACGCGCTCGCGTCGATCCTGTCCGATCGCACCTGAACGGTCCGATCCCAGCCGCCGACGATGGCCACACCCCCCGGCCCGCCCAGCACCCCCGGCCCGCCCAGCACCCCCGGGTCATCCAGCACCCCCGGCCCGCCCAGCACCCCCGGGTCATCCAGCACCCTCATGACCCGGCTCGGTTGGGTCGTGCTGGCAGTCGGGCTCCCGGCGCTCATCGTGACCGCGGCGGTGGGCCCGAGCCATGCCCGATCGGCTGCTGACCAGGACTGGCCTCCCTTCGTGCTGGTCAGCGGGCTCCTGCTCATCGGGACGGTGGCCGGTCAAGACGGAGTGTTCTCCGCCGCCGGATTTCTCGTCGCACGTGTTGCCCGACGCGGCATCTCCCTCATGGCGGCCTCGGCGGTGCTCGTCGCTGTCGTGGCGGCAGTGCTCAACTTGGACACCGCAGTCGTCTTCCTCACCCCGGTGCTGATCGCCGCCGCCCGCCGTCGCCACCTGGACGAGGCACCCTTCGTGTACCTGACCATCTTCCTGGCCAACGGCGCGTCGCTGCTCCTCCCGGGCTCCAACCTCACCAACCTCATCGTGATCGAGGACCGCCATCTCTCCGGGAGCGCGTTCGCCGTCACGATGCTCCCGGCGTGGATCGCGTCGTGCGTGGCGATCGCCCTCGTGGTGACCGCGGTTTTTCGTCACAGCCTCGGCGCGGCGGCCGACGACGGTTCCCACTTCATCCGACCCCGCATCGGTGCCGGGCTGGTGGGCATCGGGGTGGCCATCGTTGCCGTGGTGGCGCTGCCGTCGGGGCCGTCCGCGTGGGTCGTGCTGGGCGCAGGTGTCGCCGTGGCGGGGTGGGACCTGGTGGCGACCCGCCTCACGTGGAGGGGCGTCCACCACGCCGTACGGCTTCCGCTGCTGGCGGGGCTCTTCGGGCTTGCGGTGAGCCTGGGTGCATTGGGACGCGTGTGGTCCGTGCCCCATCGCGTACTGGCCCACGCGTCGTCATGGGAGACCGCCGCCATCGGCGCGCAGGTCGCGGTGGTGTTCAACAACCTTCCTGCGGCATCGCTGCTCGCGTCGCGCCCGGTCCCCAACCCCTTCGCACTGCTGGTCGGGTTGAACCTCGGCCCGAACTTGGTGCTCACCGGAGGCTTGGCCGCGCTCTTGTGGTGGCAGGTCGCCCGAGCGTTCGGCGCTCGTCCGTCAGTGGCTCGATTCACCCGTCTTGGGGCAGTCGCGGTCCCAATCTCGATGGCGGCTGCCGTCGCAGCCCTCGCGCTATTCCACTGATCCAGCCACCCGGGCACCTCGACGTGCCCTCCGCCAAAAAGCGTGGCGGCTCTCGCTCACGGCGCAGGGAACTGCGGGATCGGCGGGCCTTCGGGTGCGTGGGGGGGATGACGAAGTCGGTGCCGACCGCTCAGCATCTCGGAGCCGTCTCCGCCATCGCCTTTGATCCCCCCGATGATCGGTGAACGGCACAGGACGATCGCTCCCAAGAAGAGCACCAGTAGCGACGTCGCTTCCAGCGGTCCCCAGGCACCACTGGTTCGCAGGTCGTCCCCGAACAGCCCGACACCGATCAAGATGCTCGCCAGAGGATCGACGAGGACGATGGTGGACTGGGAAGCGGCAATCGGACCGGCATGGTACGCGTTCTGGGTGAGGAACACCGCGAGCACCCCGCATCCGGCGAGACCGTAGGTCTGCCAGTGGCGAAAGAGTGACACCCAGTCGCCGGCCACGTAGTTCGTCACGACCTTGGTGAGCCCCGCGGTGAACGCGTACGCCACCGCGGCCGCCACGCCGAACATCGACGCGCGCCACCATCGAGGACCTCGCCTGGCAAGGAGCACGGCGGCGGCGACGACCACAGCGCACGCACCGCCCACCTCGCCCCATTCGAGCCCCGAAGGTATCGCGTTGCCCCCGGTGGGAGCGGCGAACACGAGGAACCCGGCCAACCCGGCCGCGGCAGCCGCGGCAGCCAGCCACTCCTTCCAGCCGACCGAGAACCTGAACCAGGAGCCGAGGATCAGCACGAGGAACAGGAGCTCGGTCGTCAGGATGGGCTGGACCTCGCTCAAGCGGCCAAAATGGAGTGCGACGGCCTGCATGAGGAACGAGACGACCATCAGCGCGAACCCGGCCAGCCAGATCCCGCGCCGCAGGGCGTGGAGGAGGAGGCGGGGCTTGAGGGAGTCCTCGGCAGGGGCGTCCTCCACCCCCATACGCTGGAGCACGCTCGTCAGAGCATTGGACAACGAGGCCCCGAGTGCAAGGATGTAGACCATTGGACTGCGCCTATTCTACGGGTCGCTCCGGCGATCGATGGCAGATGGCGGAGCGAGAGAGCAGAGCGGCCCAGAGATCTCGGCGGTTGCCTGCGCCGGCGCAGAGAGGAACTGATGAGCGATCAGATCACGATAGAGGAGCTGGAGCGAGAGGCCACGGCGTTCCTGGAGAGCAATGCCCGGCCCCGCGAAGAGGTGCATTTCGAATGGGGACAGGGGCCCGATCGGGTCGCGCTCATCCCCGAGAGCACGCCCGAGCAGGATCGCATCGAGCTCGCTGCCGCCCGCGAATGGTCCCAAGCGGTCTTCGACGCAGGGTTCGGGTGGCTCACCGGGCCCCCGGAGTACGGGGGCCGCGGGCTGAGCCGCGAGCACGAGCGTCGCTGGAGGGAGCTCGAAGCCCAGTACGACACGCCGTCCCAGACCATCTTCGGCATCGGCCTCGGCATGGTGGCCCCGACCATCTTGGCGCACGGCAACGAGGACGTGAAGAAGCGCTACCTCGCCTCGATGTACCGCGGCGACATCGTGGGATGCCAGCTCTTCAGCGAGCCCGGCGCCGGGAGCGACCTGGCTGGTCTCCAGACCCGAGCCGAACGTGACGGAGACGAGTGGGTGGTCAACGGTCAAAAGGTGTGGACTTCGTTCGCCCACCTTGCCGACATCGGAGAGATCATCTGCCGCAGCGATCCCGACGCGCCCAAGCACCGCGGGCTCACCGGGTTCATCGTGGACATGCACGCTCCGGGTGTCGACGTCCGTCCCCTGCGCCAGATGACCGGCGGGGCGTCGTTCAACGAAGTGTTCTTCACCGACGTGCGCATCCCGGACTCCCACCGCCTGGGAGCGGTGAACGACGGGTGGTCGGTCGCGCTCACCACCCTCATGAACGAGCGTGCCGCCATCGGCGGCGGAGGGGGTGGCGCCGGTTCGGCCGGGACGTCGAGGCTCATCGAACTGGTCCGCCACACGAAAAAGACAGGCGACCCTCTCGTGCGCCAGCAGCTCGCCCAGCTCGTCATCCACAGCCGGGTCGCCCGCTACACCACCTTGCGGGCCATGGCTCGGGTCGCCGCCGGGCAGGCGCCCGGTCCTGAGATGTCCATTGCCAAGATGGCGCTCACCGAGAACCTCCTGATGACCTGCGAGCTGGTGTCTTCGGTGCTCGGCCCCCAACTGGTCGCCGACAGCGGCGAGTGGGGGACGTACGCGTGGAGCGAGCTGGTCCTGGGCGTGCCGGGCATGAGGGTCGCCGGAGGTACCGACGAGGTGCTCCGCAACATCGTCGGAGAACGGGTCCTCGGCCTCCCCAAGGAGCCCACCGTCCGCTGAGAGATCCAGAGCGTGTCAGCGCCACGGGAGCCGAGCGACGTACGACCAGCTCCTGCGGTGGATCGCCGAGAGGCCGTAGCCGTGAAGCGCCCGGACGTGAGCAGGAGACGGGTAGCCCTTGTTCCGGTCGAAGTCGTACGGCGGGTAGTGGGCGGCCATGTCCCGCATCAGCCGGTCGCGGACCACCTTGGCGAGGACCGACGCCGCCGCCACCGAGAGGCATCTGGCGTCACCGCCGACCACCGGCACGACATGGGGAGGCGGACCTGACGAGCGGGGTCCCGCCGTTGCCGGACCGGGAGCGCTCTGCTCGGACCAGCCGAACAAGTCTCGAGGTCCGTCCACGAGCACTGCGCCGGGCACCATCGCCAGTGCGGACCAGGCCCGGCGGGCGGCGACGCGGATAGCTGCCGTCATCCCGAGGAGGTCGCACTCCTCGGGTCCTGCGTGGCCCACGCTCCAGCACATGCACCACGCCGCGAGCTCGGCGAACATCGCTTCTCGCCGGCGCTCGGTGAGCAGCTTGGAGTCCCGGAGGTCCTCCGGAGCGCCCCGAGCGCCCGCCGGCCCCAGGACTGCCACTCCGACAGTCACCGGGCCGGCCCACGCTCCCCGGCCGACCTCGTCGACGCCCGCCACCCACCGGTGCCCCGACTCCCAGAGGGCACGTTCGTGCTCGAGCGTAGGGAGCGGTGCCTTCCCCGTCCGACCACCGCTCGCAGAGATCGCTACCGTTGGATCCATGGCGACCGGAGCAGATCCCACGACACCGGCGCCGGACGTCCGCCCGTCACCGGGTGGGCCGGCTCCCCGGCCATCCCTCGACCCCGGCACCCCGATCGAGGTGCGCAACCGCTTCCAAGGCACCTGGACCCGGGGCTTCACGGTGGCCGGGGTCACCCACGGTGGTCAGTACACGGTCCGACGCACCTCTGACGGGAGCATCCTGGCGGGCACCTTCGGACGCGATGCCATCCGGCGGGAGCGGCGGCGGCGATCAGGATGGTGGTACTGACCGCGGTGCTCGGCACTCTCAACCGTCGGCCTTGACGGCCTCGACGTAGGCGTCGATCGGGACTGCCGTGAGGGTGAGGGTCTTCATGGTCCCGCGTGCCCCCAAGACGAGGGCAACTTTCGACATGACCTTCTCGTCGGGTGCTTCGAGGACCGTGCAGAAGTCGTAGGGTCCGAGGAGCGCCCACTGGGCAACCACTCGGACCCCCATTGCCTCGACTTCCGCGTTCACCTGCTTCAGCCGGTCCGGGTTGGCCCGCAGGGTCTCCGCGCCGTCGGGACCGACCGTCGACAGCATGAGGAAGGTGGTCACGCCCTCACGCTATCGCGCGCCGCTCGCACACCATCGGAGCAGCGCGCCGAGCGCCCCCCACGCATCCCGAGCGCAGCCCCCGCTTGCAATTGGACTCCGGCTCGTTCCGTCGTAACCTGCAGGTCATGACCCCACGCCGAGTCGCCATCGTCCCCCACACGCACTGGGACCGCGAGTGGTACGAGCCATTCCAGACCTTCCGCATGAAGCTCGTGGACGCGCTCGACCGTCTCTTGGACCTTATGGAGTCCGATCCCTCCTACACCGACTTCCTCGTGGACGGGCAGATGGCCGCCGTGGACGACTACCTCGCTGTCCGGCCCGAAGCCGAGCACCGCATCAGGGATCTCGCCGTGGCCGGGCGCCTCACGATGGGCCCGTGGTACATCCTCATGGACGAGTTCCTGGTCTCGGGTGAGACCATCGTGCGCGACCTGCAGATGGGCTTGGAGCGCGGTGCCGCGTTCGGCGGGGCGATGGAGGTGGGCTACCTGCCCGACATGTTCGGTCACATCGCCCAGATGCCCCAGATCCTCCGGCTGGCCGGTATGGAGCACGCTGTCGTCTGGCGGGGCGTGCCGTCGGAGATCACCCGGACTGGCTTCTTCTGGGAAGCACTCGACGGGTCGACTGTCCGAGCCGAGTACCTGCCTTTCGGGTATGGCAACGGTGCCGAGCTGCCCTCGGACGGCAAGTCCCTCGTGCGCCGCATCGAAGACCACGAGCAGGAGGTGGGGTCGTTCCTCATCGACCGGCTCCTCCTCATGAACGGTTCCGACCACCTCCCGCCCCAGCCTGCCTTGGGCCGTGCCGTGGCCGAGGCCAACGCGCTCGACGCCGGCTACGAGCTCGAGATCACTTCGCTGCCCGCCTACCTTGCCGAGGCGCCGACCGAGGGTCTCGAGCGCTGGAAAGGCGAGCTGCGTTCGGGGGCCCGAGCCAACGTGCTGATGGGGGTGACCTCCAACCGGGTGGACGTGAAGCACGCTGCCGCCGAGACCGAGTTCCACCTGGAGCGCCGGGCCGAGCCCTACGGTGCGCTCTTCCTCCCCGCCGGCGAGTGGCCGGAACGCCTCCTGTCGATGGCCTGGCGCGAGGTCGTGCGTGACGCCGCGCACGACTCCATCTGCGCCTGCTCGGTCGACGACGTGGTGGACGCCGTGCTCCACCGGTTCGCCGAAGCACGCCAGATCGCCGAAGGAGTCGCGTCGCGCGCCTTGAGCGCCCTTGCCCACTCCATGGCCGAGCCCGGGGCAGTGGTCGTCAACCCTTCGGCCCGGACCCGATCGGGGATGGTGGAGCTCGTCGTGGGCGCGGACGTCCCCCCCGGCGACGACGTCCAGGTCCTCTCCGAGAGGTTCGGCCTGCCGGGATCGATGACGCTCGACGCCGGCACCGTGCGCACCGTGCTCTCGATGCTCCAGGGCCCCAAGATCGACAACGACGCCTGGGTGCAGGACATCCGCATCGAAGAGGACGAGACGGGTATCGACTTGACGGTGGCCGTCGGCCCCGAGGAGCGCCCAGGCGTGCCTATTGCCGAAGCGAAGCAGGATCTCTACACCCGCCTGGGCGCGCGCCCCGACGTGTCGGTCCGGGTCCACCTGGACCAGCCTCCCATCCGGCGGATCGCGGCGCGCGTGGACAGCGTGCCCGGGCTCGGGTGGCGGACGTTCGCTCCCCAGCCCCTCTCGCACCCGGCGCACGCTCGGACCGCACCTGCCGGCGGGGAGGGTACCTCGGGCGCCGGTACCGAGGGCGTCGAGCTGACGAACGGAATGGTGACGGTCGTCGTCGACGGTGACGACGGCACGTTCAGCATCGACGGGCTCGGGGGGTTCGGCCGGCTCGTGGACGGCGGGGACTTGGGCGATTCGTACAATTACTCTCCCCCGTCGCGCGACGCGCTGGTGCATGCGCCCCGCTCGGTCCGAGTCGAGGCGATCGAGAGCGGCCCTGTGCGAGCGACGGCGGTGATCACGGCCACCTACTGCTGGCCCGACCATGTCGACGGCGCCAGCCAGTCCCGGGTCGGTGAGAACGAAGTGGAAGTGACGACCACTCTCGAGGTCCGCGCCGACGAGAAGACGGTCCGGGTCGCGACCAGCTTCGTGAACCCGAGCCGAGATCACCGCCTGCGGGTCCACCTGCCGCTCCCCCGACCAGCGTCTGTCTCGGAGGCCGGCTGCGCGTTCGCCAGCGTCACGAGAGGGCTCACGATCGAAGGACGGCCCGACGAGCGGGGGCTCCCCACCTTCCCGTCCCACCGCTTCGTACAGGCCGGCGGGCTCACCGTGCTCCATGACGGCGTCGTCGAGTACGAATTGGTCGACATCAATGGATCGGGCGACGGCTCGCCGGATGAGAACCGAGCCTCGACGCTCGCGCTCACCGTGCTCCGCTCCACCGGCATGTTGTCACGTCTCGGCATGGCCTATCGCCCGTTCCCGGCCGGCCCGCTCACTCCGGTGGAGGGCCTCCAGCTCTGCGGGCGGCGCATTACCGCCCGCTATGCCCTGGCCATGGGGGTCGAGGATCCGTGGGTCCTGGCCGACGAGGTCCTCGCCCCCCTCGAGGTGGTGACTGCACCCGGCGGTGGGTGGCGTGCCGAGCGCGGGAGCGCACTTCACGTCGAGGGCGCCCAAGTGTCGGCTGTGCTCCGACGAGCCGGTCTGCTCGAAGTCCGGGTCTTCAACCCGACGCCGCACCGGGTCGCCGTGCGCATCGAGGGGCGCCACGGCTGGCTGATCGACCTGCGCGGAGCGCCGCAGGAGCCGTTCGACGAGAGCTTCGAGTTACGCCCGTTCGGGATCGCCACCGTCCGGCTGCTCGACGACCGAAGCTGACGGTGAGGCGGCCATGGCGTCACCGAGCGCCGGAGCACCCCTCGGCGGGAGCGGTCTCCGAGCTCCGGTGAGCAGCCGTTCGCCGGCCTCCCGAAGCTCGTCGAGGTCGCGGAGCACCTCGGCCAGACGTTCCCAGCGCACGTTCCGGCGCTGATCGGCCGCCTGACCGGTCCCGTCGGCGTCCTGGCCCGCCCGCCCACACCACCAGAGCTGCACCCTTCCCAAGTCCTTCAGCACGCGTGGACGGAGGGCCTGGCCGACGAATTCGTCACCGGCCTCCGCAATGAGCCGGGTGTGGAGCTCGTCGGACATGAGCACCGTGCCGGGGTTGGAGATGTTCACGATGCGGTGCGCGAGGTTGACCGTCGGGCCGTAGTAGTCGCCGTCGTGCACGAGCACCGGCCCCACGGCGAGCCCGACTCGAACGTCCGAGAGCAGCTCGTCGTCGGCGTAGGCTTCGGCCAGCCCGAGCCCGATCCGAGCGGCAGCCACGACGCTCTCGACCACGAACATCACTTCGTCGCCGATCATCTTCACGACCCGGCCGCCCATGCCCGTCACGATGTCATGGGAGATCTCCTCGAAGCGCCGGACCACTGCTGCCAGCTCTTCTTGGGAGAGGTGCTGGCTGAGCAGCGTGAAGCCGACCATGTCAGCGAAGCCCACCGCCAGATCGAGACCGTCAGCCGACACGTGCCCATGGGTGCGCAGCAGCATGGACCGTCGCGTGGCTGCCTGCACGTGACGGCGCCAGACGAACTCGAGGAGCCACGCCATTGCAGGGAGCGTGGCATCGGCAATGCTCGTGAACGCCTCGGCGGCGAGAACGTTGTCGTCTTCCTCCCCGCTGGACGCGAACGAGCCCGGCACCACCTCGGCCTCGGCGATACGCGCCATGGACGAGCCGATCACCCGGGAGAGCTGCAAGGCCGTGTCCAATTCTGCCGCCCCGACACTCAGCATCCCTTGAAAGAGCTTCACCGCTTTGATGTCCATGTCGGTAAACACCGCGTCGTTGTCGTCGACGTCGAGGAAGCCGAGCGCCCGCCACAGGCGCCGCAGGAGATCCAGCGGTAGACCGGTCATCTCGGCGACGTCCACTTGCGTGTACCTGCGTGCCGCGGGAATGAGCAGCCGGTCGACAGCGAGTAGGTCGAGCACGTCGTCGGCGACCGCCTGTTCGATCTCCTCGTCGGTCGCCCCGGCAGCGAGGAGCCGGCGACGTACGTGATCGAGCGCTTCGGCCCTGCGGCGTTGGAGATCGTCCGACGATCCTGCGACAGAGGCACTGCCGGGTCGCAGCACGCTCTGGGGTGGCTGGCGTTCGGCCGGGCCGCCGGAGGTGTGTGTGGAGGGATCGTCGGCGGTCACTGGGTAAGCCCCCGCAGCAGCACGATGTCCCATTCCGAACGAGCCGGTCGATCCATGAGCGCCGCCAGCGCCCGACGTGGCGAGGTCGCTCCTGCGACGATGGCTGCGACTTGCTCGGCAATGGGCATCTCGACCCCGGCACGCGCCGCCAACGCGACGAGGGGGCCCGCGCTCTTCACCCCTTCGGCCACCATGGACATGTGCGAAAGTATGTCCTCCAGCTCCAACCCGCGCCCCAGCTCGAAGCCGACGGTACGATTCCGGCTGCGCGGGCTCGTGCACGTGGCCACCAGGTCCCCCACTCCGGCCAGGCCGCCAAAGGTCAGGGTCTGGCCGCCGAGCGTGATCCCCAAGCGCCCCAGCTCGGCCAGCCCTCGGGTGATGATCACTGCCCGGGTGTTCTCCCCGAACCCCAGCCCGTCGGAGATGCCCGCGGCGATCGCCATGACGTTCTTGGTGGCGCCGGCGATCTCGCACCCGACGACGTCGGTAGCGGTGTAGACGCGAAAGCTCGAGCAGTGCAGGCGTTCTTGGACCTCTCTGGCCACCTCCTCGTCGGGCAGGACCACAACGGTCGCCGCCGGCTGGCCGGCCGCGACTTCCTGGGCGAGGTTCGGTCCGCTCAGCGCGCCGGCGAGGTGCCCGGGAAGCACCTGGGCCACGATCTCGGACATGCGCAGGTTGCTCTCCTGCTCGATCCCCTTGGCCATGCTCACGATCACAGCGTCAGAGCGCAGGAAGGGCGCCATCTCCACGAGCACTGCGCGAAAGCCATGGGACGGAACGGCCACGAGGACGATCCGCGCTCCGTCGACCGCTTCAGCCAGCGAGGGGGTGGCTGCCAGGGCGGAAGGGAGCACAACCCCTGGCAGGTAGCGAGGATTCTCGTGGGTGCTCGTGATCGCCTGCGCGAGCTCGGGCGAGCGGGCCCAGAGCCGCGTGGGTGTCTTGCGCGCCAGGATCGACGCGACGGTCGTGCCCCAGGATCCGGCTCCCACTACCGCCGTCGCCGTGGTCATGGCGCGAGCCTACGGTGCTCGATGGCCTGAGCGCCGGACCCACCAGCGCCGATCCCTACACTGGACCGGTGAGCTCTGGAGCGGGCGCGGTCCACGGCGGTTCGCCTCCTGGCCCACGCTGCCGGGGGTTCGCCTTTGCCCCGACGATCGGTCCTCGAGCCGTGCTCGTCCCCGTGAAAGCCTTCACCCACGGCAAACGCCGCCTCGATCCGGTACTCAACGCGCCAGACCGCGAGATGCTGGTCCGACGCATGGCGGCGCGGGTGCTGGCCGCAGCAGCACCCCTTCCCGTGGCCGTCGTCTGCGACGACCCCGGCGTTGCCCAATGGGCCCGCGAGCACGGGGCGCTGGTCGTCTGGGAGCCGGGAGGAGGTCTGAGTGCCGCCGTCGAGTACGGGGTCGAGCACCTCGCCGGGCTTGGAGCAGAGATCGTCACCGTCACTCACGCCGACCTACCGCTCGCCTCGGGCCTCGGAACGCTGCCCGAGCTCGACGGGGTGACCCTCGTGCCCGACCGCCACCACGACGGCACCAACGTCATACGCGTCCCCGCCCGATCAGAGTTCCGGTTCTCGTACGGCCCGGGCTCCTTCCAGCGCCATCAGGCAGAGTGCCGACGTATTGCCCAGCCGTGTCACATCCTTGAGGACCCGACGCTCAGCGTCGACGTGGACCGCCCCGAAGATCTCTGTCTCATCGACCACTGCATGAAAGCGGGTCGGGGAACAGCAGGCCGATTGCCGTAGCCGTTGCGGCTGCCTCCCCCCACGACGATCGCCGCTCGGAGAGAAAGGGGGCGGGAGCCAGACACCAGAGCGAGGGCCGTTTCGGCCCTCGCTCTGGTGCTGTCCTGGGCCGGGCTCAAGCCCGAACCCGTGCTCATGCTCAGCGCTTGGCTGCCTTCTTCGCCGGAGCCCGCTTCGCTGCCTTCTTTGCCGGAGCCCGCTTCACCGCCTTCTTCACGGTCCGCTTGGCTGCCTTCTTCGCCGGAGCCCGCTTCACCGCCTTCTTCACGGTCCGCTTGGCTGCTTTCTTTGCCGGAGCCCGCTTCACCGCCTTCTTCACGGTCCGCTTGGCTGCCTTCTTCGCCGGAGCCCGCTTCACCGCCTTCTTCACGGTCCGCTTGGCTGCCTTCTTTGCCGGAGCCCGCTTCACCGCCTTCTTCACGGTCCGCTTGGCTGCCTTCTTTGCCGGAGCCCGCTTCACCGCCTTCTTGGCTGGGGCTCGCTTCTTCGCGGCTATCGCCACAGGTGCACCTCCCTAGGAGTGTCATTGTTGACTTGAGATGAAGCCTGCGGCACACCGTCCCGCAACGGGGACGGCATCCGCATCGCTGCACCGCCTACATGGAAGCCAAGTCCCCAACCGCTGGACACCACAGAGCCTCTGGCCTCCGCAGTGCCGTCGATCGCGAACATGACAACCCTTTCCACCATGGACGACTGCGCTCGGCGAGTGCAGCGCGACCGTTCTGTGTGATGTTCCACCGACTTCTCACACTGGCGACGGCACACCACGTTCACCTTCACGTATCCTCCGCAGTGAATTGGGTTGCACACCATCACAGTGCGTGGCAGCGCTCAGGTCAAGCATTCTTTCGCGCGTCGTGCATTTCGGAGGTATCGGAACACGTCGGCGCGGATCACGACGATTGTTGCGTTCGACATGTCGCGTGCTCGAAGATGCGATTGGCGAGCGTGACCGTTCGGGCAGAAGCCAAAGGTTGCGAGATGCGCCGCGCTGCGCTCGTGCACGCGCCGCGATGAAGAGCGCCGGCGATCGTCGTGTCACGCCTATGACTTTCGATTCTCCACCGGCCGCGGGAAACAGCTCCTCTGCCGGCGTGGCCTTGGAAGCGGTGCTGGTCCGTCGAGCCGCGGCAGAAGGCGGCATCTACCTCGGGCGGGGGGCCGGGGGGTGGGCCTGGGCCGGAGCAGAACGCTCGACCCTGGTCCTCGGCCCTTCGAGATCCGGCAAGACCACGTGCGTGGTCGTGCCCAACGTGCTTGCCGCCCCAGGAGCTGTCGTCTCCACCTCGACCAAGCCCGACGTGCTCCGGCAGACCGCGGCCGCCAGAGCCGACGCAGGATGGGTCCTGCTCTACGATCCCGGCGGCGAGGTGGAGTGCCCTCCAGGTGTCCGCCGCGTGGGCTGGTCTCCGGTGAACGCCGCTGCGACGTGGGATGGCGCCCTCATGATGGCAGATTCGATGTCCGCCGCGGCGCACGCCGGACGCGAGCGTGGCGCGTCCGGTGAGGCACACTGGACGGAGCGCTCGGTGTCACTGCTCGCACCCCTCCTCCACGCGGCTGCATTGGGTGGCGAGCCAATGTCCCACGTCCTGCACTGGGTGGACCGCCACGACGGTTCCCAGGCACTTGCGATATTGGCCGAGAGGTGTGGCGATCCCTCGCCGCCGACCGACGTCCTCTCGGGCATCCTCATGACCGACCAGCGAGAGCAATCGGGCATCTGGTCGACGGCTTCGGGCGTCCTCGGCGCCTACCGCTCTCGCGCTGCCGTGGCATCGACCGAACCGCCGTTCCTCGATGCCGACGCGTTCTGTGAAGGGGCGAACACGCTCTACGTGTGCGCCACCGGGAGCAGGCAACGCCTCTTCGCACCACTCGTCGTGGGGCTCCTTTCCGAGGTGCGCGACGCCGCCTACGCACGAGGCGTGGGGTGTTCGGCGGGATCGCCAGTTCTCCTGGCACTCGACGAGGTGGCGAACATCG
Organism: Actinomycetes bacterium; assembly: GCA_021791615.1. The sequence goes on from JAJYWG010000074.1 coordinate 13,492, forward strand.
CACCGCTGCCCGACCTGCCGGCGATCGTGAGCGAAGGAGCCGGTCAGGGGCTGCTCACCTTGGCCTGCCTCCAGGACCTCTCGCAAGCGCGTTCTCGCTGGGGGCAGCAAGCGGACGCGTTCGTCTCGCTCTTCGGCGCCACGATCGTCTTTGGCGGCATCGCAGACGTGCGCACCCTCGAAGCGCTCTCTGCTGTTGCGGGTGACGTGGAGATCGCGACCAGGACCGTCGGGAGCAGCCGGGGACCTGATGGGAGGGTGCATCCATCGGTGAGCGTGGCGACGATCCACCGACCGCGGCTGCCCGTCGACGTCATCGCACGCGGTGCCCAAGGCTGGGCCCTGGCAGTTGACGCCGGAAATCGGATGGGATGGATCGAGCTCATCCCGGCCTACGCATCCTCTCCGTGGCGAGAGCTTGTCGAGGCCCATCCGCGCGCTCGGAACTTGGACGCGTCGTTGGCATTGGCGGCGCGCGAGCGTAGTTCCGACGCCCGCGGGCGCTGAGGCGCGTCTCGCTCGTCGACTGTCGCCGCCTGCTGGCCGCGTCGCTCGGTCCTCAGCGCCCGAGAGCCAGTGACTGGCTGTCTCGGCTGCGATCGGTGCTCCGGCCGAGCCGCCGCCGGACATCGTCGACGACCCGCATGGTCGCCAGGTGATCGGCCAAGCGCTGCGACGGCATCGCCGACATGTCGGTGAACGCAAGCGGTCGGTCGAAGTCCTCCGCGCTCCGCACGCCTTGGGCCGGCCAACGCTTGCGGTAGCCGTCGATTGCTGACACACCTTTCATCCACACGTCGAGCGCGTCGGGGTGTCCCGGTCTCGCTCCAAGTGCACGCAGGTGGAACGCTGCCGGGAGCAGCCCGGCCATCGGACGGCGGGCCTCGGCGACCCCGACGCCTCCCGACCAGGCGGTGAGCCGGTCGGCGCAGGCTTCGATGTTGCGTGCTGGGGCACCCGGCGCCAGGGCACCCGCCCATGCCGCCACCACGTCGCGGCGCGCCGCAGTCGAGTGGGGCGAGCTGCCCAAGGACGCGGCGAAGCGATACTCGTCGAGCGACGGGGAGCGCTGCGGGCTCTCGCCAGCGGCCCGCAGGGAGGCCAGGTCGATCTCGGCTGTCATGGACATGTGCTGCCAATGGGTACGGAGGAGGGCAGCTGTACGAACCGGTACTTTCGGATCGCGGGTCGCCGCCCACGCCGTCCGCTCGACCCGCCGTGACGCCGGACGACCCCCTCCTCGCGCTCCAAGCCACTGGGCCACGTCTGAACGGATCTCTGCCCCGCGAGATGAGTAGGTCCCGATGAGCTCGGGGCCGATCCCGGCCAGGTCGAAGATGCCCGATGACCTGAGGATCCACGTGGCGCCGGCAGTGCGGGAGAGCTCGTAGCGAAGGGAGGCGTCGTAGAGCCGTCCGGCCGCGTGGGCATGCGCGTAGATCCCACGGCTGTCGAGCGCCGACCAGCGTCCGTCCTCGCCGTGGCCCATGTTCGCGACGACGACGTGAGTGTGCAGGTGGGGGTCGAGCGCCCGGCTCACCCCGTGGGTGTACGCCACCGCCACGACGCCGTCGACCGCCTGCACGGACCTCGATTCGCCGCTCCCGCGCCGGACCGCGACAGCACGACGTTCCACGTAGTCCATCGCCCCGGCGACCGCCTCGTCGTGGGCGGCCACCGCGAGGGTGCACAGATCCGGTGTACCGATCCCGGCCACGATGCTGACCGACTTCGGTGCCGTGAACGTGAGGTCGAACCCGCACACGTGACCCCGCTGGGTGACCAGGCGGCGACCGTGAGGAGGCATCGACCCCGACAGGATCTCGCCCAGCTCACCCGGGCACGGCTCGCCCACGAGACCGAGGCCGACCGCGCCCTGGCCGACCCAGCGAGCCGGCGACTTCACACCGAGGTCGGCCTCCAGCTCGGCGGTGTAGTACTCCCCCCTTCGGTCGGCCAGGCGGCTGACATGGAGCAATCGGGTCCCTTCGCGCTCTTTCGACCAACTCTATGGTCTTTCATGCTATTTCACACACCATAGCGGCGCAAGATCCTCTCGGCCGCGGCCGGGCCGAGGGTGCTCATCTCGGACGGGGCCACCACCGTCGCCCCGGGACCTCCTTGGAGGAGGAGCCGCTCCAGCCACGCCGTCCCTCCGACGGCCAGCGTGACCTCGGCCGACCCTCCGGCCAGCTCACGACGGTGCAGCACCGGGACCGCATCGACCACCCACTGCGCGTCGGGCTCGAGCACGAGACGGACTTTCACTGCTCCGGGTCCAGGGATGAAGGCTTCGCTGTTGGTGACGGCCCGTACCGCAGAACGTTCGTCTGCCACTCGAAGGCCGGGGGATCGGCGGCGGGAGCCGACCACCTCGAGTGAGGAGATGCGATCGACTCTGAACCGCCGCGTCTCTTCGGCGCGGTGGCAGTAGGCATCGAGGTACCAGCGGCCCTGGATCGACGTCACGGCCAGCGGGTCGACAGTGCGAACTGCGGTCTCGTCGGTGGACGCCGAGTGGTAGGTGATCGAGAGACGATCGCCGTCGTCTGCGGCCCGTCGCACGTCGGAGAGGAAACGGGGGTCGTCCAGGTCGACGACCAGCCCCGGCTGGTTGCCCAATGCCGTCTCGAGCTTGGCAAGGGCGGTCGCGAGGGCCCCGTCGGAATCCGCACCCGGCACCGCCTGGATGCTCCGAGCCGCTGCAGCCAATGCGAACCCTTCTGCAGCGGTCAGCCGCCGCGGTCGCGCGAGCGCAGCAGGAAGGAAGGCATGGACCGACCCGTCGGTGACGACGATCTCGAGCAGCGTGTCGGGCGTGTACGGGGGCACGCCGAAACACGCCGCCAGTTCCAGCTCTCGCACCACGTCGTCCTCGGTCATCGAGAACCGTTCGGCGACCGAGGCTACGGGCGCCTCTCCCACCTTCCCAAGCCAGCTCACCATGGCGAGCAGCCGCCTGAGCCGAACCCGCGAGCTCATCCGCCCCGCCTGCTGCGCCCCCGCCTGCTGCGCCCCCGGGACGCCGTCGTCTGCCACGTCCGGGCGGTCCCCGTCCGCGTCGCCGGTGATCCCATCTTCGGTCGGCACGGTCCCGCCTCGGCGTTGCCTGGCGATGTCGCCGAGCCACTCGACGATCGACGCTCGCGCCGGCGCCGGCCCGATCACTTCGGCGTGGTCGAGGAGCCCAAGAATCCATGAACGGGTGGCGGCTTCGCTGACGACGCCGACGCGCAGGAGCACCGAACCGTCCGAGCGTCGTTCCACGATGGCCTGCTCGCCCACCTCGGCAATCACCTGAGGCGCCTCGATCCCGTCGACGAGGACCGCCACGTCGCTTCCACCCCCGGCGGCAGGTCGCCAAGGTCCATCGATCGTGACGGCAGCGGCGTCGAACCCGGCTGGGGGCTCGCCACTCCCCGGCGCACCGGCCTCCGGGCTGCCCTCGATGCGGTCCACCCGGTACGTCCGCACCCCGTCGGCCTGGGGATCCCAGGCCACCAGGTACCAGTAGCCGAGGTGGAAGCGCAGCTCGCCAGGCGCCACCGAACGCCGCCGTCCGCGATAGCCGAACGAGAGCTCGGCACGCTTTCGCAGCGCATCGAAGAGCACCGGCAACGTACCGTCAGTTGGCAATGCCACGAGCGGTCGGGGCTCAGCGACACCGTACGCTCCGAGCTTGATGAGCGCGTCGCGCCCCGTCGCGTCGCGCCCGGTCGCGTCGCCGAGCTCCACCCCTGCGACGGCCAAGTGCAGCGCTGACTGCTCTGCCGGTGACAGCTCCAGGTCGGGCAAGTACACCGAGTCGGGGTCCACGCGGTAGCCGAACTGCTCGGGCCCTTCCAGCGGTTCGGTGCGGATAGGGATGCCTTCCTCTCGGAGCACGCGCTTGTCCCGTTCGAAGGCTTGCCGCCGGGCTTCATGGGACGCGGGGTAGCCGGGCACTTCATGTGCGATCTCGTCCAGGGTCATCGGCCGGGCCGAGCCCATCAGGACCAGGACGAGGTCGGCGAGCCGCTCGAGCCGATCGACGCTGCTCACGGGATCTCCAGATGGCTGTGGCCAAACCGAATCGGGGCTCTGGTCACGAGAAGGGTCGCCACCACGCGGTTGCCAGGGTACTCGAGCTCGACCACAGCGATGTGCCCGGCGGGATGGCCGATCGGGCGGTCCACGTCACCGGAGTGAAAGGTGCCGGTGAAAGCCACGAGACACACCCGCGTCACATCATGGCTTCCATAGGCGAGGGCCGCGCGGTAGAGGTGGGGGGCGCTGCGCCTGAGCGAGGAGACGGCTGCCAGCCGAACGCCGTCGAGTCGGCCTTGGCCGTGGAGCGCCTGGGTGGCAGCCGGAAGTGCGCCGTAGCATACGCTGCTCGACGTGCCGAGGTCGTTTCGCACCGACGTGCATCCGGCCAGTAGGGATGCCGCGACGAGGATCCCGGCCACGACCCCGGCGACTCGCTCTCGATCCATCGTTCGACGGTACCGGGTCATGGAGCCGCCGCCGGGGTGTAGACTTGGCGCGGCCAGCGACCGCGGCGGACGCCCCAGGCGCCCCAGGCCCATGCCATCCATCCGAGCACGAGCTCTGCCCAGAAGCTGATGAGCCGGTAGACGAGGACCGCGTCCACCGTGGAGACGTGGGCGCCACCGAAGTACGCCAGCGCGATGGTGATGCTGCCCTCGACCGCTCCGAGGCCGCCGGGGGTGATGGGCAGGTTGGCCGCGAGCTGCCCGGCGCCATAGGCCAGGAGCAGGCCTTTCCAGGGGATCCCAGCTCCCACCAGCAAGAAGGAGAAGGCAAAGCACCCGCAGTCGGTCAGCCAGTTGACCAGCCCCCATCCCACGACCGCGGTCGCCGCTCTCCATCCGAGGCGCACCACGGTGACCCTTGCCACTATTGCGTTGATCTGTGCCTCGAGATCTCCTCGCGGTCGTCCGGTCACCCGCCGCGTCGTGCGAAGCGCCCAGCGGACCGCGATGGCGAGCGGCCGCTCGTAGACGAACAGCGCTCCGGCCGCGAGTGCTGCGACCAGCACCCCGGCCACGACGGGCACCAGGTCCAAGGAGGCACCCTCCTCGGTCGCCAGCACGAGCCCGATCGCTGCCACCAGCGCCAGCGAGAGGGCGGCAGCGACGCCCGACCCGACCAGCGCCCAGGCGGCGATCTCGTCGTCGGCACCCAGCCGCCGGTACCAGCGGAACCCGTAGACGGCAGCCAGGGCCGGGCCCCCGGGAAGGGAATTGGTGATGGCTTGGGAGGCCAGGGTGATTCCCAGCAGCGGCGCGGCAGGTGGATCGAGGCCCCCGGCTCGCAGGAGCCGGTACTGCACGCCGGCGAATGCCACGACCGAAGCCGCTTCGACCAGCACGGCCGGGACGAGCCACCACCAACGCAGGTGACCCAGCACCGCCCCGAACCCGCTCAGCTCCCCACGGTGGCCGGCGAGGACGTCGACGGCCAGCACGAGGAGGCCGACCCCGACCAGCCACCGCACGACTGGCCAGCTCCTCCGCACGAAACGCCACACTCTGTGCTTCCACCCCGAAGAACGACGACCATGTGAAGACTCTGTCGCAGGTTCCGCGGCGGACGCCGATGCAGGTACCGGAGCAGGCCCCGACACGGGCGCGACCGCCGGGCCGGACGCCATGCCGGACGTCAAGGCGCGCGGACCGCTGGATGGCGCATGGGGCAGAGCTTCGGACGGCGACCGATACGCAAGTGCCGCGCGCTCCTCCCCTCCGTCAGATCCCGGGGTCAGGGGTATCAGGGGATGATCTCCTCCTCAGCCCGGTGCTCGTCGCGCCGAGACTTGTTCCCCCTCGACATTTCCATCTCCAGCGACGATCCCTCCGGCCGCTTCGCCGGATGTCGCGCTGACGTACCCACAGCACGCCTCACCGGCGATCACGGACACGCCACCTGCTGTCGCAGCAGCGGTACCGGGTGACGTCGGTCCCTCAGCCGATGAGCTTGATGTAGTCGAACATCGGTAGGTAGAGGCAGATGATGATCGTCCCGACGACGGTGCCCATCATCACCACCAGCAGCGGCTCGAGGATCGAGGTGAGATTGTCCACCGTCTGGTCCACCTCACCCGAGTAGAAGTCCGACACACGCTGCAGCATCTCGTCGAGGGCACCGGTCTGCTCGCCGACTTCCACCATCTGGACGACGAGCGGAGGGAACACGTCATTTGAGCGCATCGGCTCGTTGAAGGGCTTGCCCTCACGTACTGCTGCCTTGGTCTCCATTGCCGCTTTGGCGAGCACGGCGTTGCCCGCGGCCTGGCCCACGATGTCCAGCGCCTCCATGGCCGGCACGCCGGCCGCCAGCAGCGACGAGAGGGTCGAGGTGAACCGGCTGAGCGCCGCCTTGTGGGCCAAAGGACCGAAGATGGGAGGCTTCAGCTTGAAGGTGTCCCACTTGTACCGCCCGTTCTCGGTCTTGATCCAGCGGCGGAACAGCATGACTGCAATGATCACCACGAGGATCACGATGCCGACCCGCCAGCTCGCGAGCGTGTTCGACACCTTGATGAGGGCGAGCGTCGGCGCAGGAAGCGGTCCCCCGAGCGTCTTGAACAGCCTCTTGAAGATGGGGACGATGATGATCATCATGGCCAAGAAGATGAGGCCGATGACGCAGATGACCACGACCGGGTAGGTCATGGCGCCCCGGATCTTCCGGTTCAGGTCGACTTGGCGTTCGAGCTGGGTGGCGACGCTCTTCAGCACGGTGTCGATGGATCCGCCGATCTCTCCGGCTTGGACCATCGACGTGTACAGGGTGTTGAACACCTTGGGGTGCTTGGCCAGGGCCGCCGAGAGCGTGGACCCGGCCTCGACGTCGTTCCGGACTTCCAAGAGCTTCTGCCCGAGGTACTTGTTCTCCACTTGGTTGGCGAGGACCGCCAGGGCCCGGCTGATCGAGAGCCCCGAGTCCACCATCGTCGCGAACTGGCGGGTGAACACCGCCACTTCCTTGGGCTTGATGCGGTCGGTCAGGCCGGGGATGACGATCTCGGTCGAGAGCGTCCCTCCCGTCACCGGCGTCACCGAGACCGGCAGGTAGCCCATCTCGCGCAGACGGGCGACGACGACCGGCATGCTGTCGGCCTCAAGCTTTCCCTGGATCAGCTTCCCCGTCTGGTCGCGGACCTTGTAGTCGAACGTCGTCGCCATCTCAGTCCTCCTCGTGCCGGACGGCTATCCGGCCTTCCCGTGCTGTGATCTCCGTCAAGGGTCACACCCCCCTCAAGTGGTTGCGGAAGTCCTCTTCGCTCCGGCAGCGGTCGATCGCCACCCCTTGGGTGATGACCTGCTGGTGGACCAAGGTGGCCAGGCTCTGGTCCATCGTCTGCATCCCGTACTGCCCACCGGTCTGCATGAGCGAGTAGATCTGGTGGGTCTTCGCCCCTCGGATGAGGTTCTGGATCGCGGTGGTGCAGACCAGCACCTCGGCAGCGACGCACCGCCCGTCGCCCGACGCCGTCGGGACGAGCTGCTGGGTGACCACGCCCTGGAGGGAGGACCCGAGCTGGATGCGGATCTGGTCCTGCTGGTTCGGCGGGAACACGTCGATGATCCGGTCGATGGTGGACGGGGCATCTTGGGTGTGCAAGGTCGCAAAGACCAGGTGGCCGGTCTCGGCCGCCGTAAGCGCCGTGGCGATGGTCTCGAGGTCCCGCAGCTCGCCTACCAGGATCACGTCGGGGTCCTGCCGCAAGACCCGGCGCAACGCCTCGGAGAACGACGCCGTGTCGGCGCCCACCTCACGCTGGCTGATGACCGACCGCTTGTGCCCGTGCAGGAACTCGATCGGGTCCTCGACGGTGACGATGTGCAGGGGCTTGGAGCGGTTGATGATGTCGATGAGCGACGCGAGCGAGGTGGACTTCCCCGAGCCGGTCGGACCGGTGACGAGCACCAGCCCCCGGCGGAGCTCGGTGAAGGATCGGATGGCCGACGGCAGCCCCAGGGTGTCGAACTCGGGGATCTCGTGGGGGATCGGGCGCAGCGCGACGGCGATCGAGCCTCGCTGGAGGCAGACGTTCACCCGGAACCTCCCCACCCCGGCGATCGTGTGCGACGTGTCGAGCTCGTGCTCGGCCTCGAAGCGTTCGCGCTGGGTCTGGGGCAGGATCCCGAAGATCATGTCCCGGAGCGTGTTGTTGTCGATCGGGTCCACGTCCTCCATCGGCCGCAGCGCCCCGTGGAGGCGGACGGTGGGAGGCATGTTGGCCGTGAGGTGCAGGTCCGAGGCCCCGATGCTCACCGCGTAGCGCAGCAGGTCGTCCACGTGCAAGGGGGTGTCGGTGACCCCTTGGGCCCGGCTCGACCCGGCCGAGGGCGTACCCTGCGGCCTCGATCCCCCGCCGTGCTCGCCATGGGAACCCGTTCCAGGCGCGCCCGCGCCGTTGCCGGCGCCAGCGGTGGCCCCGGTCGCAGGCGAGGTGCCACCTCCCCCAGGACCGATCAGGCTCCCGATGACCACCGGGTCGGCCAAGACCGGCACCACCTCGAAGCCGACGAGGTCGCCAAGCGACTTGACGTCGGCCGGCTCCGGCGGCTCGGCGAAGGCCACGACTGCCTGGCTTCCCACCACGCGCACGGCCACGGCCTGGTGGTCAGTGGCGAGCAAGGCGGGGATCAGGTTTGCCACCTCGGGAGCCGGCGGTTCTGCCTGAAGGTCGATGACCGGCAACCGGGCGAGCTGGGCCAGGGTGTTGACGGCCACCGGAGGCGTCACCACTCCCCGGGCGATGAGCAGGCGGGCCAGCGGCATGCCCGCTTGGGAGGACTCGGCCAGCAGGGGGGCCAGCACGTCGTCGGTCACGTAGCCGCCGCTCACGAGCGCGCGGGCCAGCCGGCGCGACCACTCGGTCCTCGATGCTGCGGACACGGGGCTCATACGACCACCCGCAGCACTTCTTCGAGCGTCGTCTCTCCACTCAACGCCTTGCGCAGACCATCACGGCGAAGGGTGCGCATGCCCTGCTCGACCGCCATCCTCTCGATATTCACAATCGACTCCTGCTCGATGATCATCCTGTCAATTTCCTCGGTCAGTGTCATCACCTCGGACAGGACCGCCCGCCCGAGGTAACCGGTGTGGCTGCAGCTCCGGCATCCGACAGCACGGTACAGCGTCGAGATGTCCAGATCTTCGATATCTGTGTCGTGATACCCGGCGGAGAAGAAGTCCTTCTCCGACGCCTCGTACGGCTCCTTGCAGTGCTCGCAGAGGATCCGGGCCAGCCGCTGGGTGAGCACGCAGCTCAGCGCGGAGGTGACCAGGAACGGCTCAATGCCCATCTCGGTCAGACGGAGCGGCGTGGCGCTCGCCGAATTGGTGTGCAGGGTCGACAACACCAGGTGACCAGAGAGCGCCGCCTCCATGGCGATGGTCGCCGTGTCGGCGTCACGGATCTCCCCGATGAGCACGACGTCGGGGTCTGCCCGCAGGATCGACTTCAACGCGGTCGAGAAATGCAGACCGGCCTTCTTGTTGATCTGGACCTGGGTGATGCCGTCGATCTGGTACTCGACGGGGTCTTCCACCGTCACCACCGACTTCTCCTTGGTGACCACCTCTTGGAGCGTGGCGTACAAGGTGGTGGTCTTGCCGGCGCCGGTCGGACCGGTCACGAGGATCACCCCGTAGGGGTGCTTGTATGCCCGGGCGTACCTCTCCAAGGTGTCGGAGAAGAACCCGAGCTCGGGCAAGGTGCGGATGCTGGCCGACTTGTCGAGGAGCCGCATAACGCAGGTCTCGCCAAACATCGACGGCAAGGTGGCCAGGCGCAGGTCGATCTGGCGATCGCTCACCGACAGGGACACGCGCCCCTCCTGGGGGACCCGGTGCTCGGTGATGTCCATCTCGCCGAGCACCTTCAAACGACTCACGACCGCCTGGTGGATGGAAGACGAGGCGGAGGTCGCGTCATGCATCACCCCGTCGATCCGGAAGCGGATGCGCAGCCGCTTCGGCGTCGGTTCGATGTGGATGTCCGAAGCCCGCTCGTTGAGTGCCTGGAGGATGAGGAGGTTGACGTAGCGGACAATCGGCGCGTCCTCCACCACGGCCTGGAGGCTCTCCAGCTCGAACCCCGCGCTCGCCCCGGTCGTCATGTCGCTGGCGGCGTCGAGAGCCACGCCCTCCACGTCGGCCCCGACGTTCTGGAACTGCCGCAGGTGGTGGGCGATCTGCGAACGCGTGGCGACGACCGGCGTGAAGTTCCTCCCCATGATGGTCCGCAGGTCGTCCATGGCAAACACGTCGGTGGGGTTGGCCATTGCCACGAGCGGTACGCCGCGCTCTATCTTGATCGGCAGCACCATGTGGTGCCGAGCGACGGACTCGGGGATGAGGCCCGCAGCCGAGGTGTCGACGGAGATCTTGTCGAGGTCGACGAACTCGAGGCCGACCTCCTGGGCCATCGCTCGGACGAGGTCCTCCTCGGTGGCCATGTGGCGGTTGTAGAGGTAGCGGGCCAGCGACTCCCCGGTCGCCTGGTGCTCGCGCAGGGCGTTCTCCATCTCTTCGACCGTGACTCGTCCCGACTCCACCAGCACCCTCGCCAGCGGCGGTCCGAACGCGATCGACGCCGGCAGCGCACTGGCGGCATCGACGACCCCGTAGCCCTCGGGCGCCGGAGGCACGTCGCCGTCGAACGCGGCACCGGACTGATCACCCGACGCCGCGGCCGCGTCGCCACCGAGCGACGCGTAGGCCTCCTGGTCCTGGGGCTCAACTCCAGGCTGGGGCCACTCCGGACGTGGCGGCGGGGCGAGGATCTCACGGAGCGATTCTTCGAGCGACGTGGCGGGCGCAGCGGCGAGGACGCCGGGGTCTTCTTCGGTCAGAAAACCGTCCTCCGCCGCGGCGTCGGCACCCGCTGTGTCCTCACCCCCCACGGCTTGGGCGTACTCCGGCAGCGCTTCCTCTCCGACGTCGGCAAGCGCACCATCGTCGGATCCCCCCGCGACCGCTTCACTCGCGGCAAGGACGCCGTCGCTCTCGGCCTCCTCGGCCTCCTCGACATCTGCGCCGCCCTTGCGGCTACGGCCGCGGTTTCCCTTGGCTCGACCGTTGGCAGAGTGCCCGTTCCCGTTCCCAACGGCTGCATCGGCGTCTGCCTCCAACTCCAGGGCTCCAAGCTCCATCGCCCCTGCGTCAGCCTCGCCCGGAATTCCAGCGTCCAGAACGGCGTCATTCCCTGCACCCGCGCCTTCGTCCTCCGGCGCGGGTGTGTCGCCGAGCGTCAGCGACCCGTCCATCTCGGCGAGGTCGTCCGGCGAGAGCGTGCCGCCAATCTCGGTCTTGAGCTCTTCGAGGTCGAGCGACGATGCTTCGGCCTCGAGCGAATCGTCGACGGCCACAGCCGATGCCACATGCTCGACCTCGGCCTCGACCTCCGGGGATACGCCAGCGTCACCCGGGGTAGAACCGCCGAGATCGGCACTGCCGAGGTCGCCTTCGGCACCGTCCGCAGTCTCGTTGGAAGACTCGGTCGCTCCTTCGTCGGCACCTGCGCTGTCCTCGTCTTCACCTGCATGCTCCGAGGTGGAGTAGAGCTGGCCAATCGCTCGATCCACCTGTTCGGGAATGGCGACGACCGCGACGAACTCCCGACCGACGCTGGTACGCAGCGAGTCCATCGCGAAGAGATCTCCCGGGTCGGACACGGCAATGACGGGAGTCCCCAATCGCCGGCCGATCGGGACGGCGCGATGACGTCGGGCGACGTTCTCCGGGAGCAAGGTCGCGGCACCGGGCGCGATGGCAGACTGCGTGAGATCCACGAACCGAAGCCCGTGCTGCTCGGCAAGCCGCCGGGCACTCTCCTCGGCGCCGTCGCCCATCCTCGTCCCCCTCAGTCGGTTCTCCGCCCGAACCTTTGCACCCGCAACCTACGTCCATTCACCAGCGGCTGGCGGGCCACCATAGGCCCCTCGCCTCCGAGAATAGTATCCCGTGCCTTGTCCGCCATCTGGCGACCGAGTTCGCATCGGGGCATCCCGCTTCAATCGATGCTTCCTACGATACCTCTGATCATGACCCGGTGGAAGACCCACCTTCCGTGCGCCGAGAGCTGGGTCCCTCACCTGCGGGCCAAGAGCTACAGTCCCGGATCGATGACACCGGCAACGGCCCGATGGGCGCTGACGGTCATCGGAATCAGCCTCTTCGGTCTGGTCATCGGGTCGTTCCTCAACGTCGTCATCTACCGGCTGCCCCGATCGATGTCGGTCGTCCGCCCCGCGTCACACTGCCCGGCGTGCGCCGCACCACTCGGGGCGGCCGAGAACGTCCCGCTGGTCTCCTGGGTGGTCCTCAGGGCTCGATGCCGGCACTGTGGTGCACCCATTTCACCGAGGTACCCCTTCGTCGAGCTGGCCACGGGTCTCGTCTTCTTCGGGTTGGCGTGGGCTCGGACCTCGTTGCCGGCCCTGCCCTCACTTCTGGTGGTGGCCGCGGCGTCGATCGCCGCCGCGGGCACGTCGTTCGACGACGAGGCGATCCCCGGCGCTTTGGGCGTCGCCTCGGGTTTGGGAGCAGCATCCCTGGTCGCGGTCGCCCTCGCGACCGGTCAGCCGCAGCGCATCGGCTGGGCCGCCCTGGGAGCGATCGTCACCACTGCCGGGGTCTGGGCCGGCGCTCGCCCATACCGGCCGAGCACCTCGAGCCCGGCCGACCCACCGGACCCGAGCACCGAGCCGAACGCCGACCTGACTCAGCCGACCCTGACCGCCCAGCCACGCCATTCGAACCTCTGGCGAGGACCGGGGTGGAGCACCTGGGCGTTGGGTGCAGCGCTCGGGTGGTCGGCGAGCTGGCTCTGGCCTCCGGGCGGCGTGATCCTCGGCGGATGGCTGGTTGCGGTCGCCGTCGTCGCGCCGCCTCTCCGCCGGGTCGGGCGTTCCCCGGTCGCACCCGTGCTCGCCGGAGCTGGTGCGCTGGGGTGTCTCGTCGCTTCGGCGCTCGTGACCACCCACGTGTGAGCGCTCCCACGACCGATGTCGCGCGAGCTACCGGAGGCGCCCATCTGTGAGCTCCCAGGCGACGCCTGCATACGACCCTCGCGCGGCTCAGCCCATGCCGGTAGCGACCAGCCCACGACGTTCCAGCATGACGCGGAGGTCGTGGGGGTTCGAGGCCATCATGAGCGCCTCTTCCAACGTCACCATGCCGTCTTGGAGATGACGGGCCAGGCTCTGGTCGAACGTCTGCATCCCGTAGTACTCGCCGTCGGCGATGATCTGCTCGATCTCCCCGGTGAGGTCCGGGTCGGCGATGCACTGGCGGATCCGACCGTTCACCACCATGATCTCGAGGGCCGGCACCCTGCCTCGTCCGTCGGCGCGGCGGACGAGGCGCTGGGCGATCGTGCCCCGGAGCGCGCCCGAGAGCGACACCCTGGCCTGGGACTGCTGGTGCGGGGGAAAGAAGTCGATGACTCTGTTGATCGTCTCGGTGGCATCGATGGTGTGCAGGGTCGTAAGCACGAGGTGCCCGGTCTCGGCTGCCGTCAGCGCCGCCGACGCCGTCTCGAGGTCGCGCATCTCGCCGACCAAGATGACGTCGGGGTCCTGGCGCAGGACGACGCGCATCGCGCTTGCGAACGTGTCGGTATCGAAGCCCACCTCCCGCTGGTCCACGGCCGCGACGTTGTCCCGGTGGAGGTACTCGATCGGGTCCTCGATGGTGATGATGTGGCAGGGCCGGGTCCGGTTGATGTGGTCGACCATCGTGGCCAAGGTGGTGGTCTTCCCCGAGCCGGTCGGACCGGTGACCAGCACCAGGCCCCGTTGCTCCGACGCCAGCTCGTAGATCACCGGGGGGAGGCCCAGCTCCTCGGCCGATCCGGGGTTGGGGCGTACCCAGCGGAAGGCGATGGCGATGGAGCTTCGCTGGAAGTACGCGTTCACGCGGAACCGTCCCACCCCGGCGACCGAGTACGCGAAGTCCGCTTCGTGGTGCTTCTCGAAGATCTCGGCCACGTGGGCCGGCATGATCGCCTCCACGAGCATCTGGGTGTCCTGGGGGGTGAAGCGCTCCTCCCCCTCCATCGTCGCGAGCTGCCCGTCGACTCGCAGGCGGGGCGGGGCGCCGGGCTTCACATGGAGGTCGGAGCCCTGGCGCTCGGCGACGAGGGTGAGGAGTCGATCGAGGTCTGAGTGGTCCACGGAGCGCTAGCCTATTGCGTCAGTAGGGGCGATGTCGGAGCGATGGTGAAGATCGGACCTCGAACACGTCCGGCGGGCCCGCTCAGAACGCCCCCGTGCCAGGCTGCCGTCGTTGGTCAGCGCCGCGAAGTGTGGAGCACGTCTCCGACCGAGAGCTCGGCGGTGGCTTCGCCGCCGCACTGTGCGCAGTGCTCCACGTGACGCCACGAGCGCAGCAACCGGCTCCCTTCGGGATTGAGGAGGACGACAAAAGATTCCGATCCAGGGTCCAGGTGCAGGCCGAAGTAGGGGCGCCATGCGGTCGACGCCTCACCGCTCTGGAGATTGAGGCCTTTCAAGATCCTCCGGAAACGCATGTGGTCCGTGTCGAAGATCCAGGTGCTGTGGCAAGACTCCAGCACCGTCATCCCGGCCGCCGCCGCCTCTTCGATACCAGTTCCGGCACGAGCACGATCCATGCCCGCGATCTTGTCCGAGCGAGGTGTGGGTTTGGCGTCGGGCGTGTTGCAATTGAATGACGCTATAGAGCGCCCGGGTCAGAGCGGCCCGCCGTCGTGCTTCTTGCCCCCGAGGCGCTCGCGTTTGGACGACTCCGCTGCCAGGCCGGCCACCAGCGCCCTCCTCGTGTCGGCAGGGTCGATCACGTCGTCCACGAAGCCGCGATCGGCCGCGGGCCACGGCGCGAGGACGTCTCGCCGATAGGCCTCCTCGAGACGGCGCCGGGCGGAGCGGTCTTGGCGCCGGTGCAGGATCTGGACCGCGCCTTCGGCGCCCATGACCGCCACTTCGGCACCGGGCCACGCGAGGCAGAGGTCGTTGCCGAGCCCTTTTGAGTCCATCACGATGTACGCGCCGCCGAACGCTTTGCGCAAGATCACGCACAGGCGCGGGACGGTCGCCTCGGCGTAGGCGAACGCCAGCTCCGCCCCGTGGCGGATCATGCCCCGCCATTCCAAGTCCTTGCCCGGGAGGAATCCCGGCGTGTCGACCAGGGTCACGATCGGGAGGTTGAACGCGTCGCAGAGGCGCACGAAGCGCGCTCCTTTCTGCGAGGCGGCGATGTCGAGCGTCCCGGCGAGGGCGCGGGGCTGGTTCGCGACAACGCCCACTGCCCGGGAGCCGACGTGTGCGAAGGCGGTCACGAGCTGCGGGGCCCACCGCTCCCACAGCTCGCACAGCTCGTGGTCGTCGACCACCGCCCGCGCGACGTCGCGCACGTCGTACGAGGCCCCGGGGCGGTCCGGTACCAGTGCAGCCAGCTCGGGGACGGCCCGTCCAGGCGGGTCACCGGTGTCGAGCGCCGGCGGCTCCTCGTCGGCGTGGCGCGGAAGGTAGGACAGCAGCTCGGTAACCGCCGCCGTCACGTCGTCGCTCTCGAGAGCGCACAGCCCGCTCGCCCTGGCGTGGACCTCGATCCCGCCGAGAGCCGGCAGGCTCAGCTCGACGCCGGTGAACTCGGCAACCATTGCCGGCCCCGATACGAAGGCAACCGCATCCCCGGTCATCACCACCAGGTCGGCCAGACCGAGAAGGAGGGCCGGGCCCGAGATCACCGGCCCGGTCGCGGCGGCAATCACCGGTACCGCCCCCAAGCACTTCACCACTTCTGCTGCAGCGCCTCCCCATCCGTGGAGGGCGTCGATACCGTCCGAGACATCGGCACCGCTGGAGGAGAGCTCGAGGACCAGCGGCAGCCGGAGACGCAACGCCGTCCGTGCAGCCTCCGCGAGGGTGTCCCCGTCTCGGCGTGCCAAGGCCCCGCGGCGGCGATCGGAAGCCGTTCGCGCCAGTACCACGGCTCGGCCCCCGACTGTGCAGAGCGACGTGGCAACCGTCCCGGCGACCCCGGCGCGCATGGTCACCCCGGCGTGCACGACCCCGGCTGCCGAGCTCATCACCGCGACTCTACGCGAGGAGGCATCGGCGCCGGTCCGGACCGTCCCGGAAAGTTGACTCGCCCGGTGCGGTGCCACACACTAGAGTGCTCCAAGCCTCGCCTCGCAGTGGCGAGCGTTCGGGGGAAACGTGGAGGGACGAGTGGTCGGATCGGACAGGGTGCCCCAGGCCGTAAACGGCGGGGTGGCACCGGGCACCGGGATGGGGGGCTAGGCGGATGGCGGATCGGATCATCGGGCTCGACATCGGCACGAGTGCCGTGCGCGCCGCCGAGCTGGTGGTGAGCGCCGGCTCACGGCCGATCTTCGAGAACTTCGGCCAGGTGGGGATCCCGGTCGGGAGCGTCGTCGGAGGCGAGGTACGCGACCGGGCGGAGGTGGCGCGGGCCATCCGCCGCCTGTGGCACGACGGGGGGTTCTCGCACCGCAAGGTCGTCCTCGGCCTGGCCGGTCTGCGGGCCATCACCCGCGAGGTCGACATGCCGCCCATCCCTCCCGACGAGCTGGACGACGCCGTCCGGTTCCAGGCGGACGAGGTGATCCCGTTCCCCCTCGACCAGACCCAGATCTCGGCCAAGGTCATGGCCCAGTTCACCGACGCCGAAGGCGCCCCCCAGCTCCGGGTGCTCATGGCCGCCGCCCACCGCGAGCTCGTCGACGCCGCCGTCGCCGCCGCCCGGGATGCCGATCTGGAACCGATCGGCATCGACCTCAATACGGCAGCACTGGCCCGAGCCCTCTACGACCCCACGTTCAATGCCGGCCCCGAGGCGATCGTCTCGGTGGGCGCCGGGCTCACCATGGTGGTCGTCCACCAGGCCGGCCAGCTCCAGTTCGTCCGGACGATCGACATCGGGGGTCAGAGCGTCACCCAGTCGGTGGCCGGAGCGCTCGACCTCCCGGTGGCAGATGCCGAGCTGGCGAAGCGCCGGCTGGCCGAGCCCGGCATCCACGACAGCCGGGCCGAGGATGCGGTTCGATCGGTCGTCGAGGAGCTTGTCGGCGAAGTCCACAACTCCGTACGGTTCTTCTCCTCGCTTCCTGGCCGCGGGATGCCGGCCCGCCTCCTCGTGACCGGTGGTGGCGCCAGGACCGTCGGGTTCATGCCCCGGCTTCAGGAGGGACTCGAGGTGCCGGTCCTGCCGGCCTCCCCGCTCTCCATGCTGGACAGCCGCCTTCCGGTGTCCCCCGAGGAGGCCGCGGCCATCGACCCGGTCGTGGCGGTGTCGGTCGGGCTCACCCTGCCCGACCCGGCTGGGAAGGCGTTCAACCTCCTTCCCAAGGAGGTCAGCGCCGGGTACGCCGCCAAGCGCATCTACCGCGCCTTGGCGGCCGTCGGCGCGCTCCTCCTGGTCCTCATCGTGGCCGGCACCGTCTGGCGCATCCTGAGCGTCAACCACGCCCAGAGCCAGGTCACCACACTCACCTCCACGTTGCACACCGTCAACACAGTCGAGATCCCCCACTACAACAAGGTTGTCCAGGCGAAGGCCGAAGTCAGCACGCTGAAGTCCTCCTACGAGCCACTCGTGTCCTTTGTGCCCGACTGGTTGGCCGTGCTCAACCAGCTCGCCACCTACATGCCAGCGACATCGGTGTTCTCCACGCTGAGCCTGCAGACTTCGACGCAGTCGGCAGCGGCCGCCAAGTCACCCGGTGCATCCTCGGTGATTGCGACCGGCTCGGGCCAAGTCACCGTGCCCTCCATCGCTGCGTACGTTCATTACGGCAATACGATGGCCACCGTGCCCGACATCACCTTCGCACCTGCGAGCGGTTCAATTTCTTCCAACGGCGCAATCACGTTCCCCTCGACTTTTTCGGTGAACGGCGACGCTCGTAGCCGTCAAGCCCAGCTCTTCGCTAAAGGAGGCACATCGTGAGCGACGCTCGTCTACCTCTCGACATTCTCAAGAAGACCCCCGTCATCGTCTCAGTGGTCGTGGCCGTCGTCGTCGTGCTGATATGGCTCGTGGCGTTCTTCCTCCCACAGGGATCCAAGATCTCCAAGCTCGACTCGCAGGTCCAGACACTCCAGTCCAAGGTGACGGCCGGCAACCAGAAGCTGGCCATTTTGAAGCGGGAATCGCTCACAAATTCGAAGCTCACCGCCGAGTTGGCCACTCTGAAGAACTACGTCCCGACAGCCCCTGACGTGTACACCTACATCGGGACGATCACAGCCACGGTCAAATCGGCGGGCTGCAAATTGGTGAGCTTGAGCCCGTCGGGAGAGGGGGCTGCCTCGAGCGGTTCGTCCTTCTATCAGATCCCCGTCGATCTGTCGGTGACCGGTACCTATGACCACCTCCTGCGGCTGATCTCCGACATCTACGCGCTCCCCCGGCTCACCATCATCCCGACGATGAATATCTCAGGGGGAGGACCCGGCACCAATCGATCCACGACACTCAGCGCGACCTTGGACCTGGAGACGTTCACGACTTCCCCACCCCCGACCAATGTCCCCTGACGAGCCTGCAGGGAGGTTCCGAGATGCCTGATCACCGCATTGTACTGACACACCAGCCGCATTTGGTTGCCGCGAGCTCCAAAATGCGGACGCGAGCTGCGCGTTTGTTTGCTGCGGGAGCTGTCCTCCTCGGACTTGGGATCGCTGCCGCGGGTTGCAATGGCACCGGTGCTCGAGCACTCCCGAACCATCCATCAAGGGGCGTGCTGCTGCACGCCACGTCGTCCACGCCTACGTCGACGACCACAACCACCCTGCCGCAATGCGGGGCGACGCGCGATCCTTTCGACCCCTCCAACTCCCCGCCACCTCCTGGTTCACCCGCAATCTGCTAGCCCCAGTACCGTTGAGTTAGGGACTTGGAGTTCTGGGGATCGTGAACCTCGGTGGTCCAGTGGGCTGCGGCCATGTTCGGTGCCGGGCGCGTTTTGCATGCCATCTCACGTACTTGCGCTTCACGACGCTCGAGTTGGTGCGTAGCCGTCGGGCGGGGTTGAGCTGCTGCAGGAGGAGCGCGATGGCGTGGCGCCAGCTGTGCTCAGTGCCCTGAACCGAAAATACTTGCGTGAGTAGTGCACTGACGTAGGGCGCGCGGGACCGGGGTGCGGGGCGGAGTCCCGCTCGGGACGCAGTCCCGAGCGTTCGGTAGCGCGGCTCAGGCCGCAGGGTTGAGCGTGACCTGGTGGTCGAGAGCCTCGAGTTGGCGAATGAGATCGCGGGTCTTGGCGCTGGTGTCGATCCGCCGCTCGTAGAAGTCTGCGCCGAGATCGACGTAGCGGGCGTTCGGATCGGAGAGCAGGTGCCCGACGATGACGAGGATCGAGCGCTCGATCGCGACGAGCGCCTTCAACTTTCCGGTGCGCTTCACGAGCCGTCGGTAGCGGGCGCCCAAGAAGGTGTCGGTCCCGGTGACCGAAGCCGCGGTTTCCCCGAGGACGCCTTTGAGGTAATGGTTGCCCTTGCCGGTCTTGGCGCCCCGGCTCTTGGAGCCTGACTGGACCGTGCGCGGCGTGACCTTTGCCCACGAGACGAGGTGACCGGGCGTGGGGAACTGGGCCATCTCGAGGCCGATCTCGGCGATGATCGCCTGGGCGGCGGGTCGCCCGATGCCGGTGATCTCGTCCAGATGTCAATGGCCATCAGAAATTCCTCACAGGCGGTCATGAATATTCCCCGCGGACGGCCGCGAGAAGTCCCCAGGGACGGCCACCACCCGGGCCTGCGGGAGGGCGGCCTGCTCGCCCTTGTTCACCCCCGGACGCCCGAAGTAGCTGGCGTTCTCGTCCGTGTCGGCCACATCGAGACAGGTCCCGTCGATCGCCAGCATGCGCCGACCAGAGAGGAACACCCCCGGAGTGCCTTCGCCCCCGAGCGGCCTTGCGACCTTGGCGAACAGTGCCTTGAGGGGCTCTGCGCCGAGGCGTGCTCGCGCCTGGAAGATCGCCGACTTGGAAGGAAGTGCCGGAGGTTCTTCCCCCACGCTCCGCGAAAGGCCGTCGGTCAACAGCGCGAGCAGGTCTTCGTAGGAGCCCTCTGCGTGCAGCGCCATGCCGATCGCGAAGTACGTCATCGCCCGTGAGGGCAGTGCACGGCTTCGTTGCTCGGAGCGCTCGCAGCTCGCCACCACCTCGTCGACGAGCGAAGGAGAGAACGTGCGCGTCAGCACCCCCACCGAGACGAGGTCGGAGAGCCGGCGGTCTGATGCAGGTTTCCTCCAACCGGACCGGGGCACACGGTCGAACTACACCATTGTGAGCATAACTGAACGGTATTGGGGCTGAAGGCCCTCCGCATCACAAAGCCCGGCCGCTTCCTCGGCTTCGAGCTACCGACACCGCTCACGTAGTCCCAGGTCAGCGAACCGCGTAGTAACACGACCCCGAGAGTCCCTCGCGGTCCTTCTCCCTGGTCGCGCTCCATTTCCGGGGCAGTCGTGTGCTTATCATCTCCGGAAGTCCGGGCTGAGAACACCTGGGCCACGCGAAAGAACCCCGCCGGAGCGGGGTTCTTTCGCGTGAGGCCTGTATGCCTCTGCCTATGTCACGTTTTTGATTGTTTTGAAGTTTGTCTTTCCCTGGACCAAGGCCATTGTTGCTGCTGCCAATTTCGCCACGCTTGTGGCCTTGCAACCCGAGGGATATTTCGCTGTTCCCTTCTTCCATCCGTAGTAGTGGTTGCCAGGCTTGACAACGCCTGTCCCACCGCCAGCAGCGGCGGTCAGGGTGACTGTGGATCCCGTCTCGTTCATCGTCACCGCCCAACAGGCTGTCGTGCCATCAACCGCGGTCATGATCAAGATGGCTGCAGTTGTGAGCCCGGGCAAAGCCAAACCCTCGAGACCCACGACGTTCTTCCCCGCTGTCGGGGCCACTGTCGCCTTCACGTACTTGATCGTCGTCTGTGTCGCGTGCATCGCAGTCACAATGGCTGTCGCTGTGTACGACTTGGTTCCGGCTGTTGTTTTCGTGATCGGGAGCGCCGATGTCTTGGTGTAGAGAGCCGTCGCCGAGTCGATTGACGTCGTCAAGTTCGACTGGGTGGCCGTCTTCTTGGCTCCCGCCGTCACCCCGAGGAACGTCGGGATGGCGATGGCGAGCAGGATTGCCATGATCAGCAGGACCACCATGAGCTCGATCAGGGTGAACCCTGCCTCGGCCCTCTCCTCGCTGCCGTCGCCTGTTCGCCCCATCGCCTGACGCAGCGCGCGCAGGCGCGCAACCGTTTTGCTGGTACTCATTTACTTCCCCCTCTCGGACGTACATCCGTATCTGTCAATTGCTATGTACGGACCCGGTGGCCCGTGGCACAATCTTACTCCTCGCCCAGCGAATTGTCCCGAAAATTTCTCGGAAATTCCTCCCGGGGCCGCTCTCGGCGGGCGTGGCCTCGATTTGCTCCGCGATCTCCACTACGCTGCAAGGGCACCGCCGACCGGCTGGAATGGCGGCGCGGCGGCAGGCGGCGGCAGGCCGTCTCACGGCAAAGGTGCGGGTGTCGGGTGCACCGGGCGGCACCGGGGAGGGAAGCGACGGATGAGCATGCACGATCCAACGGGTTCGAGCCGGGCCGACGAAGACACCGCTGACCTGGTGCGCTCGATCGCGCTCTCGTCGGCGCGCTTATGGGAGGACGTGCTGAGCCGTCTCGGACGATTGGAGCATGCCCAGGCCGAGCTGGCCCGCACGGTGGCCGGGATCCGCGGTGAGCTGACCTCTGGGAGCGCCGGAGCACTGTCGGCGACTGCCCCTGCCATCGGCGCACCGCCACCGCCACCGCCCCCCGGGTTCGGCCCGCCCACGGGCCCGGCGCCGAGCGCCGTCGACCTTCTCACCGGCGAGGCGATGCTTCCCCCTCCCCCGGCGGGGTTCGCGCCTCCCCCCCCGCCCCCCGGGTTCGGCCCGCCCCCCGGCCCTAGGGCTGAAGTCGGCTTGGACACCGCGCCAGAGCCGTTGTTCTACGTCCCACCGCTCATGGAGGAGGGTGGCCCGGCCGACGCGGCGTTACCACCCCCACCGCCGCCGGGGTTCGGCCCCTCGGCCGACACGACGTTGCCGCCCCCGCCGCCGCCTGGGTTCTCCGCCGCTGACCTCAGTGGGCCAGGAGCCATCGGCGGTACACCCCTGGCGCCCCCCCCGCCGCCGGGCTTCGGCCCGCCGTCCGACGAAGCGCCGTCGGGGACCAATCCCGTCGACTCGCTCTTGGCCATGGAGCTCGGCCAGTCCGAAGCACCACCGCCACCTCCTCCGCCGCCCGGATTCTCGGCTTCTGACTTCGGAGGCGTCGACGAACCGCCGGGGGACCTCGGCGGACCGCCGCCTCCACCGCCGCCACCTCCACCGGGCTTCGCGTTCGACGCGGCACCCGATGCACCTCTCGGCGCACCGCCGCCACCTCCACCGGGGTTCGCGTTCGACGCGGCACCCGATGCTCCCGCGCCACCCCCACCTCCACCGGGGTTCGCGTTCGACGCGGCACCCGATGCACCTCTCGGCGCACCGCCGCCACCTCCACCGGGGTTCGCGTTCGACGCCCCGCTCGACGCGCCCGCGCCACCCCCACCCCCACCTCCGCCGCCACCGTCGGGCTTCTCGCCGTCCGACTTCTCGGGCAGCGACGCGCTTGGCGGGAAGGTGGAGGTACCACCCCCTCCGCCCGGCGGCATGGGTTCGTCCGATGCCGCGCCGAGTGTGCCGCTCATCACCCCGGACTTCTTCGCCCGGGCCGCCCGCAAGCGCCACTGAGCAGTGCCCCCGATCAGGGGCACTCGACATGTTTCAGTCGGCTCGGGTCAATGCTCGCCGGTGTCGGCGCGGCGCCAAGGGCCGGACTTCCCGCCGGACTTCTCCCAGAGTGCGACGTGCTGGATGGTCATCGTCCGGTCGGCCGACTTACACATGTCGTAGACGGTCAGTGCTGCGACCGAGCAGGCGGTCATGGCCTCCATCTCAACCCCGGTCCGGTCAACGGTCTCCACTTGGGCTTCCACCTCGACGTGGTCGTCGCCGATGGAGAAATTCACCGCCACCGAGCCAACCAGGACCGGGTGGCACATCGGGATCAGCTCTGCCGTCCGTTTCGCCGCTTGGATGCCGGCGATGCGGGCCGCGGCCAGCACGTCGCCCTTCATGATGGCGTTGTTGGCCACTTTGACCGTCGTCTCGGGGAGCATCGTCACTCGGCATCGGGCCAAGGCCCGGCGATGCGTCGGCTCCCGGGGCGTCACGTCCACCATGCGCGCCCCGCCCAGGGGATCGAGATGGGCGAGGTTCCTTTCAGCCACCGGGCAAGTCTAGGCCACCGGACCGCCAGCGCCCCAAGAGCGGGACCAGTTCCGGGCAGGCCCGGCCAGCCCCGGCCACGCCCGACTGACCCGGCCACGCCCGCGACGCACGGCGCGAAGGGGACACGCACCGCAACCGCACTGCTCCACCGGTTGGCACTCTAAGATTGAGAGTGCCAGAATGCGGCGCCGACCCGCGCAGAGAGGAGGACTGATGCCCACGTACGAGTACGCCTGCACCGCCTGCGGTCACCGTTTCGACGTGGTCCAGTCATTCAGCGACGATCCGCTCACGACGTGCCCGGAATGCGGTGCCGCTCTCCGCAAGGTCTTCTCTCCGGTGGGGATCGTCCTCAAGGGGAGCGGGTTCTACAAGACCGACAGCCGTGCCGCCAACGGCGGGGGACGAGCCGGCAGTGACCGCGGCGTCGACCACGGCGCCGAACAGGGCAAAACCTCCGACCACGGCCCGGACCGCGGCGGCACAGCCGGCACCGAGCACGGCAGCTCCGGGACTTCGGAGCCGGCCGGCGGGGCATCGGGTGCGAGGACGGGCGCCGGAGGCAGCGCCACGCCGCCGGCCGGCGGTGGAGCGGAGGGCGGCGGTCCCGGCGCCAGCGGCGCAGGCGCCAACGGGACGTCGGGCGCCAAGTCCCCCGCGGGGAGCGGCGCTGGGTCGGGCAGCCCGGCCCGCGGGAGCGGCACCGGGACCGGGACCGGCGCAGCATCGGGCGCCAAAGGCGCCAAGGCGCCCGCACCGGCCTGACCTCCGCTCGGGCCTGAGCCCCCGGGTGCGCCTGCTCAGGTCCCGCTGAGCTGGAGGTCGGCCACGGCCAGGGTCTGTCCCGCCGCGATGCCGGGCAACCATTCCACGTCCGAGCCGACGTGGAGGATGGACACCAGCATGCGCTGGAGCGTCGAAGCCACCGTCACCTCGCGCACCGGCTCACACAGTTCCCCCCCGCGGATGACCAGACCTTCCGCACCCACCGAGAAGTCACCGCTCACCGGGTTGACGCCCGAGTGCACTCCGGTCACCGACTGGACGTACAGCCCCTCTCCGACCGCCTCGAGGATCTCTGCCGCCCCGAGGGGTCCGGGCCGCAGGGCAAGTGCCCGGCAGCCGGCCCCGGGGGTCCCCGAGAAACCGCCGCGCACGGCCGAGCCGGTCGAGGCCGCACCCGCCCGGCGGGCCGACACCGTGTCGTAGAGGAAGCCCCGGAGCACCCCGGCCTCGACGAGGACGTTCCGCCGGCAGGCAAGGCCCTCGGCGTCGACCGCCGCCGCCCCGTACGCCCGGGGATCGGTGGGGTCGTCGGCCAGGTCGATACCGGGCGCCGCCACCTGCTCGCCCAACCGGTCCGCCCACAGCGACCTGCCTTTCACCACCGCTTCCCCCGAGACCGCCGTCGAGAGCACCGAGAGCAGCGTCGAGACGACCCTCGGGTCGAACACGACGGTGGTCCGTCCCGAGCGGGCCTTGCCGGCCCCGAGCATGCGGACCGCCCGTTCCACCGCGTCGGCCGCCGCCCTGTCGGCGTCGAGGTCCCCCGGCGAGCGGCCCACGCTGAACCCGCTGCCGGTCTGGGTATCGGCGCCCTCGCCTGCGATGGCCGACACCGAAAGGTAGGCCGACGTGCGCCGGGTGGTCGCCCGGATCCCCGTGGTCGTGGCGATCGCCACCTCGGAGGCCACGTCCCCGTAGTCGGCCGAGTCCACTTGGCGGATGCGGGGGTCCGCCGCGCGCACCTGTCGCTCGAGCGCGAGGGCGAGGGCCACCTTCGCCTCGGTCGGCATCGCCGCCAGCTCGGGGTCCCACAGGTCCAGGTCGGCCGGGGACGCCCCGTCGGGCTCGGCGAGCGCGGCGGCCGGGTCGGGGGTGGCGTACGCGGCGTTGTCACGGGCGTCGGCCAGCGCGGCGCCGACGACGTCGGGATCGAGCGACCCGGCCCAGGCGAAGCCGACCCGGTTCCCCTCGCCGCCACCCCCCGCGCTCGAGCCCACGAGCACCCGCACGCCGATCCCGGCCGAGGTGGCCGACGAGAGGGACTCCACGCCGCCGTCGTAGGCCCTGATCTCGGTCTCGATGCCCCGGGCGACGTAGGCCTCGACCGCCTCGCCGGGCGCGGCGCGCTCCACCACCGACTCGGCGACGGCGAGGAGGTCGCTCACGCCGCCGTCCCGCCCACGGTCACCCCGGTGACCCGCAGCGTCGCCTGCCCGCAGCCGACCGGCACGCTCTGGCCGTCCTTGCCGCAGGTCCCCGGCGTCATGGCGAAGTCGGAGCCCACGGCGTCGATGCGGCGGAGCACCTCGGGACCGTTCCCGATCAGGTTGGCGTCTCGGAGCGGCTCGGTGATCCGCCCGTCCTCGATGAGGTACGCCTCGGTGGTCCCGAACACGAAATCGCCGGTGGCGGTGTTCACCTGCCCCCCGCCGAGCTTGGCGACGTAGACCCCGCGGGGCGTCTGGGCGACGATCTCCTCGGGGTCGTCGGTGCCGGCCAGAAGGAAGGTGTTGGTCATGCGCACCATCGGCAGGTGCTGGTAGCTCTGCCGGCGGCCGTTGCCCGACGAGGCCCGCCGCTCCTTTCGAGCCCGCATCCAGTCCCACAGGTAGTCGGTCAGCACGCCGTTCTCGATGAGGACGTTGCGGGCCGCAGGCCGCCCCTCGTCGTCGACCGCGTAGTGCCCCCACTCGCCCGCGACGGTGCCGTCGTCGACGAGCGTCACGAGCGGGCTGGCCACCATCTCGCCGACGCGGCCCACGTAGACCGACGCGTCCTTCACGATGTGGTCGGCCTCGAGGCCGTGGCCGCATGCCTCGTGGAACAAGATCCCCCCACTGCCGCCTGCCAGCACGACCGGCAGCTCGCCCGAAGGAGCCGGCCGCGCCGAGAGCTTCGACAGGGCACGGGCGGCGGCGGTGCGGGCCAGCTCGGCCACGTCGGCCTGGTCGAAGACCTCGAAGCCTTCGGTCCGGGCCACGCTCTCGTAGCCGGTCTGCATCCCGGTGTCGCCGGTGGCCACGCACACGACGTTGAAGCGGGTGCGCACCTGGTCGTCCTCGGCCAGCAGGCCGTCGGATCGGGCCACGAGGAACCTGCGGCGGGAATCGCCGTAGGCGACCTGGACCTGGCTGATCGACGCCCCGGCCGAGCGGGCGGCGTCGTCGGCCCGGGTGAGCAGCTCGAGCTTGACAGGCTTGGCCACGTCCGAGGGCAGCACGTCGGAGCGGTGAGTGGCCGCCCGTCGCTCCTCGAGCGCCCGCGCCCGCACCCGCGTCCCGCCCTCCCGGGCGACCGAGGCCGCCGTCCGGGCCGCGGCAACGAGGCCCGCTTCGGAGAGGTCTGCGGTATGGGCGAAGCCGGTGGTCTCCCCCACCACCACCCGGATGCCGGCCCCGCGCTCGCGCCCCGAGGACAGCTCCTCGATCCGCCCGTCGTCGAGCACCGCTCCAGAGGTCTGGCGATCCTCGCAGAAGACTTCGGCCATCTCGGCTCCGGGGACCAGCGCCGCCGCCAGGACCCGCTCCAGGACGTCGGGGGCCACGAGCGGCGCCGCGCCGGCCCCTGCGCTCCTCGGCTGGAGATCGCTCTGCACGGCGGTATCGTAACCGTCGTGCCTCGTCCACCGTCCGAGCCCCCGGCCATCGCCGGGCACGGCCAGCTCGCCGGATGCGCCGGGCGAGCCACCCTCACGGTCGGCGACGCCGATACCGCGGTGGCGATGGGCACCGGTGACGTCCCGGTGCTGGGCACCCCGCGCCTGGTCGCGCTGTGCGAAGAGGCGAGCTGCCGGGCGCTCGACGGGCGGCTGGCCCCCGAGCGCACCTCCGTGGCGTCACGCGTCCGCTTCGAGCACCTCGTCCCGGTGGGGGTGGGCTGCACGGTGGCCGCAGAGGCGGTCCTGGTCCGGGTGGAAGGCCGGCGCCTCGTGTTCACGGTGTCGGTCCACCTGCGGGCCGACGGCCACGGCGGGCTGGTCGGCGCCGGCAAGCTCACGCGCGTGGTCGTGGACCGGGAGAAGTTCGTGGCCAAGTGCGCCGCCGGAGAGACCTGACCGCATCGCCGCCGGCGGCGGCCCGGGGCCCGGTGGCCGCCGCGTTCGTGCTCCTCGGAGCGTTCTGGGGGAGCTGGGCCGTCTCGATCGCCAACGTCCAGCGCAGCTTCCACCTCTCCGACGGGGAGCTCGGGCTCCTCCTGGCGGTGGCCGTGGCCGTGGCCGGGGTCACCGGAGCGCTGGCCGGCCACCGCGGGGAGCGCTGGGGCACGGGGCCGATGCTCGCAGGGTCGCTCGGCATCTGGGCCGTGCTCCTGGTCGGGGCAGGTGTGGCCCGCCCGTGGCCCGTCTTCGCCGCCTGCTTCTGCGCCGCCGAGGCGGCCGGGGGATGCGTGGACGCTGCCATGAACGCCGCCGCGTCCCGGCGCCTCGCCGGGCGGCCCGGCGCGCTCGTGCGCTTCCACGCGCTGTTCAACGCCGGGGCGCTCTCGGGCGCCGCGCTGGCCGGGGTCGTCATCGGGCTCGGCGGGTCGTGGAGGTGGCTGTGGCCGATCCTGGCCGTCGCGGTGGCCGCCTTCGCACTGTGGGCCCGCCGGGCCCAGGTGCTCGGAGAGCCGCTGCCGGCGCCGGGAGGAGCTCCCGTGACAGCCGGCGCGGGCGTGACAGCCGGCAACGGCAAGACGGCCGGTCCCCTGGCCCAGCTCCGCGCCGACGGCCTCCTCGTGTTCCTCGCCGTCTTCGCCCTCGCCGAGATCGCCGAGGGCGGCGTGGACACCTGGGGTGTCTTGTACCTGCGGACCCACCTCGCGTCGGGGATCCTGCTCGGCGCCGGGGCCTACGTGGTGGGCCAGGCGGTGGCCGCCACCACCCGGGGAGCGGGCGGCCCGCTGCTCGGGCGCCTGCCGGCCCGGAGGGCCCTGGCGGCCGGCGGGCTGCTCGCCGCCGGCGGCATCCTGGTCGAGTCCCTGTCGCCGCTCGCGGTGGTGGCCGCCTTGGGGCTCGCGGCCGGCGCCGCCGGCGCGGCGCTCTTCTGGCCTCTCGTCATGAGCCAGGCCACCCGCCAGGCGACGCGGGCGACCAGCGCGGTCGGGGCCTTCACCGCTGCGGG
>JAJYWG010000263.1 GCA_021791615.1 Actinomycetes bacterium
CGAGTAGGCCGAGCTGGTCCCGCCCGGCGTGGTTATCGTGACGGAGACGTCTCCGGTTGTCGTCACACCCAACGCGCTCGCGGCAGGGGCAGTGACGGTCAGCGCAGTGGAGGACGTCGGAGTTACGTTCTCCGTCACGACTGTGGCCCCGTTGGTGAAGGTGACGCTCAACACCGGATAGAAGCCGGTGCCTGTCACGTTCAGCGACCCTCCGGAGAAGGTCAATTGGCCGGGGCTGATCGAGGAGATTGAGGGGGTCGGATAATAGGTGATGGTCGCGGCGGAACTGGTGCCGCCGAAGGCCGAGACGGTGACACTGACCGGCACGGCCGTCGTCCCCGAGATCCCCAGGGTGCCGGCGGCGGGGGCAGCTACCGTGAGCGAGGTCGAGGAGCTCGGGGTGACGGTGTCGGTGACGGTGGTTGAGCCGTTGGCGAAGGTCACGGTCACCGGCGAGTAGAAACCGGTGCCGGTGATTGTAAGCGTGCTGCCACTGAAAGCGAGCTGGTTCGGGGTGACCGAGGCGACGGTCGCGGGCGGATAGTAGGTGAGCGCGTAGTTGGCGCTCTCCGGGCTGGAGCCGGAGAAGGTCGTCAGCGTCATCACCACCGAAACGGCAGTGGTCGAGGAGATCCCCAGGGCGGCGGCCGTCGGCGCGGTGACCGAAAGAGTCGTGCTCGAGGTCGGCGCGACGCTGGTCGTCACCGCGGCGTTGGTGCCGTACTGGAAGCTCACCGAGACGGGATTGACGAAGTTCGACCCCGTCACGCTTATTGTGCCGCCGCTAAAGGTGAGCTGGTTGGGGCTCACTCCGGTGATGATCGGATTGGGCACGTAGTCGACGCTGTTGGAGGCGGAGCTGCCGCCGGCGGCCGAGACGTAGAAGCTCACGCTCTCAGTGGCCGTGCCGGTTAGGCCGAGGGCGGTGGCGGATGGCGAGTTGAAGGTAACCGAGGTCGAACTGGTCGGGGTGGCGGTGACGCTGACAGGGCTGTTGGTCCCGTACTGGAAGACGATCGAGAGCGGCGAGTAGAAGCCGGTGCCGCCAAGCGTCATCGACCCTCCGTTGAATGGCATGTATGCCGTGTTCACCGCGGAGATAACCGGGGCGGGATAGTAGGTGATGGTCGAGCTGTTCGAGGTCCCACCGAAAGCGGTGACCGTTACGGTGACCGGCGTCGAGGTGGTCGAGGAGATCCCCAGGGCCGACGCGGTAGGAGTCGTCACCGTGAGTGAGCTTGAGCTGGTGGGGCTGACGGTGTCGGTGACGGTCGTCGAACCGTTGGCGAAGGTGACCGTTACGGGCGAGTAGAAGCCTGTTCCGGTGACGGTGGTGGAGGCACCGGCATAAGTGAAGGACGTGGTCCCAAGGGAGGAGATGGTTGGAGCGGGATAGTAGGTGATGGTCGAGGCGGAACTGGATCCGCCGAAGGCTGAGACTGTAACCGTAGCGGTGGCCGAGGAGGTGGAGGAAATCCCGAGAGCGCTGGCGGTAGGGGCGGTGACCGTGAGACTGGTGGAGCTGGTTGGGGTGACGGTATCCGTGACAGTCGTCGAACCGTTGGCGAAGGTGACGTTGACAGGGGAGACGAAGTCGCTGCCGGTGAGCGTGACGGCGCCACCCGAGTAGGTGAAGGAGCTGGTGCTGAGCGAGGAGATCACCGGAGCGGCGATATAGGTGGCCGTGGTCGTCGTGCTGCCGCCACCGGAATTGACGGTGACGTTCACAGTGGCGTCAGAGGACGTTGGGACGCCCAGCTGGGCCGGGGTCGGTGGAGTCACCACCAGGCTGGTCGGCGAGTTGACGGTGGCGGGCTCTGACACCGCCGCGTTGGAGCCGTACTGGAAGCTAAGGCTGGTGGTCCCGTAGAAGTCGCTGCCGGTGACGGTGGTTGCCGCTGGAGAGGTGTCCGAGACCTGGAAGGAGGCCACACCGCTGGGAGGCGGATAGACGTAGCTCTCGCCGGAGCTTGCCGAGCCGCCGGGATTGGTGAGCTGGATGGTGTAGCTACCCGGAGTCACCTCAGTCGGCAGGCTCATTGAGATCGAGTAGCTATTGGCCGAGGAGTTGGTGGTGTAGCTGATACCGGTCCCGTTGAAGCTGGCCGAAGAGGTTGACCCGGGACAGAAGAAATCGTTGCCGGTGACCGTCACCGAGCCGCCGGTGGTGGTGTCCAGCGAAGTCGGCGTGATCGAGGTGATAGTTGGGGCGGCGCAGGAATAGCTGATCGCGTCGCCACCTGAGGAGCCGATGACGTCCCCGACGGTAATCGTGTAGCCGCCGGGCGGCTCGGGGGGCAGGGTGGCGGTCAGGCTCGTCGATGAGTTCCAGGTGGTGGAAAGCGCGTTGCCGTTCAGATAGACCGTCGCCGAGCCGTAGTCGAAGGCCGAGCCATTGACGGTGATGGTGCCGCCGTTCTGAGATACGAAGCTCGTCGCCGAGAGGCTCGAGATGGAGGGAGCCACCTCGTAGCCGCCTATGGCTATGGCCGGAGCGTTGAGAGGTGATGGTGCATTTCCCAGGTAGGGCGCTCCCGAACCCGCATAGACCTGCCCGGCGCTGTCGAGAGCCCACCAGCCGCTCACGTTGTCTGCGGCGATGGCGACGGGCGTCGCCCCCATGCTGTAGCAGGCCAATTGGGTGCCGCCACCGGGGGTAATCCTGTAAACACAGCCCGCGGAGCTGAGCGCATACACCGAATTGGTGGTCGGGTCATAGGCGCCAGCGACCAGATTGCCCGAGGTGTCCCAGGCCGTGGTGTTGTTCCAGGCGCCGGGACCAAAGCCGTTTACGACTCCGTTAGCCGCCAGCAGCTCGTAGCCTCCGGCGGGCAGAGGCATGATCTGCTTCCAGCAGCCGCAGTCACCAACCCCGCCGTAGGAAGGAGCGCCGCCCTCGGCATAGACGTTGCCGGAAGAATCCATGGCCCAAGCCCCGGTGCCGTTGTCGGGCACGGCCACCGCAACGAGATCACAGCCCGTGGAGATGTAAATAGGCGAGACGCTCATGCCAAACGCCGCGACGGTCCCACAGGAGTTGGCGTAGAAGTAGCCGCCCGTCTGCAAATCCGCCGCAGCCGCGACCCACCCCGAGGTGCCACAGCCCGCCGAGTAGCAGTCTCCGTCATAGGTGGTGTCGAAGTTGAAGGTGCCGCTGTCGGCGGCGAAGATGGTGTAGCCCTGAGCGGAGTAGGAGCTCGGGGCCGACGCAATTGGCTGCGGGAGGGACGCCGCCCAGCTTACGGCGGTCGCGAGAAGAAGCAGGCTGAGCAGGACTCTCGAAGGAAGCAGGCGGCGCGCGACTCGGGCTAGACGGCGCATCGGGCCTCCCCCGCCGCAATCGCCGGCCAGGGAAAGCGGGCATGCGCCAAGACACTCTGCGGGCCCGGCCCGCGAAGTGTCTCGCCGGATGTCGTCATCGCTTGCCCCCGATGATCTAAGTTGTCCCGATCGAGGTCCAGGCTCATGGCCACAAGCCTCGGCGGCCGGCGGTATTTAGCGGGTCCCAACCGTACCCCAGGCTCCCCTGCGATACGAAATCCCCGACTTACTCCCGTCCGGTGTGCCTCTACTATCGGCGCAAGGCACCGGAGCGTAAAGGGGTCGGCAGGAAATTTCTCATAAATGGCGTCAGCCATATGCCTGGCGCCACATTCATGGTTGTGAGCGCAAATGACACCGGCACGGCGAGGCCCGCCGGGCCTCTCCCCAGTTACTGGCCAGGACATTTCGGTAATCCCGATGGCGGCAATAGGCACGGCGGCAACCCTAGGCAGGCGCATGAGTTTCGTGGAAGGGCCAGGGGCAAACTCCGCTCGTTCGGGTCCGCTTGATCGTGCTATGGACCTCGATTTATATGGCAGTCCTGCCGAGCTGATAGCCGCCGCGGGCAGGCGGCCGCGAGGAGCATCCGAATCCTGCCAGAATTGGCAGATGAATCGCCCGCACGGAAACGCCGATATATGGGGCGCGACGAGCGACCACGGTCGCGCCGGGCGCGCTTGCAGCGACGAGGAGATAGCGTCATGACGATCTGGCCGTCCGGTGAGTTGGCTACGACGCCGCCGACAATTGACCCGCTGGTCTCCCTGGCGGTGAACATGCTCGCCGCTCCGGGCACCTACGCCATCCTGGCTGGATCCGGCCTGTCGCGCGCGGCCGGCATCATGACCGGCGACGAGGTGCTGTGCGATCTGATCACCAGAGTCGCCAAGGCCGAAGGCGTGGAGGTGACCGAGCCCGGCTGGAGCCCGAAGGCCTGGTGGGCCGCGGCCCGGGGGTCCGAGCCCGGCTACGACCAGATCCTTGCCGAGCTCGCCCCCACCGACGCCATGCGCCAAGTGCAGCTGGCTCCATATTTCGAAGCTGATTCCATCCACCCGACGCCGGCGCATACGGCGATTGCCGATCTCTGCAAGCGCGGCCTGGTGCAGGTGATCATCACCACCAACTTCGACCGGCTGATCGAGCGGGCGCTCGAGCACGCAGGGGTGAAGTACCAGATGGCCCATGACGAGCAGATGCTGGCCGGACTGGCCCCACTGGTACGTGGCGTGGTCACGGTGTTGAAGGTGCACGGCGACTACCGCCAAGGGCCAATGCGAAATACCGCCGGCGAGCTCGGCACCTATCCTCCGAAGTTGCAGAGGTACCTCGCCCGGGTGCTCGAGGAGTTCGGAGTCCTGTCCATGGGTTGGTCCGCAACTTACGACGTCGCCCTGGCGCGCGCTCTCGGGGCTCGCCTTTCCCGTCGTTACCCGCTCTACTTCGCCGCCTATCAGGGCAAGACCGAAACGGCGGCCAAGGAGCTGATCGCCGTACGAGAGGGGCGGGTGATCAGCCATGCCGGCGCTGACCGCTTCTTTGCAGATCTCGCCGAGCGAATCGCCAGGTTGGAGCGCGAGGCGGTCCAGCACTCCAGGCCGACTCGGATGAAGGCCGGGGCGGGCATCATCCAATACCAGAACAACCAGGTGCTACCCGGTTGGGCGACGGTGCCGCTGCTGCGGCTGGAGGTGGCGGCCCAGTTCTCCGAACAGAACGACTACGACATTTTCAGGGCCGGCGATCGAGCCGAGTTGGCCTCTGCGCTGGACGCGAACGTGTTGCGCTTCATGCTCGCAGCCGAGGCCATGCAGGACCGGCCAGGGCCGGGCGCTGCGCTCAAGCCGAGCGTGCTACTCCGGGGTGATCCACCCCCGCAGCCCATCCCCGGCATGTGGGAACTCAATCCGGAATGGGAGAACAGCGCCAACCAGTGCCACTTCCGTCTAGGAGGAAACGCCAGCGACGGGATCTCGGCCTTGGCGATGGCACTCTTGCCCCGTGCCCAGATGGCTGGCAGCACGACGAGCTTCATCGTTGAGATGGGATTCTCCTTGAAACGCATGCTCGACCTCAGTGCGGTCGCGCGAACGCTAATCGAAGGGCTGCTTCTGGTCACCGACGTCATGCCCCGGACCACGGTCAGGGCTCAGTCAGCCGGGACAAGGCTGGCCGCGGCGGAGATCATGATCCGCGCGAAGGCCGACCCGAAGACGCCGGCCGACCAGACGCCCGGGCCGATAACTGCGCGCCTCAACTGTGCCCCCTTTGGCACGCGGCAGTCGAACGAACACAAGGACCTCTACCGTTACGGATTGATGCTGGACGGCCGGACACCCACCCGAGACGAGGCCGCCGAGGCCGTAGTGGACGCGATCGAGCTGATGGCCTACGAACTCGGTTACCTGGACCCCAGGAGCGCCATAAAGGAGCTGCGCCGGCAGCTCGGGTTGCCGGCAATCAACTAACCGCGCCGGCTAGAAGCCCAGGCCCTCTTTGCCGTGGGCATAGACGGGATCGGTGACCTCGGGCCGGATCCATTTCCAGGCCTTGGACTCCAGCTCCTTGTTGTCGAGGGCGGCAAAGAGGAGGTGGCGGGCTTCGTAGTCCGAGTTTCCCACGGCGCGGGCAAAGTCCCGCCGATCCGGGTTCTCCGCCGCCAGACGTGCGGCTAGCGTCTTGGACTCGGTGACCAGGGCGGCTTGCTTGGCCACGAGCTCGGCTTCCGTGGCGCGCACCCAGTCGTAGAACTCATCCGGCACCCTGGCGAGGATCTCCCCCACTCCCGTGCCCGAGGAGACCAGCTCCCAGATGATGCGGGGGTTGACGCCGGTCAGCAGCTTGTGCAGACGCTTGTACTCGGCGTGTTTCACCTTCACCCAGAAAGGCCCGTCGGGCCAGCAGACCACGAAGCCTTCGGCGTTGTCGCGGTCCGGGGCGGCAAGCACTTCGCCGAGGGAGGAGTAACCCAAGCGCGGCACGTGCGGAAAGCGGAGGTCCGGTTCCTGGTAGGAGCCGTCGGCTATGCCGATCGAGCCGAGATGGAAGAGCTCGTCGGTCGCGCCGTAGTCGACGATGGTACGGTTGGCCGGATAGATGATCTCGAACAGATGAGTACGCTCCCAGGGCGCCGACGTTGGGGCCAGCGCGTCCTCGTAGCGCTCCCGCAGCAGCTGGGTCGCGTGCTGGGCCTGGGGCGAGGTGAACGACCCCCGGGTGGCGATGGCCGGACCGTGGGGTGTCGGATAGAGGATGCCGAGCGAGCCGTCCAGTTTCTCGGTGACCAGGACGGAACCGCTCGCCTCGGCCGGCAGAGGCTTGCCGCCATAGTCGGAGAAGTTGTGGAACTTGGGAAGGGGCCGGGCCAACACCGCCTGGGTCGCTTCGTCGACGATCAGTCCGCGACAAAGGCGTGTCTCTGGCGTCCAAGCGCCGTCGTACTGGGCGTGCTCGGTGTAGTTGTAGATCAAGAACGGGTATTCCGGGTGGCGACGGGATCGGATGTAGCCCTTTTTGATCTGCACCTCGAGGCGCTCCGGGTCGAGCAGGTCCTCGAGGCGCACCACTCCCCCGCTACGGGTTCCGGCCGGTGTCACAGGCTGGCTTCGGCGCGCCAGCGGACTTCGGAGGCGACCAGAGGCGCGGCGGTTGCGGCCAGATAGTCGCGGCGGAGGCGGTGAATTTCGGCCTGGGACAGGTCCAGGACATCCTTGGCCGTCATGGAACTCCCATCCGGCACAGGCGCAAAGCCTGGGCAACAAGTGTTCTCGAGCGCATGGTGGACAAGTCCGCAGGCGGCACACAGACGGGCCATGTCGCCTTCGCCGACACCCGCCCTTGCCGACCGAGACGTATTGGGATATTCGTCCCAGACCACGCCGTCGAGCTCGCGGCCGGCCTGGCGGCGGCCGTAGCGGGTCATCTCGGTCCAGTCACCAGGCACATTGAAAGTGGAGAGTTCGTTCCGGTCGCGCACGTTTCCCTCGAAGTCAATGAGGGCGTAGTCCTGCAGGGTACGGGCGGTCCCCATCAGGTAGCTCCCCTCCCTGTCGGGCTTGCCCGGGGCCCACTCGCCCCACTGCTTGAAGAGAAAGGCCACTTCCTGAGAACGGCAGGCGTCACGCAGGTCGCGGACCCAGTCCGGATGCATGGGCCTGGCGCCGGGTCCGGACTCTCCCCCGGCGACCACCCAACTGATGCCATCCAGATTCAGGGCGTCGATCGGGCCAAGGAGCGGTTCCGCGCTGATGAAGCGGACCGAGGCCGGGATCTCGCGCAGGTGGTCGGCGCGGTTGCGGTATTTACCCGACTCGATGGTGGTGCCTATCCAGATGTGCGGAGCTATACGGCTGGCGCCATAGATGGTGCGCAGGCGGCGCTTCATGATCTCTGGCCTCTTGGTCAGCACCTGGAAGGTGTGGTTGGTGGCACGCTCCATCACCTCGAAGACGCGAGACTGGAAGTCGACGTCGATACCGCGATGGAAGAGATCGGACATCGAGTTGACGAAGATCCGGCGTGGCCGCTTCCAGCGCAGGGGCTGATCGAGGCGGTCGGGCAAGACTCTGACGAGGCCGTTGAACACGCCGTTGGCGGCGAGCCCGTGGTAGACCGGGTGGCTGGAGAGCCGGCCGGAGGCCTCACGAGCTGCATAGCAGTGGTCACAGCCCTCGCTCACCGGCTTGCATCCGACCACAGGATTCCAAGTCGCGTCGGTCCACTCGATGCCGGACTTGTCAGCCATCCCAACCCTTCCGTCTTGCCCGGCCTATGGCCGATGCGCTCTTGCGGCTCCTATATCGGCACCGGGCCGTGCGGATATTCACAACTCGGGACCACGCCGGCGTTTCGCGTCGTGCAGACGCCAACGCTGTTATTGTCGGGCTTTGCGTATCGAAATCGAAGGGGTTTGGTTCAACCAAGGAGGGAGACCGGATGGCAAAGCACGACGCTCGCTACTTGGGCGGTATCGAG
>JAJYWG010000127.1 GCA_021791615.1 Actinomycetes bacterium
CGAGAACCCGTCCGCCCAGCTCAGGCCGACTCCGGTACTCGTGGATGCTGACGCCTCCGCTATCGGGTCCGCGCCCGCTGGCGCCACCGGTGGTACCATACAACCATGGAGAAGACGACGCTGTACCTGCCGGAGGACCTGAAGTCGGCGGTCAAGCGGGCTGCTGCGGAGCGCGGGGTGTCGGAGGCCGAGATCATCCGCGAGTCGATCCGCGTGTCGGTCGGCGGGATCCGGCCTCGTGTTCGAGGTGCTCTGTACTCGAGCGGGCGGCCGATCGCCCGCGACGCCGAGGAGATGCTTGCAGGCTTCGGGGAACGCTGACCGCGTGCCTTCCGTCATCGTCGACACCAGCGCCCTACTGGCGTTCTTCGACGCCTCCGAACCCGACCATGAAGCCGTGTCAGAGGTGCTTGGCGCAGCCGATGCGTTGGTCGTTTCTCCGTACGTGCTGGCTGAGTTGGACTACCTCGTCGCCACCCGGCACGGGGTGGAAAACGAAATCGCCGTGTTCGACGAGTTGACCGGTGGAGCGTGGGACTTGCCAGCTTTCGACCAAGAGGGGCTTCGTCGCTCCCGTGACGTCATCTCCACATACCGGCACCAGGAGATCGGCGTGGCGGACGCATCGATCGTGGTGCTAGCAGAGCGGTACCGGACGCGTACGATCGCCAGCCTGGACCACCGGCACTTCGACGTCCTCCGCTCGCTTGATGGTGGCTACTTCGAAGTACTTCCGGGCATCCGTTGACGGGGCTGCGGACACAGGTCGACTGAACGGAAGCACGATGATCTTCCTCGACCGCTTGATCGCCCGCAAGCTCCAGGCGCGCTGGGCAGGTCGGCATCCGAAGACGAGCCGGTCACCTCGGTTACACGGTCTGGCAGGTCGATCCAACACCGCGTGAGATGGCGCGGTATGCCCTCTCCTGGGGCGTCTGTCCTGATTCCGGCGCCCTTGCATACAATGGCGACACCATGAGCTACGTGGTCGACTTTGTCGACGTCTCCACCACCGGCCTGGAGTCATCCCCGGTGGCGCCTGCGCTGGCTGGCCTGCGGGCTAACGAGGCTCGCTACTTCAAGAACAAGTATGACTTCGTGTTCACCGTCGAACCGGCCGACGGCGCCAAAGAGATCGTCGACTGGGTGCATCGCATCCTGAAGGTGGAACGCGGCATCGTCATCGCCTCGCCTCCGCTGGAGGTAGCTAGCGTCGAGGTCGAGAACGTCCGGTGGCCGTACGTGTTCTACGAGAACGGGCTCTCGATAAACGTCATGTACGCGCGTGACGATCGGAAGAAGCGAGCGGTTGGGATCAAACTTTCCGAAGGCATGGAGGTCCCCGCCGAGCTCGGTGGGTTCAAGTTCGCGCGACAAAAGTCAAAGCTGGCCGGGACAATCCGCGGCTCGTACTTCGTCATCAGGGGCGAATACTAACTGAGCTCATCGAGCATCGGCTCCGACCGCTCGGCCCATCGCCGCTGAACCCGGCGGCCCTTCGCAGGCACCATCCCAGCACTAAGAGGCTCAGCGATTGCTCTGCCACTGTCGCGCCGCCAGATGGCCCGCTGAGGGCGCAGTAGACGCTCGTACTCTACAGGTCGTCCTGGACGTCCGACGATGCCAGAAGGTACTATTGGCTGGACTCGTCTGGACCCTGCGAGCATGCGACGGCTTCGTCGCTGACTTGTCAGGAGGAGTTGCGAGTGACGGGACCGTCGTCAGATAAGGAATCGGGGATGACCGACCCTTCGACTGATGACGGGGTCTTGGTGGTCGCTTCCGGTGATGTCGCCACACTGACCGGGCCAGACGGAGTCTTCTTGTCTGTCTCCCCCGCCTGTCGTCGGCTTTTCGGTTGGGAGCCGACCCAGCTCGAAGGCAAGGCCGAGGCCGATTTCGTGCACCCTGACGACCGGTCAGCTCTGCGCGTGGGCCGCTCCGCTCTCGTCGACGACGACGCGCAGACGACCACCTACCGGTTCTTGTGCTCCGACGGCTCGTACCGTTGGACCGAGACCGTGTCTCGCCGGGCCGGCAGCGACGGCTCGGGGCTGGTGGTCTCTGCCATCCGTGACATTTCCCGGCGCCGGGCGCACACTGCCGACCTGGAGCGACTGGCCTTCACCGATCCCCTCACCGGCGTGGCCAACCGGCCGGTGTTGATGGACCGTTTGCATCAAGGGCTGCGCCGACTGCGCCGAAGCGGCGGCGTGCTGGCCGTGTTGTACCTGGACATGGACCGCTTCAAGGTGGTCAACGACTCGCTCGGACACTTGGTCGGCGATGCCGTGCTGGCCCAGATGGCCGAACGCCTCGCCCATCACTTGCGTCCGGTCGACACCCTGGCCCGCCTCGGAGGCGACGAGTTCGCGATTGTGGCCGAGGGACTCGCCGATGAGGTCGAAGCTATCGGGCTTGGTGAGCGTATTGCCGGGGCCGGCCGTCAGCCGTTCAGGATCGGCGCGGAGACGTTCGAATGCACCATCAGTGTCGGCATCGCCTGCACTGCCGACTCCGAGCGCAGCGCCGATGACTTGCTCAGCGAGGCCGACCTGGCCCTCTACCGGGCCAAGGAACGGGGCCGTAACCGAGCCGAAGCCTTCGACGAACAGTTGCGGACAGCGGCAGTGGGAAGGCTCGTCACCGAGCGGATCCTGCGACGATCCCTCGACAACGCCGGGCTGGTCGTGGAGTACCAGCCGATCATCGACCTGCAAAGTGGACGTGCCGTCGGCGCTGAGGCGCTGGTACGGATCAGCGACCCCGAACGGGGCTTGCTGCTGCCAGAGTCGTTCCTGGATGTCGCCGCCGAGACCGGACTGCTGATCGGGATGGACATGCAGGTCATGACCGACGCGGTCGAGCAAGTTAGCCGCTGGAGATCCCGGCTCGCGGGCCGCAGCCCCGATCACGTCGCCATCAACATCACCGCCCGCCACCTCGCGGACAGCAGCTTCCCCCGGGTCGTCATCGACCAGCTCGACACCGTCGGAGTCCCCCACTCCGCCCTGCACATCGAGATTACCGAGCGCATACTCCTGGAGGCCTCGAACTCGGCGATTACTGGCTTACGAACCCTGCGCGACGCCGGCGTCCAGGTAGGCCTCGACGACTTCGGTACCGGCTACTCGTCGCTGGCATACCTGCGCCAGTTCCCACTCGACTTCGTCAAGATCGGACCGATGCAGGTGGCCTGAGTCGATTACCACCGGCACTTCGACGTCCTCCGCTCGCTCGACGGCGGTTACTTCGAGGTGCTCCCCCGAGTGGGTTGACGAGGCCGCGCACATTCGAGCTGCGGGCTCGCGGTCGGTCGGTTCACCGGGTCGCCGGCGCATCGGCGCGGTCTTGCCCGTCGGGACCTGCGGGTTGCCGTTGACAACACTGAGCGTCGGGTACACCTAGGAGCAGTCGAGCTCGGAGGCGAACGTCGAGGCAGGCGTGCTCGCCGGCTGCTGGGCTGACCACGCTCATCGCAATCCTTTCGGGCCGGTGATCGGTCCATGGCGAGGGTGGCCAAACTTCCCTAAGGCGCCTACTTGCCGCCGAATGCGGCCTGAAACCGTAGATAGAAGGCAGCAAACACAAGCACAATTCCAACGTTTCCCAGCAGTCGTGCCCAGAAGTGCTGTCTGAAGAACAGAAGGTCGGTGCTGACCACGACGGCTACGAGCGCAACCACGTAAAGCACGACCGTCGCTCGTCCACTCATGGATCGAGGCTATACCCGTGACCTCGGCCTTGTCTGCAGGACGCGTCCCACTTGGCGATCGACTCGACGCGTCTCCTCCACTCTGACGGTTCTGCGTGCCTTTCGCTCAACGGATCTCGGACAGGCCATAGAACCAGAAAGGTGAACTTGTGCCTCGGTGAAGAGGGCCGGATATGATGCGGGCTCCAGGCTCGAGCAGCGAGCCTGAGGACGCCAGGAACCCGAGGGCAGGAGGAGGGCCGGCAACATGCTGGAAGTGGTGGGTAGGAACACGGGAATTCATGCTCGAGCCCGCGATGCGTTCCTTTACGGTGCGCTCTTGGCTGGGGCCGCTGGCGGGCTCGCAGCCTGCAGCAGCGGGACCACGTTGGCGACGCCGGACGGTACGGTCCACATCAGCCAGAGCGGATCCGGCAAGGGCGGCTCGGTGCAAGTGAAAACGCCCAACGGCTCGGTACAGACGAACATCAGCGCCAGCATTCCCTCCGGATTTCCTTCGAGCGTGCCCTTGCCTTCCGGAGCAACGCTCGTCGTGTCGTCTGCCACCCACGGAAATGGGCAGATCCTCTATGAGCTCGGCTACCACGTGAACGGCAGCCTCTCGACCCTGCTCGATCGCTACGACCAGATGCTCTCGGGAGCCGGGTTCGCCTCCCAAACCTCCTCCTCGACTGGTGGGAGCACAATGCAGGCCTGGAAAGGCTCTTCTTTCGATGTCCAGGTCATGACTTCCTCCTCGGGGAGATCCATAGCTGACCAGGCCCAGCTCACTATTTACGTGAGTCCAGTGAGCACACAGGGGGGCTGAAGCCCTCACCGCTTTTCTGGTTCCCCAACGCTCCCCCGACGGCAGCGAAGCGACTGTGTACACGCCGCCACCACCGCAACGGGCAAGCACCGGAGGTTGGCTCGAAGCACGGGCATTTCCTCGTAGCGTTCTTCATCAGGCCGCCGGTGCCCACGGAGACATGGCGATCTACACGCTGATCTCGCCGTGGCCGCGGTCGGCAGCCGTGGTCACCGGGCGGGTCGTCCCTGCCGGCTGTGTTGCCGGACCCGCCCAGCCCGCAAGGTCCGCCGGGAGGGCGACGCCAGGTGAGAGGACACTACGGACCACTAGCACGATCGCAGTCGCCCATCGCCGTCGGAGGGGGAACCGGCTCACCATGCTCGCGCAACGACTGGATGTGCAGAGGGATCGCTTCGGCGATGAGCTGCTCCACTTCGTCGCGGGAATGGCCAGCCGCCACGCAGCCAGGGAGGCCGGGCACATACGCGCCCCAGGCGTCGCCTTCCTGCTCGATCACAACGACGTACTCAGTCACCACTCTGCCTTCCCGACCTGCCTACCCACCGCCAGATCGATCCCAGCGTACCCTTCGGTACCTCGTCCAACGGGTAGTGCGTTCGACGATCGAGCCTCGGGGACGCCGATCGTGGCTACCACGACTTCTTGAATGTGGTGTCGTTGCCGTTGGACCCGACGACCGTCGGATTGGTGAGCTCGAAACGCGCCGAATGAGGACGGGCAGCCGCGCCGTTGAGCAGGATCGGTCGGTCACCACAGAGCTCGAGCCGGTAGCCCGAGACGAGCCGGGTGTCGGCGACGAAGTAGCCCTGCTCCTTCGTGCTCGAGATCTCAGCCGACAGCTCGCTGACGACGACCTCGTCGTCGAAGTGCGTGGACACCACCGGGAGACCAACCGATACCTCCATCTGGTCAGTCATTCCTCCCTTCATCGAGCGGAGTTGACCAGGAGAGCACCGCCGCCTCTCGGTTCGTGTCCGGATCACCTGCCTCGCCGGCGTTGCCGAGCTCTGACCGTGACCTGAGCGATGGCGGTGAACAGCGTCCGCGTGGGCGACCAGGAGGCACCCGCGAGGCTTGATGCCATCGAAGACTGGGTGGTCGATGCGGAGGATCCGGAGCCGGCACTCTCTGCGGCATCTATGACGGAACGTCCTGGAGGTCATCGTCCGACTAATCCTGATGGAGACGGAACGGGACCCTGGCCACGATCACGTCGGTACGCCGGCGCAACACGTTGGCAAGGATCACATCGCGCTGGTTCTGCAATAGACGATGCCTCCACTTGCGCGGTTCGACCTCGGGGATCAGGACCAGTACCTGTCCGTATGCCCGGATCTCGGGCGAGCCGAGGAAGCTGAGCATCGGCGTCGCAATGGAATGGTTGGCGGCATGGAGGATGACCAAGTCAA
Organism: Actinomycetes bacterium; assembly: GCA_021791615.1. The sequence goes on from JAJYWG010000127.1 coordinate 5,936, forward strand.
CGCCAGGGTCCCAGCGATCCCACTCTGCCCGCAAGGTAGCCGCCCGATCCTTGTCGAACTGGACGCTTGCAGCCACCACCTCTTCGCTGAGTGACCGTGCTGAGCTCAAGGATGCCTCGGTCATGCGGGACACGCCGGTGACCGTAACCACCACCAGGCTCTTGTGGACTCCTGGTTTCGTGGCGAGAGATCCCAGGCTCATCTCCTTTTCGGCGTCGATGTAGTACTTGGAGATACGGGAGAACAGCAGGATGAGCCCGGGGATGGCGATCACCACGACCCACGCACCCGACGAGAACTTGGTCACCAGGAAGATGACGGTGGCCACTGCGGTCATGAGCGCACCCGTCCCGTTCAGCAACGCTCGAGCCCACCACCGTTTCGGTCTCTCGCCTACCCAGTGCCGGACCAGCCCACCCTGAGCCAGGGTGAATCCGGTGAACACCCCGATGGCGTAGAGCGGGATGAGAGCGTTGGTGTCGGCGTCGACCACGATCAGAAGAAGACCGGCCAGCACGGCCAGTACCACTACTCCGTAGCGGTAGACCGGACGGTCGGCCCGGAGCCCGAACACGTGAGGCACCAGATTGTCGCGGGCGAGCAGGCTGGCCAACACCGGGAGCCCGCCGAACGAGGTATTGGCCGCCAGGGCCAAGATCACCGTGGTGGACAAGTCGATGACGTAGTAGATGGGGCCTGGACCGACAGATGCTCTGGTGATCTGGCTGAGCACCGTCTGACTGGCGACGGGACCGATGTGGAACCGGACGACGAGGAATGCCAGGCCCAACAGCATGGTGCCGAGGATGCCGCCGAGCAGAAGTTCGGTTCGCATGGCCCTACGCGCCTTGGGGGCCCGAAAGGCCGGCACGTCGTTCGCGATGGCCTCGACCCCGGTGAGCGCGCTCAAGCCGTTGGCGAACGCCTTGAGCAGGATGAGTACCCCGACCGCGGCGGCGACCTTGGGCAGCACCACGGGGTGGTAGCCGGCATTCACAGCCGGGTGCGACCGTGCTATTCCGGCAACGATCACCACGTAGATGCCGATGACGAAGACCGCGGTGGGCAATAGGAAGGTTCTGGCGCTGGTGGCGATGCCTCGCAGGTTTAGAGCGGTCAGCAGCGCCAGAATGCCGAGCGCGATGGGGAGGGCGTCGGGGCCGAGGCTGGGAAATGCAGACACCAGTGCCGCCACCCCCGCGGCGATCGACACTGCCACGGTCAGGACGTAGTCGACGACGAGGCTAGCCGCAGCCAGGTGGCTTACCCGGGGCCCGAGGTTGGCTTTGGAGACTGCATAGCTGCCGCCCCCGTCGGGGTATGCCTCGATGACTTGGCGATAGGAGAACACCAAGATGACCAGCAGGATGACGATGGCGACCGTGATCGGCTCGATCTTGGCCAGGGCCCCTGCACCGGCGGTCGCTAGCACCACCAGCATGGCCTCGGGCCCGTAGGCCACGGAGCTGATGGCATCGAGGGACAGGGCGGGAATGCCCTCGATGCTGGTGATCTGGCGCCTACCCGAGTCGTCCTCGTCGGTGGTCCAAGAGTCTGCTCCGGTCGTCACTTTGTCGTCGCCGGCGGACTTCTCGCTGCCGCGGCTACTACCCGCTCGCCTCATAACGACTTCCCTATCCTCTCGGCCGGCCCGTTGCGCCAACAATCACCCAGGGCTCGTTCGCGAGATTCCAGCCCGCACGTTGCGCGAGGCTTCGAGGGCGAGACCGTAGGGGGAGAAGAGCAATGAAGAACGCATCGGCGGCAGCGACCGCACCGGCCTGAAAGACCGCGGTGACTCGCGCGTCGACTCCCGCAACCGTGGCTCTGAGATGGCTCTTTGTCGGGCTGGCCCGCCGGCATGATAGACGTCCTTGCCCTCTGATCCACCTCCCGAGTTGATGAGCCCGATTCGGCCCAGATAGCAGTTGGCCACTTGCCAGCGGTTTAGGCCGACGGCGTGGTCGGTGGTGAGCTCGGAATAGACGAGTGAGTCGGTCTTTCGGAAGTCCACCGCGGGGTACCCGCTGTTGCAGGTGGCCTGCTTCTGCTTGATGAGGTCAGCTTCGATAGTCACGCCGAGGTGGTTGGCTTGGCCGGTGAGGTCTGCGGCGGTCTCGTAGTCGACGCCGTCGTGCTCGAAGGCCTGGCGGACCGAGGCGAAGAAGACCTGGCAGGCGTGGTTCGGGTAAGTGAGCAGCTCGTTGTGGTTGAGCTTCACGATGAACGGGATGCGGTGGGCGTAGCGACGAGCGACCGTGCCGAGCACTCCCAAGGT
>JAJYWG010000049.1 GCA_021791615.1 Actinomycetes bacterium
GCACCGATACCGTCGCGAGGAAGGGGTCCGGCACCCCACTACGACTACCAGGGCAGAGGCGAGAACGCCAGTACCCTCTGATTGTCCCAGATCAGCCGCCTGTTTCAACGACTTTGTGGAGGCCCTGGGATGCTGAAGCATCGCTCCACCCAGTCGCTGATCAACCACATGGACTCACAGTACTCCATGCAGTTCAAACCGGTCTACGCCGACCTGTGCGACATGAGCCATTTTGGAGCCAAGGCCGTGTGGAACGCACACCGCATCGAGTCCGAGGAAGAGCGGCGGACGACGTGGTCGAGTTCTCCCCGGTGGCGTTCCGACGACGAGTGCCTGATCGCATGCGCGCAGCTGCTGGAGCTGTCGGAGGAGATGGAGCGCTCCCTGAAGGCCCTGGTGCAGACTTTTCGCGACCGACTCGTCGAGGTGGCGGGTAGCGGCTCGGAATCAGCGATCGTCATCGACCGAACTATCAAATGACCAGAGAAGCGAACGTTGCGCCACGGACCTCGACCATCCTTCGGGACGTCATGCAGTTCTCGGAGGCGTTCGCTCTGGCAGCTTCAGCGACGCCCGAACCGGGGTCGCAAGCCGAGCAAGAGATGTACCACCACAGCGAGGTTGGTTCGAACGGCAAGCCCTGGACCCCCAAGCCGGCCCGAACGCCATACGACGTCGCAGGCGGGCTCATGCTGTTTGCCGCTGGACAGTACGTGGCTTCGCTCGCACAGCAGTTCACCGATGAGATGTCCTTGTTCGGCTTCCAAGCGTCGGCGCGGTCGCTCGTGGAGGTATCGGCCCGAGCGTGGTGGATTCTGGCCCCGGAGATCGGTATCCGCGAGCGGGTGACCCGGTCTTTTGTGGAGCAGTGGTACAGCCTGGAGGAACTTTCGAAGGTCGATGTCGCCGGCGGCCGCCCGACCTCGGAGCACGATGCCCGGGCCCTCAGGTTCCGCACCGATGCGGCCCTACTCGGTATCGACGAGAAGCGCGATAGGAAGGAGCGCCTGATCGGCTTCGGCGGACTGACGCGTCCCGCCTCGACCGAGCTGATCCCGAAGTTCTTAGGGTCCTTCGGTCAGGCACAGGGGGAGTTGTGGTATCGGTTCGTGTCCGGCGTGACGCACTCGGCGCTGTACGGGGTCATGAATTACCTCGACACCAGCCAGGCCGATGCTCAGACGGGGCTGCTCAAACTGGCCCCACGACTGCCGGTGATGGCGGTCGTAAATATCGCAGTGCTGGCCATTACGGCCTATCTCGGCACGATCGAGCGCCACGCAGCGCTCTATGGTCGAGACAGTGAGCAACTGCACGGTAAGCGCCTGACGGCCGTTGCTGAGCTGTTCGATCTGATCAGGGGAATTAACGAGCCGCCGCGACCAACGCCGCCGTCCTCGCCACTATGGATCGTGAAGTATTGATCACGGACGAGTTGTCCAGCTGTACCGCCAATCCTGGTCAGGGGAACCGCTGCCGCCGTCCCTTCGGGCGCAGGGTGATCCCGGCTTCCTTCAACGAACGCCGTACCGTGGTCGCAGCTACCTGCAACTCCTCGGCCACTGACTCGGCCGAGAGTCCGGCGCCATAGAGGTGGACGGCCTTTCGGACAGCGTCTGGTCCGAGCGCCCGACGATCCCGCTTGGGAACGCCCTGCCGCCTGACATGTCCGAGGACGGTGGTCCGGTCGATCTGGAACAAGACCGCCAGCTCGTTCACGGGAAGGCCCTCGCGGTAGGCAGCGACCAGCTCAGTCACCTCGTCGGGTCCGAGGCGCCGTTGGACGGGGAGAGCGGCAACCAGGGGGTCCGTCGGATGGACAGGGGCCTCGCCAGGGCTCCTTCGCAGCACAGTCCCGAGGGGTGGCAGCTGGAATACAGGGCCATCCACCTGCGCAAACGCGTGGCATCCAGCCTGGAAGGTGGTCTTGTACTGTGACAAGGTAAGACCACTTCCTTGTCACGGCGCGAGACCTTTGGCCGAGCTCTCGTTCGCCAGGGGTTAGCCAGCCGCCGAGCGTCGGGCCGTTGGTCACGCCGAGCTCGTCGACCAGGTGGCGATGGGCTTGGCCCGCTCGGCGGGGACGGTGAACACGCAGTTCCCCGGCGTGAGGTCCCGAGCGGTGGCATCCTGGTCCCGATGGCGTGCAAGGTTCGTTTGTCCGGAGCTGGTGTGCACCTGTTCGACCGCTCTTCGGGGCTGAACGTCCTGCTCGACGAGGTGGAGGTGCCCGCAGGGCAGGTTTCGCGCGCTCCTCGATATTTGTCGGTCGCGTTGACGAACGCTTGCGAGCTGCATTGCGCCTATTGCTACGCGCCCAAACATGCCGCGGTGCTCGACGTAGACCGCGTGGTCAGCTGGGCGGTCGAGCTTGACAGCGCCGGATGCCTCGGTCTCGGTTTTGGGGGTGGGGAGCCGACCGCTCATCCCCGGTTCGTCCAGCTCTGCGTTCAGGTCGCCGAGTCGACGTCGATGGCGGTGACCTTCACGACGCACGGGCATCGGATCACCCCTCGGCTCATGGATGCTTTGCGCGGGTCCGTGCACTTCGCGCGGTTGTCCGTCGACGGGGTAGGGGCTACCTACGAGCGGCTCCGGCGCCGTCCGTTTGCCACGGTCCTTGCCGCGGCCGGCCTGCTTCGCTCAGTGGTTCCGATTGGCATCAATGCCGTCGTGAACGCGGACACCATCGGTGAGCTCGATGAACTCGTTGAGTTCGCCACCGACGTCGGGGCATCCGAGCTGCTGCTTCTGCCGGAGCAGCCGACCGCGGCCACGCGTGGGATATCTGATGCTGACGCGGAGCACCTCGTTCATTGGCTACGGACTGCCAGGACCCCAATTCGGCTCGCGATCTCACGTTCCGGGCTCGAAGCGTCAGTGCCGACCGTCGAGGTCATCCCCGGTGAACGTTCGTTGGATGCGCACCTGCACGTGGACGCCACCGGTGTCCTCCGTCCCGACGCGTACGCGTCGGTGGGAATGCCGGTTGGGGGCTCCATCCTGGATGCCGTGAAAGCTCTGAGGGAGAAGGCGTGAGGATCTGGCACAGCTACGGCTCCGAGCACTCGATGGATCTGGTCCTGATCGGTAAGTTCGAGACGGTCTCCGGTGCGGAGGCGGCGATCGAGCGGATGGAGGCCTTAAAGGCCCTCGCGGAAGCCGAGGGCGTCGACGACGACTGGCGGCGCCAGGACGAGCGTATGCCTGACCCGCTCATCGATGAGCTGAGAAGGCTGAACCTCTACGAGCTGGGGCGGTATGACGTCGATATCTACGCTTACGAGCATTCGATCGAACGCAACGGATCGGTCATTCGCATCTGGACCGAGGAGTCCGAAGTCCAAGGGTTCCTGAAGGTGCTTATACACCTCGGTGCCCGCGTCGAGGTGTTCTCGCGCCACAACTGGAACGAGGATGGGACGCCACGAACTGACGCAGGCAGCTGAGGCGACGGTGGACCTGACCAAGCTGGCGCTCCTGCAGGGCGCCGCCGATGAGAACTTCGAGGCCCTCACGCGAGCGATCGTATCCCGCCGCTATGGCGCGTTGGGCACTCTTCGGGAGCGGCGCCAGCAGCCCGGCGTCGAGTTCTACTTACGGGTCGAGCATCCCGGTGCGCTCGGGGATCCGGGTCGCGTGTGGGGGTGGTCCTGTAAGTGGTTCATCCTCGGCCGGGCCAACGAGCTCACCACCGGGCAGCGCAACCAGATCGTGGAGTCTCTTGACAAGGCGATCGAGTACGTCGACGCGCTGACCGACTTCGTGCTCTGTCTTTCCCAGCGTCCAGCTGCGAAGGACGTGGACTGGATCGACGGCCTCGGCCGGGCCAGAGGCATCTCGACGAAGCTGTGGGCGGCGGAGAACTTCGAGGCGGAGCTGTCTGGTTACGATGAACTCCGCTCGACCTTCTTTGGGGATCTCGTCCTGTCTCCGGATGCCCTTGCGAGGGCTCATGAGCGTTCTGTCGCCCCGGTCACGGCCAGGTGGATCCCGCCGCTACACACCTCGAACCATGTGGAACGCGAGCTTGAGCGAGCCCTGCTTCGTCCAGCATCGTTCGACTGGCTCGATGACCACATCGACGCCATCGCTGTCCGTGCTGGTGCGCTCCGTGGGGCGCTGGCCGACATCGACGACACCGCACGTGCTGGTGCCAAAGACATCGCTGATGATTTGGACCGATTCGTCGCCGACCTCCGGGCGATCGTAAGTGCCGGACGGAACAGTCGGCCGATGGAGGTTCGTGAGCGCGTGGCCGACCAGCAGCCACCAGCCACGTCGTCACGCAACCTCCGTGCCCTTGTCCTTGAGCTTAGGAAGCGGCGGCTACCGGCGGCTTTGGCCGTCACCGGCCTTGCCGCAGAGGTCCGTGACGTTGTCTGGTGGCTACAGGACGCGCAGGCCAGCGCGCGCACTCCGCTGATAGCGATCGTCGCCGCTGCCGGGATGGGCAAGACTCACCTCGCCGCCCAGCTGACCGCTCCGACGAACCGGCCAACCGCCGGAATATTCATTCAGGGCGGTCGCCTGCGAGCCGGTGGAAGCCTCGATGATCTGGCGCGACGGATCCCCGGGCTGAAGGTCGAGCGATTCGAAGATCTCCTCTTGGCGCTCAACTCAGCCGGCGCCCGTGCCGGCACCCGGATCCCCCTGGTCATCGACGGCTTGAACGAGGCCCAGCGGCCGTCGGAGTGGCGTGCGCTGCTCGATGAGCTGATGCCGGCACTCAGTGACTACCCGCACGTGCTGGTGATCGTCACGCTCCGCGAGGGGCTTGTTGCCCGTGCCGTCTCGGACACGGCCACGACGATAAACCTCGAGTGGTACCAGTCCGAGGTCGACGACATCGTCGCCGCCTACTTCGACCACTACTTGATCAATGCCCACGGCGCCTGGCTGCCGATGGGGATATTCCACAACCCGCTATTCGTCCGCATGTATTGCGAGGCCGCTAACCCCCTTCGTCAGGAGCCAGTCGGTGCGGCGTCGCTCCCGACCTCCCTGGTCGGGGTGTTCGAGCTGTACCGCGACGGCGTAATCCAGCGCCTCGCTGACGATCCCGCCCGTGTGGCGATACCCCCTGACCAGATCAAGCGGCGGCTTGGTGCGTTCGTGTCGGAGATGTGGACTCGAGGAGTCCGTCGTCTCCCATCCGACGATGCGAAAGCGATCCTCGATGCTGGTGAGCCGAACTGGGACGAAAGCCTGTTCCGGCGTCTCGAAGAGGAAGGGGTTCTCTTCCGCGATGAGGTGGATGGTGGTGACGACACCGAGACTGGGGTCCTGTTCGATCGCTTCGCCGGATACCTGATCGCTGACGCGCTCCTTGTGCGCATGGCCTATGCCGATGTCGAGGAGCGGCTCGCGGAAACGACCTTATGGAATTCCCTCCTCGGAGAGGATGGCGGCTCCTTCGGCGAGGACGTCGCCATCGGTCTGATCGGCCTGCTGCCCCGCCGCTTTGGCGGGTACCACCTTTGGCGCCTTGCACCGGACGAGTACCGGTCCTGGGCGCTAACTCAGGAGTTCGACTCGGAGTCCCAATTCCTCGATGACGGTACCGTCGACGGGCTCGCGACGTTGATCGCTACCTGGAGCTGGAGAATGCCCGGACTTTCTGGATACGGGCGCCGGCACCCCTTCGACCGGCTGTGGGAGGTCCGCTCGTCCCCCGCACACCGCCTGAACGCCGTCTTCCTCGACCGGGTCCTTTGCGTGCTGCCTGTCCCTGAGCGTGACTGCAGGTGGACCGAATGGGTCCGCCATCGTGCCGGCGATCTGCTCGTGGGTGACCTGAAGGAGCTGATCGGGTACTGGACCGAATACCTGGACCGCGTCGAGCTCGACGACCTGAACGCGCTCGCCGTCGCATGGTTGCTGACGTCCACGAGTGAGGAGGTGCGGGATCTCGCGACGAAGGCCTTGCAGCGTTACGGTCGGCCGGAGTCGAAGCGCCTATTCGACCTCGCTTCCAGGATGCTCGATGTTGACGACCCATACGTTGTTGAGCGCGTCGTCGGGGCCGCGTTCGGTGCCGCCAGCGCGCACCAAATGCCCGATCCCGGTGGACCGTTTGAGCACGCGCTCGCCGGGTGGCTCGTAGAGCTGTGCGACCACTTCCTCGATGGAGGGTCGACCTCGACGTCCCATGAGCTGTTGCGTAGCTATGTACGGGCAACCTTCGAGCTCGCTGGGACCCTCCACCCCGGTGCGGTACCTGCCGGCATCGACCCATTCGCCCTGACGTTCGCGACTATGCCGCCAGCGCTGGCGATGGCTGACGACGATCGGAACGCCGAGGAGTGCGACGGAACGTTCGGCATGGATTTCGAGAACTACGTGATTGGGTCAGCGATTAGGGGCAGAGGGAACTACGACTTCCACCACGATGCGTTTCGTCGTGCCCGCGGCGAGGTCATGGCCCGCGTCTGGAATCTCGGATGGCGGGCGGCGCTGCTCGGCGACATCGACCGGGCAATCGCCGAGGCAGCCAGACGTCAGCACGCGAAGGTGGAGCGCTACGGCAAGAAGTACGGGTGGATCGCCTACTACGAGTTGATAGGCCGTCTCGCTGATGCTGGACAGATCCGGAGTCGGTGGGTCGGTGGTGAGCGTAACGTGACGCCCGATATCGACCCGTCCTTCCCCAATGAGCCCCCGGTAGCGCCCGTCCGCCTTCCGGAGTGGGCCCCTGCCAGTCCGACGGACGACAAGGTGTGGCTCCGAACCGGACCGGTAAGCGTGCCAGGGGCACTGTGGTCACCTGAGCAACTTTACGGCGTACCAGGCGCGTGGCTCCTGGTCGAGGGGTTCCTGGAACACCGGCGTGATGGACGCCGGGTGTTCGGGTTCTTCCACACCCTCCTGCTGGACCCAGCCGATTTGGATCCGGCACGCGAGCTGATAGGCGGGGTCAATTACTTAGGCAACGACTTCGTCCCCGAACTCCCGAAGGTTAGAGACGTGTTTAACGGGGAGGCGCCTTGGAGCCCCAGATTCGAGGTGCGCTTCGATGACGATGACAACGACGCCTACTCGCGTCCTGCCTTGCGTCGTACCTGGGGTGACGCGGGCATCGGGCTCGGCCAGGTGGCAGTGGAGTTCTCGACGGGAGAAGGCGGGTCACCGACAGTGCTAACGCGGTCCTATGACGTGCCGTCGTTCGAGTTCGCTTCCCGGTTCGGCCTTCGTCAGCTGCCCGGCACGTTGGATCTTGTTGGCCTCGACGGTGTCCGTGCTTCGGCGACCTTCCGCACCGAGGAACCGTGGCGCGGGCAGCTTCTGTTTCTGCGCCGCGACTTGGTCGTCGAATTCGCTGGTGATCGCAGGATTGCGCAGGTCGGATGGGGCGAGCGCGACGTGACCGTCGAATGGACCTCCGTGCCAGGCTGGGTCCGCGAGGTGCACCAGAGCTATGAGAACTTGTGGCGCGACATCCGGGTGCTCGACCAGCCCTAGCCTGGTCTCCAGCGGGTTGCCCTCTCGCCGCCATCTCCTCAGATCCAGATCGGGGGACCCCGCCGCTTGAGCGCGGGAGCGCAGGTTGGCCACCGACACCGTCGCCCGGGCCTCCGGACGAGGTGAACGAATCAGAGGGACTGGCTTCGACGTCCCTTCGGCCGCACGATGACACCGGCGTCTTTCAATGCCCGCCGCAAGGTGCTCGCTGCCACCTGGAGCTCACCAGCCACCCACTCCGCGGACCGCCCTTCGGCGTAGAGCTTCGCGGCCCTCTTGACGTCATCTTGTCGGAGCGCTCGGCGATCTCGCTTCGGGACGCCATTGCGCCGGACGTGGCCGAGGACCGTCGTCCGGTTCACCTGGAACGACTCCGCCAGCTCCGCCACCGGGACACCCCGACGGTAGGCCACGACCAGTTCGGCCACTTCCTCGGGTCCGAGGCGCCGCTGGACGGGGAGAGCGGCAACCAGCGGGTCGGTCGGGTGGACAGCGGGCTCGCCGCGGCCCTGCCGTAGCACCGTTCCGAGGGCAGGCAGACAGAGCAAAGGGCCATCTACCTGGGCAAACGCACCACCACCCAGTGTCGAGGGTCGTCTCGTACTGTGACAAGATAAGACCACTCGCGAGAAGACCTTGCGTCGCTATTCGAACCGTGAGAGCCCGGTGGACATCTCACTTGGGGCGGTAGACGTCGCTTCGATGGTCGACTCGGTCGACGTAGACGACGCGCTCGTCCTCGTCGATCCAG
>JAJYWG010000269.1 GCA_021791615.1 Actinomycetes bacterium
GCCATGAAGGGGCCCTCGATGCGAAGGCGCCAGCCGGTCGACGCAGAGACGGCCAGCTGACGTGTTGGCTCGTAACATCCGAACGAGGAGGTCGCCGAACGAGCCCATCCGAGTGAACGCACCACGGCGTCGCTGGCCGAGTGTCCGGGATCAGCCGGAACGCTTGTCCGGGATCGATCGGAACGGGTGTCCGAGATCACCGGAATGCACACATCTTTATATCCCGCGTAAAGATGCGACGCAAGAGTCGCGGACAAAGATGGGTCCTGACCAGGACAGACGTCGGCCCGCCGCCAACCTGGAACCCCGGTTGACGGGGCGGGACGACCCATCGGGAGTGGCCGTCGAAGGCCGGGGGATCTCCCGCCGGCGAGCTCCTCGGTGGAAACCGACGGTCACACCCCTCGGCTAGGAATCACACTATTGTGATCTGTGTGGGTAACGGAACGGCCGAAAAGTGGAGCACCAGTGGTTTGAACCGGGCTGCAGTTTCGAGCTATGACCCCACCCCTGACACCCAACGGGAGGAGTGAACATGACCGATCAACCTGCAGTGGTCCTGCTCAGCGGGGGTCTCGACTCGACGACGGTGCTCGCCATCGCCAAGTCGGAGGGCTACCGGCCCTACGCGCTGAGCTTCCGCTACGGCCAGCGCCACGAGGTCGAGCTGGCCGCTGCCCGGCGGGTCGCCGCCGCCATGAGCGTCGCTGACCACGTGATCGCCGACATCGACCTGCGAGCCTTCGGCGGCTCCGCCCTCACCGCCGAGATCGACGTCCCCCACCACGACCGGGTGGAGGATCTCGGCAAAGGGATCCCGGTCACCTACGTACCGGCCCGCAACACCATCTTCCTGTCCTTCGCTCTGGCCTGGGCCGAGACCCTCGGCGCCAGCGACGTGTACATCGGGGTCAACGCCCTCGACTACTCCGGCTACCCGGACTGCCGGCCCGAGTACATCGCCGCCTACGAGACGATGGCCAACCTGGCCACCAAAGCCGGCGTCGAAGGCACCCAGCACCTCCACATCCACACCCCGCTGATCGACCTCACCAAGGCACAGATCATCGAGCGGGGCCTCGCCCTCGGCGTCGACTACGGCCTCACCCACAGCTGCTACGACCCCGACGGCCGGGACCGGCCGTGCGGGACGTGCGACTCGTGCCTGCTCCGCCGGAAAGGCTTCGACGAGGTCGGCGTGGCTGACCCTGCGCTCAGCGGCTCGCGGGCCTGATGTACCTGGTCAAGGAGGTCTTCTACACGCTCCAGGGCGAGGGCGGTCAGGTCGGACGACCCTCTGTGTTCTGCCGGTTCTCCCGCTGCAACCTGTGGACGGGTAAGGAATCGCAGCGATCCTCGGCCATCTGCCAGTTCTGCGACACCGACTTCGTCGGTACCGACGGGCCCGGGGGCGGCCGGTTCGCCGACGCCGAAGCCCTGGCCAGCGCGGTCGCGGCGGCCTGGGGCGGCCAACCTCACCCAGCCGCCGAGCCCTACGTGGTGTGCACCGGCGGCGAGCCGCTCCTCCAGTTGGACGAGCCAGCCGTCGACGCCCTCCACATCGCCGGGTTCAAGGTGGCCGTCGAGACGAACGGTACCCAGCCCGCTCCCGCCGGTCTCGACTGGATCTGCGTCAGCCCCAAGGCCGGCGCCCCCCTCGTCCTCGACGCCGGCGACGAACTCAAGCTCGTCTACCCCCAAGCGGGCGCTCCGCCGGAGGACTTCGAGCACCTCGCCTTCGAGCGGTTCCTGCTCCAGCCCATGGACGCGCCCGAGCGTGGCAGGAACACCGCCCTGGCCATCGAGTACTGCCTCGCCCACCCCCAGTGGCGACTCAGCCTGCAAACCCACAAGTACACCGGGATCCGATGATGGACGTCTTCAGAGAATTCACCTTCGAGGCAGCGCACCGCCTCCCCAACGTACCCGAGGGTCACAAGTGCGCCCGGCTACACGGCCACTCCTTCCGGGTCGAGGTCCGAGTCCGCGGCGACATCGACCCGGCCACCGGCATGGTCATCGACTTCGCCGAGCTCAAGGAAGCGTTCGCCCCGCTCCATGTGGAACTCGACCACCATTTCTTGAACGAGGTCAAGGGGCTCGATAACCCGACCAGCGAAAACCTGGCCCGATGGATCTGGGAACGGCTCGAAGCGGCCATCCCCCTCGCCGAGGTGGTCGTGCGCGAGACCTGCACGTCCGGAGTCGCCTACCGCGGAGTCGGCACGTGACCCTCCCCGACGTGCAGAGCGAACCCGATCGTCGCGGCATCGCCATCGACGAGGTCGGCATCAGCGACATCCGCTACCCGATATCGATCTACGACGTCGAGCACGGCAAGCAAGAGACGGTCGCCAACGTTTCCCTCGCCGTGGCGCTGCCCGCCGAACGCAAGGGGAGTCATCTCAGCCGGTTCGTCGAGTTCCTCGAAACCAACGGCGCGGAGTTCTCGCCCGAGGGCATCGTCGGCGCACTCGAGGTGCTGCGCAGCCGCCTCGACAGTCCCGCCGCCCGGATCACGCTGGAGTTTCCCTACTTTCTCCGCCGGCACGCGCCGGTCACCCGCGCCAGCGCGCTCGTCGACTACGACTGCGCCATCCATGCTCAGCTGTCCACAGACCGGTTCGGGCTCCGGTTGCGGGTCCGGGTGCCGGTCACGAGTGTGTGCCCGTGCAGCAAGGCCATCAGCGACTACGGAGCGCACAACCAACGAGGCTCACTGACCATCGATGCCGTTCCCGCGACCGACGACACCGACCGCCCGGCGCTGTGGTTCGACGACCTGATCGCGGTCGGTGAGGCCTCCGGGTCGAGCCCGGTCTTCCCGCTGCTCAAACGTGAGGACGAGCGCCACGTCACGATGGCCGGCTACGACCATCCCGTCTTCGTCGAGGACATGGTCCGCCACGCCGCCGATCTGCTCCGTTCAGACCCCCGAGTCGAGCAGTTCTCGGTCGAGGCCGTCAACGACGAGAGCATCCACAACCACGGGGCGTTCGCCCGCCTGGCCTGGCCACCGAGTGTGGAAGGCGGTCGGCCGTGGTAGCTGCCTGGCAGGCCCGGCCTGCGGCGAACCGGGTGCGGGTGGTCGTCACCTGCACGAACCGGAAGACCACGCCGATCCCGGCGTCGCTCCGGCTCGGTTCGATCACCGCGGTACGCACCACTACCCGGCTTCGGTCATGGACTTCCCGACTCGAAGCGGCGAACACCGCCGCCACGCCAGCGCTCGACCTGTACGCCGGGGAGCACTGGGACGTCGCTCGTCGTCTCAGCGAGACGAGCCTGATCCCGGTCGATCTGTGGGTGTGCTCGGCAGGCTACGGGCTCGTCCCAGCTGACGCGCCACTCAAGCCGTACGCGGCGACGTTCGCGGCGGGAAGCCCCGACAGCGTCCCCGCCCCGGCGACCGCCTGGTGGGATGCGCTCGGCGAGTGGGAAGGACCGGTGGGAGGCCCCCGCTCGATCGCCGAATTCGTCGGAGCCGACCGGTCGGCCCGGGTACTGCTGGTCCTCTCCGCCGGCTACCTCGCCGCCTGCCGGGACGACCTGGCACGAACCATCGACCACCTCGGCGACACCCGGCAGCTCAGCATCATCTCCGCGGGTACCGATACCGACGGGCTCCTCGACGAGTTTCTCCTCCCCTGCGACGCTCGCCTCCAGATGGCGCTCGGCGGAACTCGTCAAGCGCTCAACGCTCGGATCGTCAGCCACCTGCTGTCGACCGGTGCCACCGAACACGCCCAAATGTCCGACACGCTGGAGAAGCTGCTCGCGGACCAGCCGGCCCTCACTCGCTACGACCGGCGACCGGCGACCGACGGCGAGGTTCGAACCTTCATCCGCAACCGACTCGGACGCGACCCCAACGTGACGCACACCCGACTGCTCCGGGAGTTCCGCGACGCCGACCGCGCCTGCGAACAGGGCCGCTTCGCTGCCTTGTACCGTGACGAGAAGGGAACACGCCGATGACCCCCAAGGCCGAAGTGATCACCCGTCGAGCCCTGCGCTTCCGCCAGAGCCCGGACTGTCTGCTCTACGTGTTCAGCCTGACCGCAGCGCAGATCCTTCAGATCGCCGGTATCTCCAGGGTGAGCCGCGACGAGGACGGCGAGCTCATCGGCTACCAGCGACCCGAGGTACGCCAACACATCCAAGAAATCGTCGACTACGTCGACGGCGACCAAGTCATCTTCCCGAACCCGATCATCATCGCCCTGCCCTCGACGGTGAAATTCACCAACGGCCGCGGTATCGGTGTCGACGGTGACCGCAGCGACCAGGGACGCATCCACATTCCTGTCCCGCCTGAGGGCGCGCCGAAGGTCGGTTGGATCGTGGACGGACAACAGCGCGCCCTCGCCCTGTCCCGGGCGAAGTGCCAAGACCTGATCGTCCCAGTCAACGCGTTCGTGACCGACTCGATCGAGATGCAACGGGACCAGTTTCTGCGCGTGAACAACACCAAGCCGCTCCCTCGGGGACTCGTCACCGAACTGCTCCCGGCGATCGACAGCCCGCTGCCACCGCGCCTCGCCCTCCGCAGGACGCCCTCGGCGCTGTGTGACCTGCTCAACTCCGACGAGGAGTCCCCGTTCTACGGGCTCATCAAGCGTTCCTCGACGAGCGTCGAACTCCGGCGGCAGACGACCATCACCGACACGAGCATCGTCAACATGCTCAACGACAGCCTGACCCAGCCGTCGGGATGTCTCTTCCCCTTCCGCAACATGGCGACCGGAGAGACCGATTTCGCGGGCATCTGGCAGCTCCTCCTTACCTACTGGACTGCCGTTCGCGAGACGTTCCCCGACGCCTGGGGCAACCCTCCTGCGCAGAGCCGGCTGATGCACGGTGCCGGGCTGCGCGCTATGGGACGGCTGATGGATCGGGTCATGGCGACCATCGACGTCCGCCAGAAGTCCGCGGCCGAAGACGTCCTCAAGGACCTCGCTCTCGTCGCCCCCTACTGCCGGTGGACCTCAGGGACGTGGGACGAGCTCGACATGCGCTGGAACGACATCCAGAACGTCGGCCGGCACACCAACCTCCTCTCCAGCTACCTCATCCGCGTCTACCTGCGCGAAAAGGCGGCGCAGCGGTGAAGCTGCAGTTCTTCTTTCCCGACAGCCAGGATCAGATCGATCCGAGCTTCGACTTCGTGTCCGAGCAGCGGTCGATCTACCGGGTTCGCCAACGTGACGACCGCTATGCCCACGAGGCCCTCCGCTCCGCGCCGTTCAATGGATTTCTGGTCTCGAAGACGATCGTGGACGGCCTGCCCGGCGCGGCCGGGAAGTACACGATCGCCCAGCGGAACCGCCTCTACCGGGTCGGCATCCGAGAGTTCTTCCGGCTCGATCAACGCCCAGGAGACCGCTTGGCCACCATGGGCGACTGCGGCGCGTTCTCCTACGTCCGTGACGACACCCCGCCCTACACGCCCGACGAGGTCATCGACTTCTACAGCGAGTGCGGCTTCGAGCTCGGCATCTCCGTCGACCACGTCATCCTCGGCTACGACCCCGCCGCCGACCACGACCCTGACCACCCCCAAGGTGTCGAGTGGCGCGCCCGCCAGGCGCTCACCCTGGAACTCGCCGGCCAGTTCCGGCATCGCAGCAAAGCCCGCAACGTGCCCTTCGAACCGCTCGGGGTCGCCCAGGGGTGGAGCCCCGCGTCGTATGCCGCCGCGGTCAAGTCGCTACAAAAGATGGGCTACCGGCGTATCGCACTCGGCGGCATGGTCCCCCTCAAGACGCCAGAGATCCTGGCCAGCCTCAACGCCATCAACACGGTCCGACGGTCTGACACCCAACTGCACCTCTTGGGTATCACCCGCTGCGACCACCTCGACCTCTTCGCCGAGCGGGGTGTCACGAGCTTCGACTCGACCTCCCCATTCCGGCAGTCCTTCAAGGACGACACCGACAACTACTACGTCCTCGACCGCACCTACACCGCGCTGCGCGTCCCCCAAGTCGACGGCAACCCAAAGCTCCGGGGACGGATCCGGGCCGGAAAAGTCCCCCAGGGCCGAGCGATCGAACTCGAGCGCCGCTGTCTCAGCGCGCTGCGGCGCTACGACGCCGGAGAGATCACTGCGCCGACCGCGCTCCGGGCCCTTCTCGCCTACGAGAACTTCTGCGACGAGGACCGCAAAGACCGTACCGACGCCTACCGCCAGACCCTCGAAGACCGACCGTGGCGATCGTGCTCCTGCGGGATCTGCGAGCAGGTCGGCATCGACATCGCCATGTTCCGCGGCTCGGAGCGCAACAAGCGCCGCGGGTTCCACAACCTCTACGTCTTCAACCAGCGCATCCGCCACGACTCAGAGAGCGCCGCATGACCGCCCGCACCCCACGACGCCCCCGCAAGCCCGCACACCCGGTGAGCTACGAGCTCCGGCTTCCCGCCCTCGAAGTCCACCAGGGGCCAACCCGCACCCTCTACAGCTTCGCCGTCGACGGCAAGCAACTGCCGCTCTTCTCCACGGTCTCCCGAGTCCACCGCAACGAGAACACCGAGATCCGTGGCTACCAGCGGCCCGAGGTCCTCTCCCACATCGCGTCCATCCGCCGCTACCTCGAATCCGACGAGCCGATGATCCCCAACGCGCTCGTCATCGCGTTCGACAAACGAGTCACCTTCGAACCGGCCGACCCTGGCACCCACTCCGATGTGTGCCCCGGCACCCTCGTCATCCCCGTTGAGGCCGACAGCGCCGATGAGGACAAGCCCGGCTGGGTCGTCGACGGCCAGCAACGCTGCGCCGCGATCCGCGAGGCCCGTGTCAAGTCCTTCCCGATCTGCGTGACCGCATTCATCACCGACTCCGACGCCGAGCAACGCTCGCAGTTCATCCTGGTCAACTCGACCAAGCCGCTACCAAAGGGGCTCATCCACGAGTTGCTGCCGACGACCACCGGCACCCTGCCGACCACGCTCCAACTTCGCCGCTTCCCCGCCATGCTCATCGACCGGCTCAACTACACCGCTGACTCGCCGCTCGTCGGGATGATCCACACCCCCACGAACCCCGACGGTGTGATCAAGGACAACTCGGCGCTGCGAATGATCGAGAACAGCTTGAGCGACGGTGCCCTCTACCGATTCCGAGAACCTGACACGGGCGAAGGCGACGCCGACGCCATGCTCGACCTGCTCACTAGCTACTGGCGGGCCGTGAAGATGACCTTCCACGACGCGTGGGGCCTTCCGCCCCGCCGGTCTCGACTGATGCACGGCGTCGGCGTGGTGTCCATGGGCTTCGTCATGGACGCCATCGTCGACCGCCACCGCCACACCGGCATCCCGTCAGAAGCCAACTTCGCCGAAGACCTCGCCACGCTCAAGGACATCTGCCACTGGACGAGCGGCTCATGGCAGTTCGGTCCCGAGCAGCAACGCCGGTGGAACGACCTGCAGAACACCCCAAGGGACATCCAGCTCTTGGCCAACTACTTGCTCCTCGAATACAAGGCCCGTGTCTGGAGCCAACAGCCCATCCCTGTCCGCACCACGTCCCGGTAGTACCAGTGAAGCGCCCTGGGTCTGATGGAGGCTCGGGTTATTGGATCCCAACCAGCTTCTGGTCGGCCTTGCGGGCAGCATAAGCCGCCTCGAACTCCGCCGGCGGCACGTAGTCGAGGTATTCGTGCAGTCGCTCGGTGTTGTACCAGTGCACCCAGCTGAGCGTGGCCAGCTCGACGTCCTCGACGGTCCTCCACGGCCCCTGGTCGGGCCCACGGATCAGCTCGCACTTGTAGGCGCTGTTCACCGACTCGGCCAGGGCGTTGGGCCTCACGGTCAACTACACCCGATCCCCCCGGTGAGCAGCGAACCGTCCGGGTGACGCACCCGCTCCACCCGTGGTTCGGCCGGGAGTTCCCGTTCGTCGCGCGCCAGCACACGTGGCGACAGGACCGAGTCTTCTTCTTCGACGACGACGGGTCCATGCAGTCGCTTCCCACGGCGTGGACTGACGTGGCCGAGCCGGACGTGTTCGTCACCGTGGCAGCGGGCCGCAGTCCCTTCCGCGTCGAGGACCTGCTGGCTTTGGCCGAGATCATCGACGGGATCCAGGCGCCGCGGTGTAAGGAGGATTCTGCCGATACTGTTAGGTAGATTCTGCCGCAGAGCTCGGTACTCCTGAAAGGAGACGGTGCTAGGAGCTGGAAAGATGGCGGTGAGATGCGGATGT
>JAJYWG010000393.1:0-1210 GCA_021791615.1 Actinomycetes bacterium
GACTCCGCCGCGCGCACGACCCAGCTGGTCGAGGGATCGACGAGGCACAGGTCGGCGTCGAACCCCACGTCGATACGCCCCTTGGTATGGAGACCGAACCGGCGGGCAGGGTTGGCCGAGAGCAGCTCGGCGATCCGGCCGAGTGAGAGCCCGCGCCGCGTGCCCTCGGTGATCATCCCGGACAAGAGGTACTCGGTCCCGCCGAAGCCGGACTTGGCCACGAAGACGTCGTCTCGCGGTGTGCCGAACTTCGTTTCGTCCCTGCAGCAGGCATGATCGCTCGTGACCCAGTCGACGTCGCCGGACAGCAAGTGCCCCCAGAGGGCTTCGACGTCCTCTCGAGGACGCAGCGGTGGGTTCACCTTGCCCCCGACGCCTGCCGCTCCGTGTGGAGGTCGACCAGCAGGTGCCCGATCGTGACCTCACGGCGGAAGTCGATGTGCGGGAACGTCTTGGCCATGAGCATGGCCGCTTCGATGGCCTTGCGGGAGGAGAGGTGCAGGAGGTTGACGTTGGGCAGGCTCGTCTCGTGCGCCAGGTACGAGGCGATCGTGATGGCCAGACCCTCCGAGTGCGGCGGACGCGAGGCATGGTAGGCCTCGAGCCCCTTCAACGTTCCCTCCTCTTCGACCATCCGGGTGTAGGCGGTCATGATCTCGGCCGTCTCGCAGTGCAGCGACAGCGAGATGTCGTCGGCCATCCCGGCGAGCTGGGCATCCTCCCTCGCCCGCTGGATCCCGCGCATCACGAACTCGAAGTGCCCGTAGTCGTACGACTCGTCCTCGGGCAGCATGAGGAACTTCTGCTGGTCACTGGACCGGCCGTGCAGACCGTGCTTCCCGTAGAACATGAAGATCTTGAAGCTCGGGATCCCGAAATCCGAGATGATCGAAGGGATCTCGTCGATGTGGGAGCGCAGGATGGGAGCCACGTGGAAGCCGTAGTCCACGTAGGCCTTGTTCTCGGTCGCCTCCAAGGCGTCGGGGAGCACCTCGGCATAGGGGCCGCTCCGGTTCAGGTAGTAGGCGCCCGTTCGCAGGTAGGTGATGCCGGTCGTCACGCCACCCTGCGCGCAGGCTCGGCTCTCGGTGGTGACGTCGACCTCCAAGGGGTTGTAGATCCCCCAGTGCTGGTGGACGTCGACCACGCCGGGGAACAAGAGCTTGCCCTTGCCGCCCACCACCTGGCGCGCCTCGCTGGCGTCGATGGC
>JAJYWG010000393.1:1220-8201 GCA_021791615.1 Actinomycetes bacterium
AGACGGGCCACGCGGCCGTCGCTGACGCCGACGTCGAGGGCCTCTGACTCGGAGCCTGGGCGCACCACGCGGACGTTCTTGATCAGCAGGTCGAGCACGAGACGGTTCCTCCTACCAAGCTTCCGCGGATGGTAGGCAGTCGAAGGCCAAAAAGTATGCCGTGACCAGGGGATTCGAGCGCGACGACTGAAGAGGTCGTGTTACTACAGGGCTGTGGGTCTGATGCCCTGATCTGGCCTCACTTTGATGCCTTGAAATGGCCCCACCCCCGAACCCAACCCCCCTACGTTGGCCGTCGACCAAGACAGCTGCCGAAGGGAGATCGGAGTGTCGAGGGTGGAGCAGTTCGAACGTATCCGGCGCGGCCGGCGGGTGGAGGGTCTGTCGATCCGCGCCCTGGCCAAGCGCCACAAGGTCCACCGCCGGACGGTGCGCGAGGCGCTGGCCTCGGCGGTGATCACCGCCTTGTCGATGCGGTTCAGCTTGCCGGTGGTGGTGCGGCGCAAGAAGCGCTTGAAGACCGCCTTGGTTGCGCCGAGGAGGAAGTCCATCGCCCGGTAGCACTGGTCGTCGGTGACCTCGGCCAGGTTGCAGATGAAGGCGCGCTTGGCCACCCACGAGCAGCCGGCGAGCTTGGAGAGCGGCTTCACCGACAGGCGGTTGGCAACCATGGAGAAGATCACCCGCTCGACCGCCGCGCGACGCCGCCGCCATTCCTCGGCGTGGCCAACTTGGACTCGATCGAGAGCGTCGCCGTCAACGTGCTCCCCGAACGGATCGGGTGCCTTGCCTACATCAGGATCTGGCAGCTTCGCGAGGCGCTCGAAGTCGCCACTGACTGCGACCGCTGAACCTCCACTTCGCGGTCGCCCACGACCCGGCGGTCGTGGGCATCCCCGGCGTCTCGATCGCCATCACGTTCGGGGGCACCCTCAGCCGGAAGCTTCGCTCGATGTCCGGAGTACCCTCGGCGAGTGCGACGTCGACGTCGACGGAACTCGACGGGAAGCATCGCCCTGCTGACTGCCAAGGGCACGACGCTGTCGGATGACGCGTACGCAGGCTGGCTCGAGGATCACACGTGGGCGCCTTCTCAGGAGTCTGGGCTCGTGATCGAGACCGAACTGGCTCCCGCCGCTGGTTGCTCCCGCGACTGGTTCCGGGCAGCTTCGAGGTGCACATGACCGCACCCGAGGGCTACGACGCGTACGCCCGCATCCTGTTCCCCTTCGTCGGACCTTCGACGATGGTCGGAGATCGCTGGGCGCCCGAGGCGCACGTCTCCTGGAGGATGTTGGCGGAGCGCAACGGTCGCGCGTTCCATCCGCTGGTCGAAGAGGAGACGGTCAATGTCGGCCCCGACGCCGGCGACCTCCGCGTCAGCACATCCCTGGCGAAAGAGCAGTTGGCCGCACTGCTCCCCATCCTCGGTCGGCACACGTCGTCGAGCAGCGGGTGGTTCCTTCTGTGGGAGGGATATGGCGAGCTCAAGCGGTCGGTGTTCGATGGCGTTCCCACGGTCGCCCACCCCATGCGCAACTACTACCTCCTGAGTGGGCCGCTCGATGCCTTCGGCGAGTTTCCCGAAGACCCCGACTACTGGTGGCCGGACGACCATGCCTGGTGCCTCACCGGGGACACCGACTTCCACTGGGCCTACCTGGCGGGAACCGAGGCCTGCGTGAACGAGGTCCTGGATGCACCCGTTCTCGACGGAGTTCGGACCGAGCCGGCCAATCCGGCCCGTTTCGGGATGGATCAGCTCAATCCCCGGCCACAGGCTTGACACAGAGGCGTGTGGCGCCTCGCTTGCTGGCTGCCAGCGCGACAAACGCCGGAAGAGGATCACGTCGCCCGCGACCCGGCGATCGGTGCCAGGGCTTCGGTCGTCGCATTGGAACGGTATGGGATGGGCGACGCGGTCTCGGCAACGAGTTCCGGACCTATTGTCCAGCGATGCCTGACAGCCAGCCATCCTCCGAGCACACGTGGCGCTACCACTTCACCCGGAAAGGGGGCGACGAGGTCGAGGCGGGCGAATTCCCCGCCGACGAAGCAGCCATCGCCCGGGCCCGAGAACTATCGACCACGATGATGGAGCCCATCATCGTCGAACGTTACGGCGTTGTCTCCTGGCACTACGTCGACGAGGTCGACGAGCGCCCCTGATGACTCTTGCCGCTGCCATATCGAGAACGTTCCACCGTCCGACGTGCGCGGCGCAGGCGCCACGATCTTGACGGCAACATTCGGGAACACCCATCGAGTACCTGCTGTTGCCGGACGCGCAGGATGAACATGACGGCGACGCGGTGAGTGGAGACGGCGGGAGGCCCACGACCGAACGACCAAAGCGTGCCGACGGTTGACGGCTGGCGAGGCGAGCCGGCTCTTGAACGGGCGAGTTCGGCGCGGCCCGTCCCTCTCACCGGAAGACCTCGTCGGGTGCGGCTCGGCAGTGCGGCGTCAAGCCGCTGCGCTCGTACCTGGCTCGGTGGACCGCAGGTCGGTCCGCTACTCGCTCCGGGCTGGACCCCGCTCGGGAGGATCTCGTCGGCGGCTCGGGAGCCGGGCGGCACGATCAGGCCCCCCTTCCGAGCAAGCAGGGGAAGGACGAGAACGTCGCTCCTGGACACGGTGGGGGGCCTGATCGCACCGCATGGTGGCCGCTCGCCTGGTGGAGCGACCGACGGTCAGGGACCGTTGTCCGGCGTGACCGCGCGCCAACGCTCGGCCGGCCGTCCCCCCGTCGACTCCCGGCGCGAACGTGCCCGTCTGGAGCGCACGAGGCTGCCGAGGGCGACGTCTATGGCGTGCGCCGACTGGTTGCGCCAGAACAGGTCCCGCAGCTCGGTGCGGGTGAGCCCGTCCGAAGCGGCGAGGAGGGCGACGTGGATCTGCTCGACCAGCGGGTCACCGCTCGCCAGGTCGAGGGCCCACGCCGCCGAGCGCGCCGCATAGTCCCACAGGGCGAGGGCAGCCTCCAGGTGATGGGTCTCGATGGCGGGGCTGCGGTCCAAGAGGGCGTAGATGAGCGCCAGGCGCACGACGTGGGCCTCGGCCCGGGCGCACATCGCCCCGTGGGGACCGTCGGCCGCCTGCGAGAGCGAGGCGTAGGCCTCCCACCAGGCCATGCGGGCCTCGACGGAGAAGCGCAGCGCCCCGGCGGTGCGCGCCCAGTCGAGCGACGCCCGCAACTCCTCACAGAGCCCGGTGCCGGCGAGGGGGTCGGGGTCGCCGCCTTCGGGGAGCAGCCGGACCCTGCGGCAGGCGAGCAGGACGAAGCGGTTCAAGAAACCGTTCGTCACCTCGGTGGCGTGCAGATGCGCCCGAAGCTCGCTGGCGGTGATGTGGCCGATCACGCAGACGTGGGCGGCCGAGGCCCGCGCCGGCGTCGTCCGGGTGAGCAGCTGCAGGGGCCGTCCGTCCCAGGCCAGGCGCAGCACGGGCGAGAGGGTGGACACGTCTCGTCCGGTGGCCTTGAGGACCGAGACGAACTCGGGCTCGACGACGAGCAGACGGGGATCCTCGGCACCGGGGTCGGACCCGGCCGGGTCGCGTACCACCCAGACCAGACCCTCTCCCGTCGACAGCCCGGTGCGGGTGCGCCGGGGGAAGCCCGGATCGGCGCGGGAGAGAAGGCCGGCCACGTGGTCGAAGCTCGAGCCCTTGCGGGCCTTGGCCGAGTCGCCGACGAGCACCACGAACTCGTTGGCGTGGTGCCGGGTGGCCTCGACCGCGAACCACGCCCCCCGCCCGACCACCGAGCCGGCACCCACGAGCAGCTGGCCCAAGATGGCGAGCGGGTCGGCCTCGGTGTGGGGGGCGAGCAGCCCGACGATTGCTCCGGGCAGGCCGCTGTAGACGCAGTCGGGGGGCGCCTCGGGCCATCCCGGCGGGGCCTCGAGGCTGGCGGCGGTGGTGAGCACGCCGGTCATTCGCCGTCCATCTCGGCGGCGGCCATGCGGGCGGAGGACTCGTCGACCGTGGACTTGCCCTTGGTGTAGGCGGCGACGAGCGCCTGGGTCGCCAGGTTGTTGACCGCCCGGGGAAGCCCCCTCGACACCTGGTGGACGAGGGAGACGGCGTCGGAGGAGAAGATCGTGTCGCTGCGCCCGGCGAGCTTCAGGTGATGGGCGATGTAGCCCGTGGTCTCCTCTGCGTCCATGCCCTCGATGCTGTAGCGCAGTGCGATGCGCTGGTTGAGGGCTGCGTGCGTCCCGAGCCGGATGCGTCGGCGCAGGGTCGGCTGCCCGAGAAGCAGGCACCCGAAGGCGGCCCGGCTGTCCATGTCGGCGGCGAGCAGGAGACGTATCTCCTCGAGCTGGGTCGCCTCGAGCAGGTGGGCCTCGTCGAAGACGACGAGCACACGGCGCCCGAGCTCGTCCTCCTGCTGGGCGAGCAGGGAGGCAGCCTGGGCGATGAGGGCCGCCTTCTGGTAGCGCGGCACGCCGCCCAGGGCGCTCACGATCTCGGCGTACATCCCTCTCGTGCCGACGGCGGGGTTGGCGAGGTACACGACGCTGTGGCGGCTGGTGTCGAGCCCGGACACGGCCACCCTCGCTGCCACGCTCTTGCCGCTGCCGACCTCACCGGTGACGATCCCGAGCGCCCGCTCGGAGACGAGCCAGCTGATGCGGGCCACCGCCTCGGCGTGCCCCTTGGACTGGAACAGCATCGAGGGGGCGAGCTCCCTCGTGAAGGGCGTACGGGTGAAGCCCCAGTGGGAGCGGAGATGGTCGATGCTCATCGGAGGTCCTCCATGTCGTCGGTGCGGTCGGTGCTGTCGGTGTTGGTGCTGTCGTTGTCGGTGCTGTCGTCGCCGTCTGTGGTCGGACCGGCGGCAAGGTCCCGGTAGTCGATGCGCCGGGCGAGCTCGGCGGCCCGGCGGCGCTCCACCAGGCGCAGATAGTCGATGCCCGAGGCCGTGGGCGCGACCTCGGGCGACTCGGCCTTCACGTGGGGATGGACGTGACGACCGATATGTCGGGGGACGGCCCGTCCGACCGGGCGGCCCCTGAAGCGCACCTCGATGTCGGCCAGGTCGAAGGGGTCGAACACCAGCTCCACGGACTCGCCGACCAAGAGGGCGTCGACCTCGTAGTGGTTGCCGAAGAGGCTGACGCTGGCCGTCTTGGTCACCCGGCGGCGCTCTGCGAAGAGAAAGGCCTCGCGCAGCTGCTCGGCGGTGGGCAACGCCGGCGGCCCGGCGGCGAGGAAGCGCTCGAGGGGCGCCTCGCCGGTCTCGGAGTGCACCCGGCGGTGGTAGACCGACTCCACCCAGGCGTCGAAGAGGCGGTTCAAGGCGTCGAGGTCACCGACGTCCGAGTGGGCGATCTCGACGACGAACTGCTCGGTCACAGTGCGAAACGCCCGCTCGATTTTCCCCCGACCTTGAGGGCGCCGGACGGCGGAGTGCACGAGGACGATGCCGAGACAGGCGCACGCCCGGGCGAGCTGGTGAGAGACCATCGCCGAGCCGTGGTCGAGGTAGAGACGGCGTGGCACACCGCGTGATGCGAGCCCTCGCCGCAGCGCCTCCTCCAGGCGGAACGTGTCCTCGCTGTGACCCCAGCGATAGCCGACGAGCGTTCTCGAGTGGTCGTCGATGAAGGCGAAGAGGTAGGTCTTGCGGCCGCCCACCACCGCTCCGTGGAGGGCGTCGCCGGTCCACAGGTCGTTTCGGCTCTCGGCCTCGAAGCGGCCGAAGGCCTCCGGGCGCGACGAGCCTCGCCACGGGAGCTCCACCCGCAGGAGGTGGCGCTGGAGGGTGCGGGCCGAGGGCGACCACCCCCTGTCCTCGGCGATGAGCCGGGCGATCTGCTCGGCGGTGCGTCTCGGCTCCTCCTTTCGCAGCGTCTCGGCCTGGGTGAGCACCTCCGTCGGCGTGCGGGGATCGGTGTGGCGGGGCCCGGGCACGAGGGCGTCGAAGCCGCCGGAGCGATAGGCCCGGATCCAACGGTCGAGGGTGTTGCGGCTGACCCGCACCCGCTCGCCGGCAGGCCCGAGGTGCCACCGGCTGGCGACATCGCGCACGAGCTCGCCGCGCTGGCGCTTGGTGAGCGCGGGGTCGGCGGCCTCCGTAACCAGGCTGTAGCGGAACAGCCCGACGGCTCTTGGTCGGTCCTCCATCACGTCTCCTTCCGTCCGTCTGGATGTCAGACGAACGGTGCCGGCTCAGTCAGGCCCCGGCCAAGGTGCGTTCGTGTTGGAAAGGAGCCTCCCGGCGCTCACCGCACTCGCCCACGACCACGGCGGCCGCAGGCCGAAGCGCAGCGACGCCGCCCGGGCGAGCGCGCCGAGCCCCTCGATCGCCTGGGCGGCGGGGCAGCCCTCGAGATCTGGCGCCGCACGACCGGGCTCCAAGACGAGCAACCACCGGGTCACATGGGCGACGATGCGCCCGGCCAGGCGGCGCAGGCGGCGCAGCCAGCCCCAGACGGTGTCGGCCGGGATGCCGAGGCGGGCGGCGACCTCGAAGAGGCTCTCGCCCTCGATGACGACGGCCTGCAGGACCTCGCCGATCACCTGGGCGGCGTCCTTGCGGCGCAGCAGGCAGATGTCGGGGAGCAGGACGTGGGTGCTGCCGCAGCCACCGACCTTGGGACAGCAGTACCCTCGCCGGGGACGCAGCTCCTGCCCGTCACGAAGCGTCCTGCGTCGGGCGAAGCCCCATCGGGCGAGGATGCCGTCGGTGCAGGAGGGGCACAGGAACCGCCCGGCGGCGAGGTCGGCTTCGACGGCGGACGGGTCGTTCTCTACGATGAGCACCAGGTGCCTCCGGCACTTGCCAGAAGGGTCCCCCTCGTGCGTTTTGCCAAAGTTCGAACGGGGGGGCCCTTGCGCGAATGGGATCAGGGCGTCCCCACGTTGTCGCTACCCGCTCATCACCGGCAAGACGACGTCTCCAGGATCAGTGACGTCGGACAGGGCCGGCGTCACCAGACAGCGTGTCGCTCAACACTGCTGCCGCCGTCGATT
>JAJYWG010000533.1 GCA_021791615.1 Actinomycetes bacterium
ACCCCGTGCTCGTCGCGGAGACCCAGCGGGAGTTCGGCGATCTCTATGTCCTCGTCCATCTCGCGGCCGTGCTCCGTCGACGCGCGCGTCTCATGGACGTGACGGAGGAGGACTGGAATCTCCAGGTCGACACGAACCTGAAGGGCACGTTTTTCCTGTGCAGAGCCGTGGCCGAGGCGATGGTGGCGCAGGGCAATGGCGGCCGGATCATCACCTTTACGTCCCAGGGCTGGTGGACGGGCGGGTTCGGCGGCTCGGTGGTCTACAACGCCACCAAGGGTGGGATCGTCACGATGACGCGTGGACTTGCGAGATCCTACGGCCCTCACGGCATCACGGTCAACTCCATCGCACCCGGACAGGTCCGCACCTCCATGCTTATGACCGACCTCTCCCCAGAGGTCCTCGAGTCGATGGTGAAGGCAACGCCGCTCGGCCGGATCGCCGAGCCAGAAGAGATCGCCGGCACGGCGGTTTTCCTGGCGAGCAAGCACGCGCAGTACATCACCGGCGCGACGGTGAACGTGACGGGAGGGTTCCTCATGTACTGAAGGTCGTCTGGATCGCCTCGGACTAGGCGGAACGTTGCTGAAATCGATGGAATCGATCCATCACACATAAAGGGAGAACGAGCACATGGAACTTCGAATCAGGGCAATCGAGACGATCCCTATCAGGGTTACCCTGGACAAGCTTTACCGCGGGAGCTACTACAAGATGCCGAGACGGTGCACCATCATCACGCGGGTCATCACCGACGAGGGCGTCATCGGAGAGGCTTACAACGGCGACGCCGACGAGGAGCAGGCGACAATCGTAGGGATCATCCACGATGAGCTCGCCCCCATCGTCGTGGGCCGCGACGCGGTGGCCTACGAAGAGTGCTGGGAGGCGATGCGCCGGATCACCTTCGACCAGCTACGGGACCGGCGGTTCGCGATGCAGGCGATCTCGTGCGTCGACTCCGCCATCTGGGATGCCGTCGGCAAGGCTCTCCAGATGCCGCTATGGCGGCTCTGGGGTGGCTACCGCGACGCGCTCCCCATGATCGGCATCGGCGGTTACTACACCGACGACCCTGGCAGCATCGAAGAAGAGGTCACCTACTTCAACGAGATCGGGCTGGTCGGGATGAAGTTCAAGATCGGGGGCGCATCGCCCGCGGAGGACGCGGAGCGTCTCCGCCGGGGGGTCAGTACCGCCAAGCCCGGGTTTCGGTTCCTCGTCGACGCGAACCAGGGCTGGACCGTCGCGGAGGCAGTCGAGTTCGTCGGCCGTGTTCGGGACTTCGTCGAACTGCGGTGGTTCGAGGAGCCGTGCCAGTGGCCCGACGACCGCCGCGCGATGTCGGTCGTCCGTCTCAAGACGGGGGTGCCCGTCGCCGCAGGCCAGACGGAGATCACGCGCTCGGGCATGCGAGACCTCATGGTGGACGGTGCCATCGACGTCTCTAACTTCGACGCCTCGTGGGGGGGCGGGCCGACGGAGTGGCGCCGTGTGGCACAGATGGCCATGAGCTTCGGCGTGGAAATGGCCCATCACGAGGAACCGCAGGTCTCCAGCCACCTGCTTGCATCGATCCCGCACGGGACCTACGTGGAGTGCTTCCACCCCGCGCGCGACCCGATCTTCTGGCGAATGCTCGGCAATCGCCCTGAACTCACAAAAGGCGTTTTCGCCCTCCCGACTGGCCCGGGCTTGGGTTGGGAGCTCGACAAGGCGTTCGTTGACGAGTACAGGGCCGATGCCTGACATGCGGTCCAACGCTGCCGCCAGAAGGCTGAGACGGTGACGCGCCCCTTGGAGGACGTGCGGGTTCTGGCGCTCGAGCAGTACGGAGCCGGCCCATTCGCGACGGCGCAGCTGGTCGACCTCGGAGCGGACGTGATCAAGGTGGAGGACCCCACAGCGGGAGGTGACGTCGGCAGACTCGTCCCACCGCATCAGTGTGGCGATTCGAGTCTCTTCTTCGAGACGTTCAATCGTGGAAAACGCAGCGTGTCGCTGCGCCTTGGGACGCCCAGCGGCCGGCGGGTGTTCGAGGAGCTCGTGCGGAAGGCGGACGTCGTCTTCGCAAACGTGCGAGGCGACGTCCCCGAGAAGCTTCAGATCCGCTACGAGGACCTGCGCCACCTGAACGAGGCGATCGTCTGCTGCTTCATCACCGCGTACGGGCTGACCGGTAGCGAGCAGGCGATCGGCGGCTACGACTATGTCATGCAGGCGCGGGCCGGCTGGATGGCCCTCACCGGCGAGCCGGACTCCATCCCCCAGAAGAGCGGTCTCTCGCTGGTCGACTACTCCGCTGGGCTTGCGGCCGCGGTGGCGATGGTCGCCGCGGTGCACCAGGCACGCCGAACCGGCAAGGGCGACAACTGCGACGTCGCGCTGTTCGATACCGCCGTCGGCATGCTGACGTACGTCGCGACGTGGTACTTGTCGGCTGGAATACAACCGCAGCGAACTCGCCAGTCGGCGCACCCCTCGCTCGTGCCGTTCCAGAACTTCGAGACGAGCGATGGCTGGATCGCGGTGGTCTGCGCCAAGGAGAAGTTCTGGAGCCGTCTTGTTGAGGTCCTCGATTGCCGGCAACTCTCCAAGGATCCGCGGTACGCCACGTTCGCCGCGCGGCGCGAGCACGCCGCCACACTGCTCCCGGACCTTGAGCGACGATTCAGGGAGCGCCCGACCGCACAGTGGCTGAGTGCCCTTGCGACTGCCGGGATCCCCTGCGGCAAGGTCAACGAGGTGGCCGATGCGCTCGCCGACCCGCTCGTGGCCGAACGCCGGATGATCGTGGAGACCGAGCATCCGCAGCTGGGTCACGTCCGGCAGGTGGTGGGACCCGTGCGTGTCGGTCCCTTCGATCCGGTGGTGCGGCGTGGTCCATTGCTTGGAGAGCACAACGCCGAGGTGTTAGAGGACGTGCTGTCGCTTGACAAAGCGCAGATCGCCGATCTCCTACAAAGCGGAGCCTTCGGTGAGCCATTGGCGAGCATCCATGCTCGAGAGGAGGCCGGGGTGTGATGCACCGATTGCGGATGAATCAGGCGATCGCCCTGGCCATCGCAGAAGAGATGGAACGTGACGAGCGGATCGTGATGATGGGCGAGGACGTCGCCGAGGCAGAAGGGTCATTCAAGACCAGCGAGGGACTCCTGAAGCGCTTCGGCCCGAACCGAGTGCGTGACACGCCGATCTCTGAGATGGGCTTTCTCGGCGCGGCGGTCGGCGCCGCGGTCACCGGGCTACGGCCGGTGGTGGAGATCATGTTTATCGAGTTCCTGGGGGTGGCTCTCGACCAAGTGGTCACGGAGGCGGCGCTGATGCGCTATCTCTCCGGCGGAGCGCTGCATGTGCCGCTCACGGTGCGTGCCTCCGCCGGCGCCGGACTCGGCTTCGGGTGCCAGCACTCCCAGACCTTGGAGCGCTGGCTGATCGGGACCCCGGGCTTGAAGATCGCCGTCCCTTCGGGTGCCCGGACCGCCTACGGCCTAACCAAGGCCGCGATCCGCGACGACGATCCCGTCGTTGTGCTCGAGCCGCGCCCTCTTTACGGTCGGCGCGAGGCGTTCGACGCCGATCCCGATGCGCTGATTCCGCTCGGCGTTGGCGAGGTGGTCGAAGAGGGCGACGACGTCACGATCGTGGCGCTCGGACAGACCGTCGGGATCGCACGGGAGGCGGCGGCCGCAGCGGGCTGGTCGGCCGACGTGATCGACCTTCGGACGATCCAGCCGTGGGACCGTGACCTGGTCCAAAGGTCGGTCGGGAAGACCGGGCGACTGGTCACGGTAGAGGAGAACCAGTACAGCGGAGGGTGGGGAACCGGCATCGTGTCGTCGGTGGTCGCCAGCAGCTTCGGAGAGCTTCGGTCACCGCCGGTGCGGGTGACGGCACCCGACGCGCCGGTGCCATACGGGAGCGACCTCGAGCGGCGGTTCGTCCCGTCGGCCGACTACCTGAGGGTGCAAGTGGACACGCTGTTGAAGACCAACGTGGTGCCG
This sequence comes from Actinomycetes bacterium, assembly GCA_021791615.1. The sequence continues at coordinate 4,008 of JAJYWG010000533.1, forward strand.
AACGCGTGGTGGGAGGAACTCTCGTGAGGACGATCGAACGATCGAAGGAGTCAGTGGGCCGGCGCGTGGCACTTCAAGGTAGCCGGATCGAGCGCTACCGTCGCATGGTCGAGATCCGCCTCGTCGAGGACCGGATCATCGAGCTGTTCGCCGAAGGGTTGATCCCTGGGACGACCCATACTTGCCAGGGGCAGGAGGCGGTGCCGGTAGCAATCGCTGCCACCCTGCGGCTGACCGATACGGTGGCGTGCACCTACCGCGGCCACGGCATGGCGCTGGCGCTCGGCGTCCCGTCTAGCGCGGTCCTCGGCGAGATCCTGGGCCGCCGGCTCGGGTGCATGGGGGGCTTGGGCGGCTCGATGCACCTGAGCGATCCGGCAGTCGGGCTCCTTCCTACGATGGCGATCGTTGGGGCCGGCGTGCCGATCGGCGTCGGTGCTGCGCTCACCGCACAGGTGAAGGAAACCGACGACGTCGCGATCTCGGTGTTCGGTGACGGCGCCGCAAACATCGGAGCGTTTCACGAGGGCCTAAACCTCGCCGCGACCTGGTTGCTTCCCGTCGTCTTCGTCTGCGAGAACAACATGTACGGCGAGTACTCACCGATTGCCCGTACCACGGCGGTGACTGACATCGCGGTGCGTGCAACTTCGTACGGGATCCCGGGTTACAGCGTGGACGGCCAGGATGTCGATGAACTCGAAAGAGTCCTCGCTGGCGCGGTCACGCGCGCTAGAGAGGGGAACGGGCCAACCCTCATCGAGGCGAAGACCTATCGCTACGCTGGCCACTCACGCTCGGACAAAGCAACGTACCGCCCGGCCGGTGAACTTGAGGAGTGGCTGAAGCGAGACCCGATCGCGCTGTTCGGCGAGAAACTCCGCGTGGAGGGAGCTTCCGACGAGAACATGCTCGAGGCCATTTGGCAGGAGTCTCGTCTGCTCCTCGATCAAACGCTTGAGACGGTGCTCGCAAGTCCGCATCCGACGGCGCCAGACATGCTCACCAACGTCGTCGCCACAAGGAGTCTAGACAAATGCGTCAGCGCGTAAAGTTACCACGTCTTGGCGACACGACGCAGGTGGCGCTGATCGCCGAATGGCTCGTGGACATCGGAGGCCAGGTTACGACGGGGACCCCGCTCGTACTCGTCGAAACCGACAAGATCACTACCGAGGTGCCCTCCCCGGTCAGCGGCACCCTCGTCGAGCGGCTCGTGGCGGAGCAGGAGGAGGTTGAGGTTGGAGAGCCGATCTGCGTGATCGAGGTCTGAGCGAGGCAGAGCTTGGAAGTGCAGAGATCCTTTCGACTCGCTGCGAAGAATATGAATGCGAGGAATCATGAAGATCAAGCAAGTACGGCCGTGGTGTGTGCGGTACCCAGAACCGAACGACTGCGACAATCTCCGCTACCTGACCTTCTGCTCGATTGAAGCAGACGATGGCACCGTTGGGTGGGGTGAGGCAATTTCGCAGTTTCCTGAGTCGACGCGAGCGACCTCCGGCATTATCGAGGCGATGGCGGATACCGTCGTCGGCGCAGATCCGATGGAGAACGTGGCCATTTGGCGCAAGCTTCACCAGCAGTCCTGGTGGTACGGCTACGGAGGGGGCCCTGCGTCGTTCGCTGTTAGCGCGATCGACATCGCTCTGTGGGATCTGAAGGGGAAGCTCCTGAACCAGCCAGTAGTGAACCTTATCGGCGGCGCTTTCCGTGAAAGACTTCCAGTGATCGCGAGTACGCACGCATTCGACGAGAGCCTTGAGCATGAGGCAGAGAAGCACGGTAGATACGTCCGCGAGCAGGGGTATCGCGGCGTCAAGGTGGGGATGGGGAAGCGAGGTGCCGCGCGATTGGGGTACGAGCTCGAAAGGGACATTACGTTTGTGCGTATGCTACGCGAGGGGATTGGCCCAGATTCGCTGCTCATCATGGACCGGGGGCAGTCGCTCGTATGGACCCGCGCAGAGGCCATCCGCCGGGTGAATGCCTTCGAAGAGTACGACCTGTACTGGATCGAAGAGCCCATGGAACCGACCGACATCGCGGGGTTCAAGAGCCTGAGGTCGGCTACGAGGTGCCTCGTCGGGACGGGAGAGCGGGAGTGGAACGCGCGGGGCTTTGCGAGCGTAATCGAAAGCGGGGTCGTCGACGTCGTCGGCTGCGACCCAGGCCGAGCAGAGGGGATCACGGGGTCGCTTAAGGTGATCGAGTTGGTCGAAAAGCACGATGTCTGGTTCAATGCCCATGCGTGGAGTAGCGCGGTGGTGACCGGTGCCAGCCTCGCCCTCTCAGCCTTTACGCCACGATGTCTGCTATTCGAGATGAAGCCGATGGAGAACCCCATGCAGCACGAGCTCGCGGTGCATCCCTTCGAGCAGAAAGACGGGTGGATCGACATACCGCGGGGTAGCGGGCTCGGCGTGGACATTGACCATAGGGTGCTGGAGAAGTATGCATGGAGCTAGACGCCGTGCGGCGCCACGCGGAGAGTGTCCACGGTGCTCGGAGTGCCCGTGCTGGTGGCTGTGCGTCCCAGACGCGAGGTGACGGCATTGGTAAAAATCAAAGACGTCGCGCAGCTCGCCGGTGTGGCACCCTCATCCGTGTCGCGTGCCCTCAGCAACCACCCAGACGTTAGCGAGGAGATGCGGTCGCGGGTGGTGCGCGCGGCGGAGCAGCTCGAGTATCGCCCCAATCTGCTTGCTCAGGGATTACGGCGTGGCCAGACCAGGACTGTCGGCTTCATCGTCCGCGATATCTCGATTCCAACCTTCGCTGGAATCGTAAAAGGCGCCGAGGAAGAGTTCGAGAGCCTGGGATACTCGATTCTTCTAACCAACTCCTTGCAGAGCTCAACGCTCGAGGCGAAGCACGTCGAAGTCCTCAGTCAGCGTCAAGTTGACGGTCTCATTCTGTCCTTGCAATCAGAGTCGTGCCCTGAGACGATCCGATCGCTCGAGCGCGTTCAGGTTCCGATCGTCCTGCTCGATCGGGAGCTCGACTCCATCGACTGCGACTCAGTCTGCTTCGACCATGCGACTGGCGTCCGCGGCGCAATCGAAGCGCTGATTGAGCTCGGACATCGGAGGATCGGCTTCATTGGAGGCTTCCCGGACCGTAGAGCGTCACGCGACCGGATGGACGGCTATCTCAGCGGACTCGAGAGCGCCGGCATCCCGCTGAATGACAGCCTGGTCGTGCAACTGAGAACGACCGAGCACGACGAGATTGACAAAGGGGTGCGGGGACTGCTGCGCCAAAAGTCGCGGCCTTCGGCGATTCTTGCCAGTGACGGACACCTAGGCGTCGCGCTCCTTACCGAGATGCGGGAGTCCGGCATCGCGCTGGGGAGGGATATCGCCGTAGTGATCTGCGACGACCACGATCTGCTCCGCTTGATGGAGCCTCCGATCAGCGTCGTGGCTCGTGACGTAGAGTTGATGGGACGCGTCGCCGCTCGGCTGCTCATACGGCGATTGAATGGCAGTGCTGCACCGCCCGTGCAGAAAATCCTTCCCACGAACTTCATCTCCCGGAGCTTGTCAGGCCCAGTGGACTCCGTGCAGGCGATCGCATGATGCAGAGGAGCTCAGCATGGACTTCCTTGTCCGTATCGATGTAGGACTCCCCCCGGACTTCGAGCACTCCCGTAGGGAGAATCTGATACGTGCGGAAAGCGTCCGGGCCAAGGAGCTCGCGAGCCGGGGCGTGATCCGCCGTCTTTGGCGTATTCCTGGACGCTGGGCAAACGTCGGCATCTGGAGCGCTGAGGATGGCACGGCTCTTCACGAAGCGCTGTCATCGTTGCCGCTGTACCCTTGGCTCGATGTGAGTGTCACGCCGCTGGCACACCATCCGAGCGATCCTGGACCGGAGGCGAGTAGGTGAGCGAAGATATCGGGCTCTTCCGGGATGAGTGGGGATTCGTGTCTCGCGGTCGCTGACTGAGATCCACCACTGTGGCCAGGTGCCCCGTCATCGTGATTGCAGCGCGAACCGCGATCACGAGGAGGTGACCGGACCCCAATAGCTGGTCCACCCGTTATGCGAGCTGTAGCTGCTGTCGGTGGAGCCACGCCTCGACGAACTCGACCGGCGTGAGCCAGCCGTGGGCCGAGTGTGGCCGGTTGCTGTTGTAGT
>JAJYWG010000464.1 GCA_021791615.1 Actinomycetes bacterium
CACGACACCGATACGAACTCGTTGGACTGAGAGGCTGGGGGGTTGGGGGTGGGAACCGTGGTCCACGAGGCGACAGTCGCCCCGGCGGCGCTCGGCAAAGATGATGAGAGAGAGGTGACGGCGAACAGGGCGGGCGCCACCAGGAGAACTGCCACCCCGAGCCGGATACGACGAGCGCTCATGATCCCCCCGGGCGAGCCACGTGGACCACGCTGTGGCGACCCGCCTGGAAGGTGGCGGGCATGCCTTCCACCTGCTTCGTGGAAGAGTCCACGGTTCGCAAATGGCTCTCTTGTGAAGTGAGTGTCATGTGCTCCTCGGTCAGGTAGGCGACGCCCTCTCCTGCCACCATCCTGCCACCATCGACGTCCGCTGTGCACTCACTCTCAGGTGAGCTGTGCGAGCAGCGCCTGTCGGGTCGATCGAGGCGAGTCGGATGGTATCCGGTGACGACGCCGTGATGACCAGCCGGTGAGCTGTGACCACGGCCTATTGGCGGGCGCCGGGGGACGCCGACCGTCGGCCCCGGTCGCCAACCCGCTCCCGAGCTTTCCGAACCGGAGCTGAGCTCCCTCTTACCTGGAGCCCCCTGTCGGAATCGAACCGACGACACCAGCCTTACCATAGCTAATTCGTGGTATTCGCCGACCTGGGAGTTTGAAGGACACCGCTGCCGACCAGGACCTTTCCCAACTCTTGGCGACCTTTCACGACCCCTGCGGACCTTCTCAGACCGCGCTGAGTTGGACAGCAGTTGGACAAAGGGGTCGGGGAAGGTCGGGAAAGGTCGCCAATGGTGTGCGCCCACAGCGCCCGTAGATGGGGCGCCGGACGGCCATGATGCGCACGCGATGGGTGGGCCACGAGGAGGTCGTGAGCCTGCGACCGCTGCGGCGCAGCCGCATGTTGTACGCCATGGCGACCACGGCACGGCTGGAGAGGCTGGTTCCAACCGAGCGCACCGAGCTGATCCGCCGGGAGCGGAGCTCGTGGGGAGTCGGTGACCGGGTTCGTCTTGGAAGCAGCTACCAAAGCGGTAGAAGAGGAGCTACGAGACGCTGGTGCCTTCCAACTTCTTCGACGAGCTCCTAGCGGCACTCGACGCAGCCGACGAGATGCCACGTGAGCTGCGGGAGCTGGCTCTCCGACCTCGCGTCTTCGAGCGGGAGTGAGCCGCTACCGATCCGAACACCTCTCGACCGACCACGATCTGGAGAGGTTCGACAGCGGCACCATGCCTCTCGACGAGCGGCTTCGACGCTCCACCCGGCATGTCGAAGCCGCCAATACCGGGCGGAGTGTCGTGTGTGGGTCGAGTCGGGATCCCAGACCGTGGTCGGCTACTTCACCTTGGCCGCTCACCTGCTCCGTCGGGTCGACGTTCCAAAAGGGATCGGTCGTGGATCGCCAGAGGTCATCCCAACGATCCTGCTGGCTCGCTTGGCCCTGGACCATACCCTCCAAGGCCAAGGTATCGGCGGCCAGCTCCTCTTCGATGCTCTCGAGCGGACGATATCCGACACCGTCGTTCCGATGGACGTGGCAATATAGAAAAGTGCGATCCCGCGCTTTCAACTTTCGACAGCGCGCCGTTGTCATTGTCGGATTCGGTGCCGGCCTCTTCTTCTTCGGCAGTTGGCTCACTACGCGAGGAGGGAGGCAGGGTTGGGTCGCCTATGCCCCACTTTCGAATACCGTCAATGCTTCGTACCCTCCGGGAGTGGGGCTCCAGCCGTGGGTACGGCTTTTGATCTGGTTGGCACTGGTCGTCGTATGGGTCGTCGTCGGAGTCATCCTTCTGCGATCACGGCGTGCCGCGGATCCGTCCGTACCTGATGACTAACCGTAATCGGGTCCGTCACGCGTGGACGGCCTCGTATATCCCAGCGACTCGGTTGATCCCGCCGGGCGAGCCACTTTGACCACGCTGTGGCGACCCGCCTGGAAGGTGGCGGGCATGCCTTCCACCTGCTTCCTAGAAGAGTCCACGGTTCGCAAATGGCTCTCTTGTGAAGCGAGTGTCATGTGCTCCTCGGTCAGGTAGGCGACGCTCTGTCCTGCCACCATCCTGCCACCATCGACGTCGGCTGTGCACTCACTCTCAGGTGAGCTGTGCGAGCAGCGCCTGTCGGGTCGATCGAGGCGAGTCGGATGGTACCCGGTGACGACGCCGTGATGACCAGCCGGTGAGCTGTGACCATGGCCTTTTGTCGGGGGCTGGGGGACGCCGACCGTCGGCCCCGGTCGCCAACCCGCTCCCGAGCTTTCCGAACCGGAGCTGAGCTCCCTCGTACCTGGAGCCCCCTGTCGGAATCGAACCGACGACACCAGCCTTACCATGGCTGTGCTCTGCCGACTGAGCTAAGGGGGCCTTTGGACAGATGGCCGGAGGCCGATGATAGTCCCAGTCGCAAGATCGTCGCAGGTACGATGCCCCCGATGAGGATCCGACTGGCGGCCGCCCGGGACGTCGAGAGCATCCGGACCATTTACAACCTGGAGGTCACGTCGGGCACCACGACCTTCGACCTGACTCCGCGCACGCTCTCCGAGCAGGCAGCTTGGCTCGAGCACCACAGCGGTGCGCATCCGGCGGTCGTCGCCTCGGCCGACGACAGTGACGACGTCCTGGGGTTCGGCGCTCTGTCCCCGTTTCGCAGCCGCCCGGCCTACGCCACTACCGTGGAGGACTCTGTCTATGTCGCGTCCGAGAGCAGAGGAATGGGAGTGGGCCGCGCGATATTGGCCGAGCTTGTCAGTTTGGCGACGGACCATGGTTTCCATGCCATGATCGCCCGCGTCGTCGGTCATAACGATGTGTCCATCGCTCTTCACCAGTCGTGCGGTTTCGAGCTTGTTGGGACCGAGCGAGAAGTGGGGAGGAAACACGGACGCTGGCTCGACGTGGTTGAGCTCCAACGCCTGCTCTAGGCCGCCATGCTGTTGCGCCGCTCGCATCGCGGCGAGCAGGGGGAGTCAGTCGAGGCTGGTGGCCGCGTCCAGGATCGAGTACTGACCGCCCGCCACGGCGCGCTCTTGCCAACCATCTTCGGTCTCGTAGCGCCACAAAGTGGACCACCGCCCGAGCGGTGCGAGCAGCACTCCAACGAGGACCAGGAGCACCAGTGCGATGGCGAGGGGGTTGGCATGAATGAGCTGGTCCAGCAATGTCCGACCTCCGGGTAACCCGATAAACGGAGACGCCACGGAGAGCGCGATCACCGCCGAGCGGAGACGCCCGGCCGCGATCGGGGCCAGCATGACGATTCCCCAGGTCAGGTACCAGGGCTGGACCACCGGGGCGAGGATCACGAACAGCAGGAGGCTGACGCCGAGAGCGCGGATGCCGCCGACTCGGTCGCTCACCAGCAGCAAGTACAGCGATGCAAGTGCGGCAGCCATGAGGCCGATAATCCGCGTCACGCTGAGCACACCGCCCTGGGAGACGTGAAGCCCGACGACATGGAGGAGTGAGGTCAGCTCCATGCCGATCCCCGTTGCCGGCGCCAGCCAGCTCCGCACCGTTCCGGGCGTTGCCAAGTTGCCGATCCAGCCGAGGCCCAAACCGCTCACCGCCGACAGGAGCAGCATGATGGCGCCGGAGACCAGGGCCGTCGACACCAGAGGGCGAACTCGCTGGCGCCACGGGACTCCTGGTCCCATCCACTCCCATCCGATGTACACGAGACCCAACGCGGCAGGCACCTTGATAGCCACTGCGAGGGAGCACAACACCACCCCCCACACTGGGTGTTTGTACTTGGCCGCGGTGATGCCGGCCACGAGGAGACCGACCATATCGGCATCGTTGTGGGCGGCCCCCACCAAGGTGAGGACCACGAGTGGGTTCAAGATGGCCACGACGAACACCGGACCGGCATCACGACCGCAGGCCCGAGCCAGCTTCGGGATGCACCAGGCCGTGAGCACTACTCCGGCCACTGCGAAGAGGCGCAAGAGGATGACCGTGTAGATCTCGTGGTGCAGGCTCGCACTGGCAAGGAACCCGTCGACCATCAAGAACAACGGACCGTAGGGAGCAGGGGTGTTGATCCAGAGCGGGTCCACCGGGTTGGGGTACGGACCTACTCCCAACGTGCCGGGCCCGTACCGGTACGGATTGATGTGGCGGCTCATCATCTCGCCCTGGGCAGCGTAGGAGAACACATCCCGACTGAAGATCGGGGCGACAACCAGCATTGGGAGCAGCCAGAGGACGAGTATCCACCCGAGGTAACGCATGGGCACCCCAGGACGTCGGCTCAGTGCCTTGATGAGCCCGTACCACACCCGGGACAAGAGGACGAGCCCCCCGTAGACAGCCACAAGCCCCAAGAGGAGGTCATGTGACGACGCGGTGTTCCCCGACGGCTCTCCGAAAAACCACGTCCCGGCCATCTCCAGTTTGAATGGCGAGCTCGGCAACGATGCTCCCCCGGCAATCGCGACGAGGGCGAGAAAGCCGAGGATCGCCGGACGCCGAAGGAAACGCCAGTCGTCAGGGTCTTCCTCTGCGGGAATCTCAGTGCCGCGCTGAGCCCATGCGGGGAGCATCCGTGACCGAAGTACTTCGAGGCGCATCGACGCGCTGTCGGTCGCGTTCGCGATCACGTCGACTCCGGCACGAGCCACGTCGCCAGCGCGGTGGATGACCTCGAAAATGGGTTCGAGCGAAGGGGGCAGTGTGACCGGCACGTACTGCGTGCCGCCTCCAGATCCATTCCTCGCCCGCGTCGCTCGCTGCTCTGAAGCGCTCAGGGGAATCCGGGGTGTCGTGCTCACCTACCCTCCGTCCTCGTATCCGCTCTCGTCCAGGCCCGACTGCAGGATGCAGGCTGCCACGCTGGCATGGCACGACTGGGATGCCGGGCCTTCATTTGCTTACGAGGAGTGCAGCACACTGAGCAGCACCCTGGTACGTCACCCGGGAACTGCGCTCCTCGCCCTTGGACCGGCCCCGCCGGGCTCGGCTGCCCGAACGTCGTGAAACCGGTCCGTAACCACATTGTAATGAAAACCGACGGCTCCGCAAGGGCTGCTCGGGGCGGGCACTTTCCTCCGGCGGGTCTTCCTACACCTCACCTGCAACTTATCTGCACCTAACTGGCAACTTGATGTTGTGGTGGACCTGCCCGGGAGGACGTCCCGAGGTACGCGCGACGAGCGGGTGATGCACCCCGCCGGCGGCCCGGGGCAGCTGGCAAGGTACATGGAGAGAGCGCCCTCGGACCTTCGACGTGCTGTGCCGCCGCCAGCGCGTGCCGGTGGGCAAATCCGGCGGCATCTCGACGCGGCCGTGCGAGAACGCCTTCGGTCCTTCACGTACCGACGTGGCCTCATCGAGAACGACCTTCACGCTGGACGGGGAGTTGGCTGGACGGGTTCGGCAACTCAACGTCAACACTTCGGCTGCCGCTCGTCGAGGAGTCACCGACGCCGTGCATGCCGCCCAGGCGCGAGCTGGCCGGGACGCCTTCCCGAGACGGCCGGAAAGTGCCGACACCTTCTGGACCGCGTCCCAAGGTTGGGGTGAGCCTCGAGACGCGGCGAAGTCTGGTTGGCCGAAGTTGGTCGGAAGGGGCGGCCGGTCCTGCCGTTGGCCAGATCCGAGGTGCTCGATGCTCGCAGCCTCGTGACGCTCGCCGAGGTCACTACCTCCATCCGTGGTCTGGCTGAAGACGTCGACATCGACCACGGCGAGATCGGGCTGGACCGGCTGTCGGTCATCAATTAATTGTGACGGTCTCCACACCGTCGAGCAGGGATCGCTCACCGGTCTCGTCGGGCACTTGGCGGCGACACCATGCAACGGGTCTGCACGGCGATCAGTTACGCGCTCGGCTGCTGAGGAGTCAGCGATCCGACTGCGGAGATTTGCCTGCTGTGCAGTGGGCCGGGGAGGATTCGAACCTCCGTAGGCAACGCCGGCAGGTTTACAGCCTGCTTCCTTTGGCCACTCGGACACCGACCCGTGGCGGCGAGATTAGCCCATCGCTCCTGACCGATCCGCTGGGCACCAGCGAGCATCGGTCTGGCACTCGGGGCACGACCCCTCGACGATCCATCGATCTACCGAAGTCTGAGCTCTCCTCAGGGTGCTCGATAAACTTGCCTCCGTGCCATCGTTCGACATTGCCTCCGAAGTCGACCTCCAAGAAGTTCGCAACGCGGTGGATCAGGCCAACCGCGAGGCGGCGACGCGTTTCGACTTCAAGAACACCGAATCGAGTATCGACTTGGGTGAGGGCGAGCTCGTCCTGCACTCCTCCACCGAGGATCGGCTTCGCGCACTTCATCAGTTGCTCGAGGAGAAACTGGTGAAGCGCCAGGTCTCCCTCAAGGCATTCGAAGCAGGCCGGATCGAAGAGGCGTCGAAGGGCTCGGCTCGCCAGAAGATCACGATCCATGCCGGTATCGATCAGGAGCATGCCAAGCGCCTGAACCGGTTCATCAAGGACCTGGGGCTCAAGGGCGTCGCTTCGCAAGCCCAGGGCGACCACCTCCGAGTGACGGGCAAGAAGCGGGACGACCTGCAAGCCGTCATCACGGCATGCAAAGAGGCTGACTTCGGTATTCCACTTCAGTTCATCAATTTCCGAGACTGAAGCAGTTCACCTCCCTTTCCGCACATCTGAACCGAAAGTACTTGCGTGAGTAGTGCACTGATGTAGGGCGCGCAGGACCGGGGTGCGAGGCTGAGTCCCGCTCGGGACGCAGTCTCGAGCGTTCGGTAGCGCGGCTCAGGCCGCAGGGTTGAGCGTGACCCGGTGGCCGAGAGCCTCGAGTTGGCGAATGAGATCGCGGGTCTTGGCGCTGGTGTCGATCCGCCGCTCGTAGAAGTCTGCGCCGAGATCGACGTAGCGGGCGCTCGGGGCAGTGAGCCACCTGCAAGTGTGGTCCCCGGCTGGCCTGGGACTGGCTGGCAGGATCAGTGCCGTCGTCCGGTGCCCGGTGTGACCCGCGAACCGACTGACCTCCTCGGAGTGTCATGCCCAGGATCTGTCCGTCCGGGCCTGGGTTCGCCAGGCCGACATCGGCGAGAGGATCGAGCCAGGGACGACGACCGGAGACGCCCGGAGGATCAAGGAGCTCGAACAAGGGAGCAAGGAGCTGAAGCGGGCGAACGAGACCCTGCGCCGGTCCTCGGTTTTTATGTGGACCGCGTGTTTATGCCGACTCCCGGCGTGGCCGGTCAAGTTCGCCCTGCTCCTGGCGCGCCCCGAGCAGAGCAGGTCGGCATAATCGCGCTCATTCGGGCGGTGCTTCTCCCCTCGGTCCGAGAGGGAGGAGGCATCCATGCCGAACACCGAAGAGGTCCCGGCCGGGCTGGCAGGGCACGTTCCGGGCCATCACGCCTATCTGCTCGGGCTCGGTTATTCGCGGTGTGAACCCCGATCGAATTCAGCCGCAGTCTGGGTATCAAGCTACCGGGCCTCCGGCACCTCGCCCACGGGACTGCTTGGTCGTTGGAGTCGAGCCAGTCGAGTGCGCCCATGCCCCCAGGAAAACCGGCACGCGTGCTGCAAAGTCAGTTTACGGTCAGTTGCCGGCGAGAGCTTTTCGCATGTGATTGACGACAATTTGGCCAATGCATACCATGGCCGACGACAAGAACCTCACGGGGAAGGCGGACCACAATGCTCAAGCGGTCTTGGCGCTCCAGTGTCGCAGTCCTGGCGGGCCTGGTCGTCGCAGTAGGGATGGTCGTGGTGGGGGTGGGAGGCGTGGCTCCTGCCGGGGCTGGCACCCCCGCCACAGCGTCGGGACCGACGTGGACTGTGAGCAAGACCTACCCGGCAGTTCCATCGCGCATACATGCGATTGCGTGCCCATCGGCGACAGTCTGTTACGCGGTAGGGCGAACCAACTCTATGAGTGTGGACGTGCTCAAGACTGCCGATGGGGGGTCGACCTGGAGCGCCCAGATCCTCCCGACACAGGTGAGCCGGCTCACAGGCGTCTCGTGCGCCTCCACCAGCGTCTGCGAGGCGGTGGGCTATGGCTCATCGGGTGGTTCATCGGGTGGCGTCATCCTCGGGACCACCGACGGGGGGTCCACCTGGTGCACGCAG
>JAJYWG010000133.1 GCA_021791615.1 Actinomycetes bacterium
TCGGCGACCTCGCCGTTCCTCCTGGCCGGCCTCGTCGTGTGTGCCCGCTGCGGGAAGCACTTCGTCGGGACCTCGGCTGTCGGCAACCGCTACCGGTACCGCTACTACACCTGCTTCACCCGCCAGCGCTACGGCACCAAGTACTGCGCCGCCGACCGCCTTCCTGCAGAGGAACTGGACGCGGCCGTTCTCGACGCCCTCCTTCGCACCTACGAGCGCACCGACCTGTTCGACAAGGCCGTCGCCGCTGCCAAGCGCCGGGCACGTTCGGAGCGTGCCAACCACGAGCAGGAGCTGGCCGTCGTCGACGCCGGGATCGAAAAGGCCGAAGACGCCATCGAGGGACCGCCGATCAGCCTGGCTGCCCGGCACACGAAGGTTCGCCGTGAGGGGTACGCCAGGTGAGGCCGTTCTGCCGGATCGCCAGTACGGTCGCCATCGCCCCTGCCATTCGGGTCGCCAGTCCTGAACGGAGCACCCTCCCTGGCGCGAACGACCAGAGTGGGGCTACTCCACCCCCGCCAGTCGCGAACCCCGACTGCTTGGGGTTGTTCTCATGAAGGGTTCTCTCCGGCCGAGGGCCGACGACCGGCTCGCGATGGCGGTAGCGCACCGGTTGACCGAACGGGACAGGTCCATCTGGTGGTCCGAGCGCCACTGCGCCGGCCAGTTCGATCGGATCGCCCTGCCCGATGGGCTCGGGGAATGGGAGGAGTCCGGCAACCGGATCGTCTTCCGCCTGGAGTACGACCGATCGACCGAGGCCCTCGACCGCCTGGAGAAGAAGCTCAAGAGCTACGAGGACCTGCAGGCGGCCTCGGGGCTCGCCTACTGGATCTGCTTCTGCTTCCGCGACCCGCGCCGGGAGGCCGGCGCACGGCGCGTCCTGGCACAAGCCACGGTCCCGGTGGCGTCGGCCGCCCTGGCGCCGACCCAGCGGCCACACGAGGCCATCTGGGCGCCGCTCGGCCCCGAGGGGGTGCGGCGGCTACGCCTTGCCGAGCTGGCCACCGTGCCCATTCCGGCCGAGTCCGAGGAACGGATCGCAGAAGCCCAGGGGTACCGACGCCGGGCGGCCGAGCAGTGGCGACGCGCGTAGCGGACTATCGGTCCGCTGGGGCGAGGACGACCGGCAGTGCCGAACCACGCCGGCGATCAGGCCAGACGACTGGGTTCGGAGTGCGCGCCGGCTGGCCACTGGGCGATCAGCGAGTACCGGTCGCCCCGGATGAGGCTCCGGCGCCACTCCATGGGGATCTGTCCGACGACGGCGAGCCGTTCGATCGAGAAGGCCGCCGTCTTGGGGGGCAGACGCAATAGCTTGCGCTCGGTCGGCTCCGGTATGACGGGCCGGATGCGCTCCCAGCCACCGGTGATGCGCACGGCGCAATGGCTGGCGAGGACGTCGTAGAGACCCCCGGAGGAGAGATCGGCGCCGAGCAGCGCCCCGGTTTGATGAGGCGGCAACCAGGACCGGTCCCAGGCGATGGGCTCGGCGCCAGCGAAGCGGAGCCGCTCGATGAACACCACCTCGGCACCGGCGTCCAGGCCAAGCTGTCCGGCGACCTCGGCGATGGCGGGGCGGCGCTCGGCGGCGAGGACCTCGCTTCGCTCCTCGATGCCACCGGCCCGGACGGTCGAGGCCAGGCTGTAGAGGGAGTGGAGGGGCTGTTCAAGGATTGGTTGGGCAACTGAGCTGCCGCGTCCTCGTTGGCGGACGACCAGGCCCTCTGCGGTGAGGTGGCGGACGGCTTCTCGCACCGTCTGGCGACTGACGTCATAGTCCCTGGTCAGCTCCTCGTCGGTCGGGAAGCGGTCCTCGAACTCGCCGTGCACGAGGCGCTGGCGGAGATCGTCGGCGATCTGGGCCCAAAGAGGCAACGGGCTCGACCGGTCGAGCGTGCCCACGGCGTCAGACCCCGGCCAGGAAGAACGAGCCGACGAGCACGATCAGCACGTAGAGGGTGACGATCGCCATCGGCGGGTCCTTCTCGTAGAGGAAGGACACCACGCCGACCGCCACCCGCAAGATCGGGGTGAGGATCAAGATCAAGACCCCGAGGACGACGATCCCGCGCCCGTCCCCTTGGGCGATGGAGTGCCCGAGCGAGGCGAACGAGTGCGGGAACGGCGTCGACTTCGACGTGAGCTCCTTGTAGGAGAAGTGCCCCCGGATCGGCAGGTAGGCGCCGTGGTGGGCGAACATGAGCCCGAGCCCGGCGGCGATGACGGCCACGCTCACGACGACGCCGATCCGCAGCACGAGGCTGATCGCCAGCTCGACCCTGCGGACCTTCTCTGCCATGACGGCAGCCTCTTCGGGGCTGAGCTGGCGGCGGCGGCCCGAACCGCCCAGACCCTCCGTGGCTGGCGCAGGCGCTTGGGAGGCAGGTGGCTGCGGACTGCCGGCGGGAGGGCTCGCATCGGTCACGGGAAGATCCCCTTCTGGAGCATCTCCAAGGAGATGACGACGAGGACGACGACGAACACGAGCCGGACCGTCTTGCTCGTGACCCGGCCGAGGACCCGGGCGCCGAAGGTCGCCCCGAGCAGCACGCCGGCGGCGACAGGGGCGGCGATGATGGGGTCGATCTGGCCCCGGATGAAGTAGACGCCGGCGCTCGCCGCTGCGGTGACCCCGATCATGAAGTTGCTGGTGGCCGAGGACACCTTCATGGGCAGGTGCATGGCGCTGTCCATGGCCGGGACCTTGAGGGCCCCCGAGCCGATGCCGAGCAACGCGCTCACGAGCCCGGCGGCGTACATGAGCGCGAGGCCGGGCTTGGTGCCGACCACCTTGTAGGCGATCTCCCGCTCTTCGGCCGGGTCGTAGTAGGAGCCGTGGAGGTTGAAGTAGTTGGCGATCCGGTCGTTGGACACGGTGAGCGGCGCGTCGGCGTGCCGGCGTCGGAACGTGGCGAAGGAGGAGTAGCCGAGGACGAGCCCGAAGAACACGAACAGGAACCGCGTGGGGAGCAGGGTCGTGAGGTAGGCGCCGCTCACCGCCCCCGTCGTCGTGGCGATCTCGAGGAACATGCCCGCCCGCAAATTGGTCATCCGCTCGCGCACGTAGGCGGCGGCCGCCCCGCTCGAGGTGGCGATCACCGAGACGATGCTCGCCCCGATGGCCAGACGGATGTCCACGTGGTAGAGGAGCGTGAGCACCGGCACGATGACCACGCCGCCGCCGAGGCCGATCAGCGATCCGAGGACCCCCGCCGCCACCGAGATGAGGGCCAGGGAGACCACGAAATCGAGCGGCGTCACGAGACGATTGTACGTTCTTACCGATGTACATGCAATTGCGCCACGGTCTACGTCCCCGGCAGGAAGCGGACCAGCCGGCCACAAGGACCGCGGCCGCCCCGAGTGTCGGATGCGTGGCGTCCCAGCTGGTCAGGCTCGACTCACTTGGGATCCAGATAGGGCTGGTCGAGATCCCCTGGGGGGGCATCGGGGAAGACGATGAGCGCAACGGGAAGGGGAGAGCCCAGAAGCTCTTCGACGGTGTAACCGAGAAAGGGCGCGTCGCCGACTCGCCGGAGCCGGGCCCCGACGACCAGCAGGTCGATGCCGTGCTCCTGCGCATAGTCAAGCAGCCCGCGGCTCACTGACAGCGCTCGCTCTCGGGCGATCCGGGGACGCAACCCCGCTTTGCGAGCGCGCTCGGACGCCTTGTCGAGGACACCGCCCGGCGCGTCCGCTGCGCTCAGCGCCCGACCTTGGGGCAACGACAACGCCACCGCGTCGTCGGGCGTGACATGGACGATGTGCAGGCGCGCGCCGTGGCGATGAGCGAGGCTCGACGCGAGCTCCTCACCAGCGATTCCAGCAGTGGTTCCGGTGGTCGCGACGGCGATGTGGCGGGGTAGCTCCATGCGCTGGCCACGCTCGGGAGCTGGGCGGATGATGACGCTCGGCAGCGGGCTGCCGTTGAGCAAGTCGGCGACCACCGGCGGCAGGCCGTGCGCAGTCGGCGAGATGCCAATCCCGAGCACGCCGTAGCCGAGGCGCGCCTCGTCGAGCGCCGCCACGAGAGGCTGGGTCGACGAGGCAGCGCGCCAGCGGACGGGGCGCGCCACATCGGTAAGCTCGCTCTCGCGTCCGGGATCAGACGAGAGCACCGTGAGCTCGGCCGCATCCGGCCAGGCGCGGTCGAAGAGCGTCGCGGCAAGCCTCGGGTCGGTACCTGGCAGCTCGGGAACGAGCAGTCGCTGCTCACGCACCAGCAGATGGCTCTCGATACGCTCTTCGTGGGCCAAGCGACGCCGCTCTTCTTCGCTGCCTTCCCAGTCCCCGACCAGCCGGCGCAGCAGCGGCGCGACGAGGACGGACGAAACGATCGACACGAGCAGCACGGCCGTGTACGCAAACTCCGAAAGAAGGCCCATTCGCAGGCCGGCCGTCGCGATGATCACCTGCAGCGCGCCGCGTCCGTTCAGGAGGATCATGAGCGCCCTGTTCTCCCCCTGGTGCAGCCGCAACCAGCGCCCAGCGATCCCCGTTCCCAGCGCCTTGCTCAGCACGGCAACGCCGAAGAGCCCCACGACCACCACCAACCGTTGCCAGGAGGAAACGACTTTCAGGTCGATGAGCAGGCCGGCGCTTGCGAAGTACAAGGGTGCGAACACGGCGTCTGAGAAGGACCGCAACCGGGCGAGCGCATCTCCATGTTGGAATCGCGAGCGCCCGAGGAGGACGCCGGCAAAGAAGGCACCGAGCGCGGCTTCCACGCCAATCGCCTGCATCGCCGCCGCTGCGCCGAAGGCCACGGCGAAAGCCACGGCAACCGAGCCCGTCGCGTTCGGGCCCCCGTGGCGGATCTTCTCCAACAAGTAGTCGACGAATCGCTGGCCGAACAGGACGGTCAGGGCGACTAGCGCCACCAGCCCTGCGATCGCCCGGACGACGGGAGCCGTGCCGCCGGTGGTCACCGTGGCGCTCACTACAGCCAGGAGGACGAGACCGTACACGTCATTCGCCGCCGCGGTCGCCAATGCCAGTTGGCCGACATCGCGGCGAGAGATCCTCAGTTCGTCGACAAGGCGGGCAATGATCGGAAGCGAAGAGACGCCCAGCGCACCACCGACAAGGACCGCACCGCTGAGGCGGTGACCGATGACAAGTGACGTGCTGAGGGCGTAGGCGGTGGCCGAGCCGGCGACGAGTGGCAGCACGATGCTGCTGGTGGTAACGCCGAGGGCCCGGCGGCCGAGGCGGCGGATCAGTGGCACGTCGGTCTCCGCGCCGAGCGTGATGAGGACCATCAGCAGAGAGAACTCAATGACCGCCCCAAGGAGGTTCGACTTGCCGTGGCTGGGGAGGAGGAACGATGCAAGCTGGGGCCAGGCCGCCCCCAAGCCAGAGGGTCCGAGCACGAGGCCGGCGAGGAGATAGCCCACGACCGCGGGTTGCCGAACGCGCCGGGCGATCCAACCGAGCAGGTGGGCAACCGTGAAGAGCAGCGCCAGCGAGCCGACCAGCTGGAGCGTCTCGGTGTTGGAGAGCGCGAGGTGTCCCACAATCGGACCTTAACCAGCAGGGAACGGGCCGTAGGTCGCCGTCGACGGGTCCACTGCCTTGTTGCTGTCGGCCAGACGAAGCCACCATGGGATCCTTCTCTTCGGACCACAGCAGTCGCCGTTCACGACACCCACGGCTCCGCCACCGTCCGGATGACGGCCGCAACGCGCAGCGGGTTCAGGCGGGCCACCGCGGTGAAGAGTTGTTCGAACGCGGCGGCGTAGTCCGCTTCGTCGTCGCCGACGGTGCCTCGGGCCTCCTCTTGGGCACGAGCCAGGTCCTCCAGCCTCGCTGCCAAGTCCATGAGCTCGCCGTCGTTCCGCGGTGGGGCCTCCCGCGCGGCGGGGAGGCGGCGTGCGGCTGCCTTCGCCATGAGCCTCGCCTCGTAGGCGCGCTGGCGACACGACGGCCGGCAGTAGCGCGCCCGAGGCCCCCGGCTACCCCGCGGCGGGAGGGGACGGCCGCACCACTCGCAGGTGAGGGCCAACGAATCCGTCACGTGACATACTGTGCCCTACCCCAGAAGTCCCCCGCGGGGCGCGTCACCGCTGGTCGGACGCCTGTCGGCGAGCCGACGGCGGGAGAGCGGGAGAAGTTCAGAAAATTCCTCCCGAAGGCCTTGACTTCGCGCCGCGATCGAGTCATCGATATCCGCCCCTTGCGACGCTTGCCCGGTTGTGGGCCGCCCATGGCCACCCACCGCCAACCCCACCGTCCCCCAGATGCCCACGCTGCCCTCTCGTCGCGCCGTCGACCGTGCGGGGCACCCCGGGTCGTCCTCGCACCGGCGGGCTACCTCCCCCTCGACGAGTCTCATGAGGAGGCGGCGCTCTGCGCCCTGGCGGACCTGCTGTCTGCCGTCACCGACCAGCGGGAGGAGGCCGCTTGACCGGCCGTCTGCCCGGAGGTCTCATCGAAACGATCATCCCGCCAACAAGAGAAGGAGCCCGCACGTGAGAGTTGCCACCTACACCCGGATCTCGACCGACGAGGACCACCAGCCCTACTCCCTGGAAGCCCAGGCCGAGCGGCTCGGCGCCTACGTGAAGAGCCAGGAGGACTGGGAACTCACCCGCCGCTTCAGCGACCAGGCGTCGGGCGCATCCACCGAACGCCCGGGTCTCCAGCGTGCCCTGGCCGAGGCCCGGGCCGGGCGCTTCGACCTCCTCTTGGTCTACCGGGTCGACCGGTTCTCCCGCTCGGTGCGCGGTCTCGCCCAGCTCCTCGAAGACTTGGACGCTGCCGGGGTCGCCTTCCGCTCGGCCACCGAGCCCTTCGACACCACGAGCGCGGCCGGGCGGATGATGGTCCAGATGCTCGGCGTGTTCGCCGAGTTCGAGCGGGCGACCATCGTCGACCGGGTGATCGCCGGCATGGAGCGCAAAGCTGCCCGTGGCGGCTGGTGCGGGGGGTCGCGTCCCTTCGGCTACGACGTCGACCCCGCGACGGGTTACCTCGTTCCTGCCCCCGGCGAGGCGCCGCTCGTCCCGGTCCTCTTCGACCGCTACGCCCACGGCCGAGACGGCGCCCGGGCGCTGGCGGTGTGGCTGAACGAGGCCGGGCACCGGACCAAGGCCGGTCGGCCGTGGAGCCACACCGCCGTCTTGACCGTGCTGCGCAACCCGGTCTACGTGGGCAAGGTCTTCTTCCGCGACGCCCTCTACGACGGCCCGCACCCCCACCTGGTCGACGAGCAGCTCTTTGCCCGCGTCCAGGCCCTCCTCTCCGAGCGTGGTGAGGACTGGTCCAAACGGGCCTCGGCGACCTCACCGTTCCTCTTGGCCGGGCTCGTTGTCTGCGCCCGCTGCGGCAAGCACTTCGTCGGGACCTCGGCCGTGGGCAACCGCTACCGGTACCGGTACTACACGTGTTTCTCCCGCCAGCGCTACGGCACGAAGCACTGCGGCGCCGAACGCCTGCCCGCCGAGGACCTGGACGCCGCCGTCCTCGACGCCTTGCTCCACACGTACGAGCGCACCGATCTGTTCGACAAGGCCGTCTCGGCCGCCCGCCGCCGGGCACGCGCCGAGCGCGCCAACCTCGAGCAGGAGCAGGCTGTCGTCAACGCCGGGATCGCCAAGGCCGAAGACGCTATCGAGCGCTACCTCTCGGCGTTCGAGGCCGGCACGCTGTCCGAAGCCCAGTGCGGCAAGCGCCTCGAAGGCCTCGCCGCCAAGGTGCGCGACCTCCGCGCTCGGCGTGAGGAGCTGGTTGCCGCCATGGAGCACGCCTCGGCGAGAGCGCCCGACGCCGGCGAGATCGCCGCCATGCGGCGCCACATCGAACAGGCACTCACCGAGGGAGCGGTGCCGGCCCGCAAGGCGCTCCTCCAGGCGCTCGTCCACGAGATCCGGGTCGAGGGTCGCGACCGCGTCGTACCGTGGTTCCGCGTGCCAGGCGGCGCTGACCCCAAGGTTCGCGCTCTGGCGC
This sequence comes from Actinomycetes bacterium, assembly GCA_021791615.1. Next base: position 7,954 of record JAJYWG010000133.1, read on the forward strand.
GATCGGCGCCCCCGGCAGGACTCGAACCTGCGCACCCGGCTCCGGAGGCCGGTGCTCTATCCGCTGAGCTACGGGGGCGGGCCTGCGCGTCCGGCTCGGACCCGAGCAGGCGCTGCGGT
>JAJYWG010000196.1 GCA_021791615.1 Actinomycetes bacterium
CGGGCATGGTCTTGCGTGCCACGCCAGGACTGGCAACGAGAGAGCGGTACGTGCGGGGCTCAGCGTCGACCGACTGCTCGAGGAGTCGGTAGAAGAGCATGCCGCGGGCGCGTGATCGCCTGCGATTGAACCGGAAGCTGAACGTCGAGGTAGGCCGGCAAATGGCCGGGTTTCACGCCTCTGCTGATTCCGATGAATCCGGACGCTCATTCCGACCGAATCCGGACAGCTGGTCCGATGGAATCCGGACACGGGGCGCCGGAGGCCGCGTAGCGGCCGACACGGTGTTCAGCGGTCTGCCGGCTTCACCTCCTTCTCGCTGTCGATCTCGTACTCGTGCTTCGTCGAGCGGCGGGTCTTCGCCGGCGCTGGCGGCTGCCGGCGGAGTGACTCCCCTTCGAGCTGGATCCGGTGGGGGTTCGAAAGGACGCGGTCGAGCACAGCGTCGGTTCTATTGGGGTGAGGGTGGGCATCCACGACACGCGTGGGAGGGGCCGGGCGTTGTGTCGTGGAATCCATCTTTTGGGGTGTCGGTCACAGCCTCCACCTACGGTCACCCGCCGTGGAGTTCTGGGCGCAACGCACGGTGTCCCCGGTCGACAGCAGGATCGGCTGGACGGTGGTCGACGACGCGTACGTGGAACACGAGAGGGCGGCGATCTGGCTGCGGGTGCTCCTCGACGCACAGGGCCGTTCGGTCGGCACCGCCCAGACCTACGCGGGGCGCCTGGCGCTGTATCTCACGTGGGCAGCCGCTGCCGGAGTGGACCCGGTGGCGCCAGCGGTCGACGAGCTCGCCCGCTTCGCCCGGTGGCTCGAGCGCACGCCGTCGCGCAAGCACCGCTCTGGTCGGCATCGGCGCCGGGCGGCCGACCCGGGCGTCGTGGCACTGGCGCCAGCACGAGCCCCTGGGACGGTGGAGGGCATCCTCGCTGCTGTCGTCGAGTTCGTCCGCTTCTGCGCCTCGCGGGGCTGGTGCGAACCGGCGGTCGCCCAGCGTCTCAGCTTCCGCACCGACCTCGCCTTCGTGCCTTCGGGCTGGGATCGGGGCGAACGTCGTGGCCGCCCGGTCGTCGACCGGCGCGTGGTTCGCCGACGCCGAGTGCAGCGGCCACCCGAGACCCTCTCGTGCGACCAGGTGGGCGCGCTCGTGGACGCCTGCGCCAACCGGAGAGACCGCTTCGTCGTCGAGGCGCTCTACGCCACCGGCCTGCGGGTGGCCGAGCTGTGCGGGCGAGGTTGTCCCGCTGGGGGTGGAAGTTGAGGTGACGGTCCCCCGCCTGATACCTGCCATCTGGTAGGTGTCGGGCGTCCGATGAAGACATCCGATCAGGAAGGGGACCGTCACCATGAAGAACTACCAGATCCAGACTCGGCGCGCTCGGACCGCTGGCCGCACGACGCCGAAGCAGGCGAGGAAGGACCCTCCCCGTGCCGCGCGCGAGGGCGCTGTCGTGCTGCCCGACACGGTCAGCGTTGCCGTGCGTGAGCTCGCAGGCGAGCTCGAGGAGGGACTGCTCGCCTTCTGTGTCGGCGCGGGCCTCCAGGTCGTCCAGGCGATGATGGAGGCCGAGGTGGAGACCCTGGCGGGCCCCAAGGGCCGACACGACCCGGCTCGCAGGGCCCTGCGCCACGGACATGACGACGGGATCGTCACTCTCGGTGGACGACGGGTGAGGATCACCCGCCCCCGGGTCCGCAGCGCGGCCGGCTCGAAGGAGGTGCCGCTCGCCACCTACGACTGCTTCGCCTCGACCGAGCTGCTCGGGCGCATGGCGATGGAGAAGATGCTCGCCAAGATCTCGACCCGTCGCTACGCAGCCGGCCTCGAGCCCGTCGGGGCGACGGTCGAGGCGACGAGCACAGGGACGTCACGCTCCGCGATCTCCCGGCGGTTCGTCGCCGCGACCGAGACCGCGCTGGCAGAGCTGATGGCCGCCGATCTCTCCTCGCTCGACCTCGTGGCCCTCATGGTCGACGGGGTCAACTTCGCAGGCCACTGCTGTGTTGTTGCTGTCGGCATCGACATCGACGGGGTGAAGCACCCCTTGGGGGTGGCAGAGGGCGACACCGAGAACGCAACGCTGGTGACCGGCCTGTTGGTCGGGCTGCGTGACCGGGGCCTCGACGTCACCCGCCCGATCCTGTGCGTCCTCGACGGCGCGAAGGCGCTCGCCAGTGCGGTGAAGGCGGTCTTCGACCATCCGGTCATCGCTCGGTGCCAGCTGCACAAGATCCGCAACGTCAAGCGCCACCTGCCCGACAAGGTCGCCCGGGTGGTCGAGAAGCGCATGCGGGCCGCCTACTCCAACCCCGACCCCTTGGCCGGCCAGAGCGACCTCGAGGCCCTCGCCAACGAGCTTGACCACACCCACCCCGGAGCCGCCGGGAGTCTGCGCGAGGGACTGGCTGAGACCTTCACCGTGGCCCGCCTGCGGGTCCCCCCAACGCTCGCCAGGACGCTGCGGTCGACCAACGCCGTGGAGTCGATGATCGAGATCTGCCGGGACCACTCGGCGAATGTGAAGCACTGGGAGTCGGGCACCATGGCACTGCGGTGGTGTGCGGCAGGACTGCTCGAGGCCAAGAAGCAGTTCCGCCGGGTGAACGGCCATCTCCACCTGCCAGCCCTGCGAGCTGCACTCGACGCCCACGCCAGCCAGACCGATGCTCCTATCGTTGTCAAGCGGCATGTTGGGTGTTGTTTTCGGCGGCGAGGAGGTTCTCGAGGCGGATCGCAAGTGCGGTGTCGTAGTGGGCGCCACGTTCTAGACGGGAGATGGTCATGACCGGGGCGTCGAGCTGGCGGGCGACGTCGTGTAGGGTGAGGCCGGCAGCGACCCGAGCGATTCGCAGGTCAGCCCCGGATGGCACTGCCTGGGGGGAGACGAGGTGGCGGTAGACCTCGCGGGCGACGTAGCGCTTCAAGCAACGCAGGATGTCTCGGTCGGTCTTGCCTTCGGCGCGTCTTCTGGCGGCGTAGGCCTTGGTGTCAGGATCGCAAGTGAGGCGCACCATGACGATCCGCCATAGTGCGTGGTTGGCTTGGCGGTTGCCGCCCCGGTTGAGCCGGTGTCGGGTGGTCTTGCCCGAGGAGGCCTCGATGGGCGAGGCGCCGCAGAGGGCAGCGAACGCCGAGTCGCTTTTGAGCCGGGCGGGGTTGTCGCCGGCGGCGACGAGCAAGATGGCAGCGGTGTCTGGTCCAACGCCCTTCACTCCGCGCAGCGCCGGGTTGGCTCTGGCGGTGAGAGTGTCGATCGTGGCTTCCAAGGCGACCATCTCCTCGCTGAGGGCCATGTAGCGTCGCCCTAGAGCCCGCAGTGCTATGCGCAGACCTTCGAGCGGCTCGGCTGGGTCGCCGCTGATGCGGAAGCGGGCCACGCGCTCGGCGCGTTCGGCCGAGTCGAGCGCGCCCAGCTCGGCTCGAAGGCCGTCGGGGGCGGTCACCACCAGATCCCGGATCTGGTTGGCGACCCGGGTCCGGCTATCGCGAGCCGAGCAGAACGCCACCCGCAAGGTTCGGATGGACTCCACGATTCCCGTCTGTGACTTGGGCATCACGGTTGCCTCGCCATTGAGCGCGGCGCGCGCCGCGGCCTCGGCGTCGACGGTGTCGGACTTGCCTCGCCGGCGGCGGGCGGATCGGTCGGGGCGGTTGACTTCTACGACGCCGACCCCCTCCGAGCTCAGGTACCGGGCCAGTCCTGCCCCGTAGGCTCCGGTGCCCTCCACACCGACACGGGCCACCTGACCGAAGCTGGTCATCCAGGCGAGCAGCTTGCGGTAACCGGCCGCGCCAGTGGGGAAGGCGGCAGTGCCAACGATCCTGCCGGTAGCGTCGACCACCGCAGCGACGTGAAGGTCCTTGTGAGTGTCGACCCCGCCGATCACGATACGGGTCTTTCCTGGCATGCTGGTGTTCGCCTTCCTCTCATCCGATGGGCAGGGTTGGCACCACCGGCCGGGACGGCGGACAGGACTCTCAGCGTGGAGTCAAGGCTCCTATCAGGTCACGTCCGTCCGACCGGCTGGTGCGCGTCTGGGGCCGGGGGACCGAGCCGACAGATCAGCGGCAAGGCACAGGGCCAGTCACAGATGGCGAGTCAGGCCCGGCTCGGCCCCAGACACATCGACACTCCCCCCAGCGTGTTGTGGAACACAAGAGGACAGCACTGGGGATATCCACAACATCCACAGGCATCCAGCCCCTCCCCCCGCGCCCCCCTCCCCAGCTACTACCACCAGTAGTGCTACGCACCCTCTCATCATGAGAGTCACATCCCCCAACTACACTGCCGGCAAAGAGGTCGCCGCATAGCTCAGCTGCCCGGGGCCGTCACCCAAGTTCCACGCCAGGTGGGACATCCTCGTGCGGGCTGCACTTGGCCGACTTGCACCTCGTTCCCTCCGCCACCCACCTCGGCTGTCCGGTCCAAGGCGCCCACCTCCACGTCGTGCGCCGCGAGGACAACGAGAACGGCGCGCTGGCCAAGTCGATCTTCCCCCGAGTGGTGCCGGTCACCAGGGCCCTCGTCGCCTGCCACGACGCCTACCGCTTCGAGCGCGACAGGGTTCCCGAAGCAGCTGAGAGCGACTACCTGCTCGTGAACCTGTGGCGGGCCCCGCTCGGGCACGCGATGAGCTGCGGTGCCGTGGAGCGACTGTTCGTGCGACTGTCGACCAAGGTCGGTTTCCGCGCCCGCCCGCACATGCTGCGCCACAGCTTCGCCTCAGAGGTCGCGCTGTTGACCAAGGACCCGGCGCTTGTCAAGGAGCTCCTGGGCCACGCCTCGGTCAGCTCGACTGACGTCTACCTGCACGCCCGCTGGGCCGACATGCGCGCCGCCGTCGACGGGCAGGCGGCCAGGAGGGAGGCGGGCTCGTGACCGGGCATCGCACCCTCGCGGTCGTCACCCCGGCTGTGCCGGCGCCTGCCGACTGGCGCATCGGGCGCCTGCAGGTCCTCATGGGCGAGGACTGGCTGGCGGGTGAGTGGGATGCAGAGCGCCAGCTCGTCCTGCCGCTCCCCGGCGGCCGCCTCAGTCGCGTCTTGCGTTGTGTGGTCGAGGGGTGCCCGAGCGACCGCTACGGGTCGGACCTGCTCTGCCTGCGGCACCGGCGCCAGTTCGACGCCTCGGCGTTCGACGACCTCGACGTGTGGATGACCGGCGGCGACCCGGCCACCTTCACCCGGCGCCGGGGCACCGACCAGCCCTGCGCCGTTGTGAGCCCAGACGGACAGCGCTGCCCTCGACCCGCCATGGGCCGCTTCCAGCTGTGCCAGAGCCACGGGGCCAACTGGTGGAAGCAACGCAGGAAGGGCCGCTCCTTCGAGGCGTTCCTCGCCGCTGCGGTGCCGCTGCCCGATCTCGGCCCGTGCGCGGCGGCCTGTTGCTACCGTCCGGCCAACGAGCCGATCAACGGCCTCTGCGTGCCCCACGCCCAGATCTGGCGAGCGGAGGGCCGTCCCGCCGGGAAGGCCTTCACCGAGTGGACGGCCGCGGTGCGTCAGCCCGTCAACAGCCGAGTGCTCAGCCTGCGCGGCCTCCCCGAGCTCGTGCGCCTGGAGCTCGTCTACGCCATGGGCCGCCGGGCGGCCGAGCAGGTGCGCGTGGTCACCGGCGGGATGCGCCCGTGGATCGACCAGGTACGGGCCGCCGGGGTGCATTCGGTGACCGAGTTCGATCTCGGTCTCCTCGACGGCATCGGCGACAAGGGCCACGTGCGCTTCGCTCGCTTCGCCGTCGACGTCGTCACCCTCGCCTACGCCGATCCGGAGGTCGAGCGAGGAAAGGACGTCTGGGACCTGCGGCTGTTCGGCCGTTCTGGACGCAAGCGGCTCGACTTTCGTTCCATCCGTCAGCCGTGGCTACGCCAGGCGGCCAAGAGCTGGGCGGCGGCCACCATGGGCCGGGTCGGTGACGGAGCGCTCGCCCACCGGGTCGGCTCGCTATCGGTGTTCTCGGCCATCCTGGCCGCTGGACCGGGAGGCGGCGAGGACCCCGGCGCGCTCGGGCGGTCTGACATCGAGCGCGTCCTCGCCCGCGTGCGCGCTCCCGAGTTCCCGGCCAAGGACCGCGCCTGGGGAGCAAAGGCGAAGGCTGCTCTCCTCGAAGAGTCCGGCCTCATCCTGCGCGAGGCCCGAGAGCTCGGGTTGCTCGAGAACCTGGGTCCCACCTTCGCCTTTCGCCGGGGCGACCGGGCGCCGAGGGCGACCGAGGAGCCGCCGGGGCGGGCCCTGCCCGCCGCGGTCGTCGCCCAGCTCGACGCCCACGTGACGCTGCTCGCCCAAGTCCCCGGCCTCGGCGTCCTCGACGAACGCGCCGGAGAGGTCGCGGTCCTCGTCTACCAGCTGCTCAAGGGCACCGGGCGACGGGTGGGCGAGGTGGTGAGCCTCCGGCTCAGCTGCCTCGAGGTCGACGAGCACGGCAAGGACGTCTTGGTCTACGACAACCACAGGGCCGCTCGGATGGGACGGCGCCTCCCCCTCGCCGACTCCGCGCTCGTGGCCGCCGTCCGTGCCCAGCAGAGCTGGGTGCGCTCCCGGTTCCCGAGCGTCGCGCCGGAGCGCCTGTGGTTGCTGCCCCGGCCGCACAAGAACGGCGACGGCACCAACCACATGGGATCGAACCTCATCAACGCCTGGCTGCGCGCGTGGATCGAACGCATCCCGGCGATCGACGCCGGTCCCCTCGACGAGGAGGGCAACCCGGTCCCCTTCGACCGGAGCCTCATCCAGCCCCACGCCTTCCGCCACACCTATGCCCAGACCATGGCCGACCAAGGCATTGCCCCGTCGGTGCTACGCGACCTGATGGACCACAAGAGCCTCTCTACGACGCTCGGGTACTACCGCGTGGGAGATGCACGCAAGCGGGCGGCCATGGAGCTCCTGGCTCGCCACACGGTGGACAACCGGGGCCTCAGCCGGCCGGTCGATCGCGCACCATCGGCGACCACGTACCTCCGGGAGTCGCTGGCCTGGGTGGCGGTGCCGATGGGCAAGTGCTCCGAACCCACCAACGTGCGCGCCGGCGGGCAGGCGTGCCCCATCCGCTACCAGTGCGCAGGTTGCGCGCACTTCGAGTCCGATCCCTCTTACCTGCCCGAGCTGCGGGCCTACGCGGACGAACTGCGCAAAGAGCGCGAGGCGATGCTGGCGGCCGACGCGGCCAACTGGGCGGTCGCCCACGTCGGACGCCAGCTCGAGGTCATCGTCGGCCACATCCGCGCCCACCAGTCGTTGCTCGGCGAGCTGGGGGACACCGAGCGCAAGGCAATCGAGGACGCTTCGACCACCCTGCGCAAGGCGCGCCAGTCGGTGCCCGTCGCCTTCGGCCGGCGAAGGAGGGATCGTGGCTGACAACAGCGACGTCTTGCGGCGCTCCCGGCGCCAGGACAGCCGCATCAAGCGCCAGCGGGCACTGGAGGCGATCACGGCCATGGAGTCCACTGGCGAGCCGATGAGCTTCCCAGCAGTGGCACGGCGGGCCAGGGTGTCGGTCTCCCTCCTCTACGCCGACGCGGAACTTGCCGGCCGCATCGCCGCAGCCCGTGATCGTCAGCGTCAGGCCGGTCGGGACCGGGCCTGGCAGCTCCCGACCCGCTCCCTGGTCACCGTGCAGAGCCTGCGCGCCGAGCTGGCCAACGCCAAGGACCAGGCCCGCCGCCTGAGCGAGGAGGTCACGCTCCTACGTGAACGATTGGCTCGCCAGCTCGGTGCGGACGCCGAGGTGGCACGCGGCCGTGCCCTCGCTCCGGCTCTCGACGAGCTGGAGCAGCGAGCGGCGGAACTGGAGGCCGACAACCACCGACTCCGCGAACACATCGCACAACTCGAAGCCGACAGCAGGGAGCTCGCAGAGACCCTGGACGCGGCGCGTGCCATGAACCGCGAACTGATGAGCGAACTCAATCGCCGGTCGGACGTCGACGGAGCGCACCGCGCCGTTCGCAAAGCGGATTGATAGCGCGCTGTCGACTACGTCCACGACACAGACGACCCCCATCCACCAGCACGTTCTCGGCTGACGACAATAGAACCGGGGCCC
>JAJYWG010000155.1 GCA_021791615.1 Actinomycetes bacterium
GGCAGGAGGCCCCCTCCGACCAACAGACCGGCAGCCAACCCGAGGGTGACTCCGCCACCCAGGTACCGCGGCGCGCTCGACATGGTGGGACTCCTTTGGATCACGACTTTGGCTGACGCGCCGGCTTCACAGCGCCGGCAGGAATCACGACGCGTCGGCCCGCCGCCTGGTTCCCCACGCCCCCACACGATGGCACCCATGGTGGGGCATCGTCGGGGGCACACCGCCCCGCTTCTTCAAGGCCGAGGTGATGGCCCAGGCGCAGGAGCTCCTGGAAGCGGAGGAGGCCGAGCGCCACCGCCGGGTCGTGATCGTGGTGGATGAAGCCCATCTGCTCACGCCGGCCCAACTCGAGGAGCTGCGGCTCCTGACGAACGCCGAGATGGACTCCCGGAGCCCCTTTGCGGGGATCCTGCTCGGCCAGCCCTCGCTCGCCCGGCAGCTGCGTCTGGGGATCTTCGCCTCGCTTGACTAGCGGATCGCGGTCCGCTACCACGTCGGGCCGATGGATCTGGGCGACGCCACGGCCTACCTACGCCACCACCTCGCCCTCGCCGGACGGAGTGATCCGCTCTTCGCCGACGATGCGATCGTCCGTCTGTGTCACCGATCAGGCAAAACCGGCCAGCCGCGATCAGGTCAAAACCGGCCACCTGAGTGGGCTGGTCCATTCTCGCGCGCCGGTCCAGAGGTAGCGTTTCGGACGGCTTGAGCGGGTGCCCTCGAGCGGGCTCGGTCGGGTAGCGCTCGGGATCCGCGCCGGAGCCCGCCGGGCGCCGGGTCGCGTGACGAAGCGAGTACATTTCGTAACGCGATGTCGGTGTGCGTAGAGTGTGGCAGGGAGCTTCCTCAGCGGGCGGCGGGACGCCGCCGCCGGTATTGCGGCCCGGCCTGCCGCCAGCGCGCGTATCGGCGGCGCCAGGAGGCGCGGCAGGCCCGGGCCGACGCCGGCCCGGCTGATCCAGGCGCCGTCGCGGAGCTGCTCGCCCTGGCCCTGCGGACAGCGAGCCACCGGGGACGTTCATGACGGGGCTCGCTCGGTGGTGCTCGTCGTGGCTGGGGCACCGACGGCGGCCTGACGGCGCTGACGCTCGTGGAGCCGGTAGCTCTTGCCGGTGAGCTGGACCACCTCGGCGTGGTGGAGGAAGCGATCCAAGAGCACCCCCGCCGCCACCGTGTCGCCCAGGATCGCGCCGAAGTCCTCGATCGGCCGGTTGCTCGAGATAATCGTCGCGCCCGCCTCATACCGGCGGCTGACCACCTCCAAGAGGTCCTCGCCGGCGGTGGCCGGGAGCCGGCGCGCGCCCAGGTCCTCGAGGATCAGGAGTTCGACCCTGGCGAGGCGCCCGACCAGTTCCTTGCGCGTGCCGGTGGCGGCGGCTTCCGCAAGGTCCTCGGCCAGATCGAAGGCGGAGCGATACCAGCAGGTGTAGCCGGCCTCGATCGCCCGCACCGCGATCGAGGTGCAGACGTGCGTCTTGCCCACTCCGGCGGGTCCCAGGATGAGCGCGCCGCCTCGCTCTCCGATGAAGCGCAGGGTGGCGAGGTCGAGGATGAGGGCCTTGGGGACGGTCGGGTTGAAGCCCCAGTCGAAGGAGTCCAAGGACTTGAGGGCAGGCAGCTGCGCCGCCTTGAGCCTCCGCCCGAAGAGGAGCTGTCGGCGGCGGGCCAGCTCGTCCTCCACCAGGAGCTCCAGGAACTCCTGGTGGGCCAGGTTGTTGTGGACCGCCTCCTGCGTGCGCACGGGGAGCGTCTCCACGAAGCCCGAGAGGCGCAGGGTGCGCAGCTTGCGCTCGAGCTCGAGGTTGATCATCGGGTCCCTCCTTTCGGACTGGTGATGGCACTCGCGTACTCCCAGAGCGAGCGGATCAGGGGGTGCGCCTGGGTGAGATGGCGCTCTGGTTCTGGCGTCCGCGCGGCGGCCTCCTCGACGAGGCGGCGCAGCGTGCGGTAGCGGAAGCTGCGGGCCCGCAGCGCCGTCGCACAGGCCGCGTCGACCCGCTCCGCGGGGTGTCGACGGGTGAGCGAGAGCATCCCCTGCAGGAGCCGGTAGGCCCGCACGTCGCGTTCCTCGACCGCGGCCTCGGCCCAGGCCAGGGCGGCGGGGCCGACCCGCTCGGCCCGTGCCAGCAACGACGCCTGGTAGGCCGCCTGGCGGGCGGGCTTGTGCGCCGGCCGATCGGCAGGATCGGTGACCCAGCTCCCCGGGTGGGCCTGCTTGGCGTGGACCCTGACCTCGGCGCCAGCGTGGTAGATCCGCACGAGGTGCTCGTCCCAGCGCACCTTCACCCGCTGGCCGACGAGGTGATGCGGTGCGGTGTAGTAGGCGCCCTCGACCTCGATGTAGCCGTCGGGATGGACGACTCGGGTGCCCAGCTCGAAGAGCTCGAAGGATGTCGGGGGCAGGGGCTGCAGGGCCGGTTGCTCGACCTCCAGGAAGTGGGCCAGCACCTGGCGGCGGGTGGAGCCGTGGATCCGCTGGCTGGCGATCTGCCGGTTCCAGCGGCGCAGGTAGGCGTTCATCTCGTCCAGGCTCTGAAAGCGCCGACCTTTGAGAGCGTTCGACTTGACGTAGCCCCCGGCGCGCTCCTCCACGCCCTGCTCTTGGGGGTGGTGGGGCCGCGAGGGCAGGGCGATGAAGCCGTAGTGAGCGGCGAAGGCCTCGTAGCGCTCGGAGAGGTCGGGGTCATAGAGCGAGGCCTGGGCGACCCCCGCCTTCGTGTTATCCAGCCGGACCACCCTGGGCACGCCCCCGAACTCGGCGAAGGCGTGCTCCTGGGCCCGCAGGAAGCCTGGCTGGGCCTGGCTCCAGAGGGCCTCCTCGTAGCCGTGGCGGGAGCAGCTCAGGGTCATCCGGAAGACCCAGGGCCGCCGCGGGCGGCCCTTCGGGTCGAGCACGAGGGCGGGACTCCGAAAGAAGTCGAGCTGAGCTTCTGCGCCCGGAGGGTGCTCCATCCGATCGGCCACCTCGGGCCGCTGGCGCTTCAGCCGCCGGCAGTAGCGCTGCACCGAGAGGTAGCCGCCCGGAAAGCCATGCGCCTCGGCCAGGTCCTGCCAGATCCGCTGGGCGGTGAGCCCCTGCCCCAGGGCAGCCACGATGCGCGCGTGGTACGGCGCCGCCAGGGAGGCAGGGCCAGGGATCGGGTTCGGCCGGGTTTGGTCAGGCGGCGCCGAGCCGGCGATCGGGTTTGGCCGAGTTTGCTCCGGCGGGCCTGCCTCCGAGGCGCCGTCCACGGTGATCGCCGGCGGAGCGGCCCCTCCGAGGTGGGCGTAGCGGGCCACCGTCTCGCGGTGGACGCCGAGCTCGCGGGCGATGCGGCGCTGGCTCCAGCCCAGATGGAGCAGGGCGCTGACTTCGTGCTGTGTGGCCATCGGCAGGTAGTTCCCCATCTGCCCCTCCGTGGGTGCTGTCCCACGGAGGGTGCTGGCTGGGCCCTACCTCAGCTGGCCGGTTTCAACCCGATTGTTGGTGGCCGGTTTTGACTGATCGCTAACAGGAGCTCGCCGATCCGCCGCCTCCCGACGCCGCGCTCATCGCCTTCCAGCGCTATCTGCAGGCGCTCGCACCGATCGACGTCGTCGTCCCCTTCGCAGCGGGGTTGAGCGCACACCTCGGTCGCGGGACCCACGAGACCCGCGTCCTGCGCGACTTCCCTCGGCTCCTTTCGCTCATCAAGGCTGTCGCGGTCCTCCGTATCTGCCAGCGGGTCCGCGACCGTGCTGGGCGGCTGGTCGCCACGCTCGACGACTACGCCGCCGTCCGCCCTCTCGTGGCCGACGCCTACCAGGCGAGCATGGGTGCGAGCGAGCGGGTCCGCGCCGCCGTCGCGGCGGTAGCGACGCTCACAGCCGGCAAGGGTGCTGGCTCGACCGTCACGGTGAGCGAGGTTGCCGCCGCCCTCGGCGTCTCGGTGCCCTCGGCGACCCGGCGGGTGCACGACGCGATCGCGGGTGGCTGGCTCATCAACGACGAGATCCGCCGCTCGCAGAAGGCGCGGCTGCGCCTCGGCGAGCCGCTGCCTCCGACCTCGCTGCTCCCTACCCTTGAGGAGCTTGCCGAGCCCCAGATGGCTGAGCGCGGGAGTTCAGCCGATCAGGTCCAGTCCGCTGCCTCGAGAGCGAGCCGGGAAGACCGCGTTCATCCGCCGGTCAACCCTGAAAACGTGAAAACGCCGCACCCCCCGATCACGCACGACGCGCCTGGCGTTTTCACGTTTTCACCCGATACCGACGGCTCGGATGACTGGGTCGACATCGAACCACCGGTCCGCGAGTGCCCCGCCCAGCTGCCGCTGTGGGACCAACCATGACGGTCGACGAGCTCATGGACCGCATCCGAGCGCGCGGCGGCCACCTCCGCCTGCGGGGTGGCCGCTTGCAGTACCGCCCCGCCGGGGTGCTCGCGCCAGATGAGGTCGCCTGGCTCGGACAGCACCGCGACGAGGTGCGCGCCAGGCTGGCCCGCGCCGAGCTCCCACGAGTGAGCGCCATCGCACCGCCGACGCGGATCGACGTGCTGGACGAGCAGCCTTTGGGGGAGGCCGGACCGGGGGTGCCTGCCTGGCACTGCGCGATCGATCTCGGGAGCGGGCACCAGATGCGGCTCCGCGCGGACGGCTCGATCTTCTGTGCGACCTGCCACCCGGGCGTGGACACGGCGCTACGGTCGCGACCGAGATGACCGCATCCAGGCGGGGCACGTCGATCGCTCCTCGCGAGGGCGCTGCCGGCGCTCGTCTCACCCTCCCTGATCCCAGCGAAGGGCGCAGCCCACTCGTTCCCGGTTGCCGGGCGGAGGTCGATCTCATGGACCGGCTCGCGCTCTGGCTCGCGGACGTGGCGGCCGAGGCCGCGGTGGCGGCGCGGGCACGGGAACTCGAGGCCACCGGCTTGGGTGCCGCACCCGAGCCACCGTCGCCTCCGAAGCGGGTGCGCTGATGGCGCTTGCGGTGTCGTGCGAGCCGAGCGTTCATGTGGGCGTGGGCCCGTACCTCATCTACGTGCGCCGCTCCTACAAGGAGTCGACCGCGGCCGATCTCTCCGACGAGCAGCAGGAGGCGGCCTGTCGCGCGCTGCTCCCGCCCGGCGCGTCCGTGCGGGTGATCAGCGACTCGGGCGGGCACAACTCCGGCTACAGCGCGGCGCGCGATGGGTATCAGGCGCTGCTCGCCGCGGTGGCATCCGGGGAGACGGCCGGCATCGTCGTCTACGACCTCAGCCGCCTGGCGCGCAACGCCCGCTTGATGCTCGAGCTGCGTGACCTCCTCGAGCGCCAGCAGGTGCCGCTGCTGGTGGCGAACCTCCCCGGCGCCCGCTTCGATGGAGCCACGGGCCGCTACCTCTATGGCCAGCTCTGCCTCGCCGCCCAGCTCCAGCGCGACCTCGACAGTGAGCGCATGAGCGGCATCCAGCGGCGGCTCTTCGAGGACGGCCGCCATCGAGGGCACGATCCGTTGGGCTACCGAAGCCTGCGCGACGAGGCGGGGAACCTCGTCCATCCCCGCCAGCTCGTGGTGGTCCCCGCGGAGGCCGCGATCGTACGGCGGGTGTGGCAGCTCCTCGTCGAACACCCGTACGCCGAGGTGGCCGAGATCTTGAACCGCGAGGGGGTGCCGCACCGGACTCGGCGTCCCTGGTCGAGAGAGGCGATAAGAGACATCGTGCGCCGGGGTCGCGTGTACACCGGGCTCGTGGTCGAGCACCGGGGGCACGACGAGCGCCCAGGCCGCCACGAGCCGATCATCAGCGAGGCTGAGTACCGGCGCGCCATGGCCGCCATCCATGCGCGCACGTACGTCGGCAACAAGCCCCGTCCCTTCCGCGCCTATGCCCTCCGAGGGCTCGTCTACTGCGCCTGCGGTGCGCGGATGCGGGGCGAGGCACACCTCCAGCGTGGCACCGAGATCCGCTACTACCGCTGCCCCAGTCTGGGCTGCCGCGCCCGGCGTGTCCCGGCCGAGCGCGTGGAGACGGAGGTGCTGGCCGAGATAGCGCAGGGCGTCCTGCCAGACGCGGTCATCGACGCTGCGCGGACCGAGCTGCGCCGGCGCCTGGAGACGCCCGAGCTTGCCCTCGCCGGACGCCAGCGGCAGCGGCTCCTCACCCGCCTGCAGCAGCTGCAGAAGCAGCACGCCTGGGGTGATCTCACCGATGCCCAGTACCAGGCCGAACGGGACGCCACCCGGTCAGCCCTTGACGCGTTGCCCGACGAGAACCGGGTGATGACGTTCGACGCCTACCGGGCGAAGCTCCTCGCCCTCCCCGAGGCGATCGAGCAAGCGTCGCCGACTCGTCGGGAGGAGCTCTGCCGCATGGTGATCGAGCGCATCGTGGTGAACGACCGCGAGCTCGAGGCGATCGAGTGGACCCCTCCGGCTCGACCGTTCTTCGCCCGACTGTCCCCAGGAAGACAGCGGGAGTGGCCCCAAGGGGATTCGAACCCCTGATCTCCGCCTTGAAAGGGCGGCGTCCTGGGCCTCTAGACGATGGGGCCCCGGCTCGCGAGTGTACACGTCCCGTCGCCGAACCGGCCGCGCAGGCGAGCCAAGCGCCGTTCGAACCGGGCCACGTGCGAGAAGCCGGTCACGTTCGGTGTCGAGCGCCGGATCCCGCTCATGCGTAGAGCAATGCCAGCACCGCCGCCGCGGCGAGACATCCCCACGCCGCCAGCCCAGCGAGACCCCCTAACAGTGCCGCCCAAAACGCGCGCGCCCCGTCGCCGGCGCGTCCGGCCCGGTACGCGACGATCGCGCCCGCGACCGCGAGCGAAGCGAGCGTGAGCGACAGGATCAGCAGCCCCGCCACCAGGATGGCGACCTGGTTGCTGCTGCGATCCAGGACCCCCCATCCCAGGAACGCGAGAGACCCCAAGAACGCGACGAGAAAGAGGCTCCTGGTTGTGTCGAGGCGCCGCTGGCGCACCCCCGACCCGGTGGCACCCAGCCCGCGGGCGTCGCGGCGGACGCGGGCGGGCGGGTCAGCCCTGGCCACTCACCGCTCCTCGGCGATGCGCAATCGTGCGGGCCGTCGCGCTATCGCGACCGTCCAGCGTCACGCCGCCGGTCGCGCCACCGGTCACGCCGCCGCCGGTCACGCCGCCGCCCCTCGGACGTCCGCGGCCACGCCCGTCGCCCGTCGCCGTTGCCGACTGCTCCCGATCCACCGGCCGATCCGCCTCATCGCGGTGGTAGATCACGACCTTGTGCGACAGCCGCGGGCGTCGCATCCCGGCCGCGACCTGCAACCCACGATCCCCGAACGCCTCGCCCAGAAAGCCCGTCGCCTCCTCGACTGAGTCGAACGTCCACCACCCGTGGATCACGCGCAGCTTGAAGCCCTGCTCGATGAACTCCGCATCCCGCGCTCGCAATGCGCGGTACACCTCGGGAGTCTCGCCTTCCGGGCGCAAGCGCGCCACGTCGTCCCGCCCGTAGTCCGCCACGATCAAGAGGCGGCCCTGCGGGCGCAGCAGGCGCTCGGCGGCTGCGATCGCGCCGGGTGGAGGGACCGCCACGGCACCCGCCTCACCCCAGTACCGCACGACGACGTCCGCACACTTCGGCCGCAGCTCGCGGCCATCCCCCTCTGACGCGGTCACACGCGCACCGAGTGCGCGCAGCTGGGCGGATCGGATGCCGCCGTCCACGTGAAGCACGACGACGTCGCGCCCGGCGATCTCGCCGATCTCGGCGATCGCCCGCGGGATCTTCTCCTCGCGGTCGACGACGCGCCTCAGCTGCGTGGCGATGGCGGGGTTCGTGAAGCTGAACGGAAGATCTGCCACTCCGCCGGAGTATAGGCGCGGGCCCGCGACCGGGGCATCGGCTGCGCCAACGGATGGCACGCCCGCCCTCGGAGTCGGTGCAGCGCGTCCGAGCCAGCGCGGCCCGCCCGCGCGGGCTCGGCCCGGCTGAGCCAGCCGGTGCAGCGCGCCCCGGCCAGTCCCCTTGTGGACTTGCGCCCCCGTCCCGTCGGGCGGTGCTCAATCGACCGCGCGCAGCACCAGCCCAGCGCGGGCCAGCACCTCGATCTCCACC
>JAJYWG010000535.1 GCA_021791615.1 Actinomycetes bacterium
TTGGGGCGCCATTTCCCTATCTGTATCCCAGGTGGCATAATCACTATGTTCACTCTTCATTCCAGAACCCATTTTGCACACAACTGCGCACACAACTAAGGGGCGCGACGTCGGGGTGGTCGAGGGTGTAGATGCGCCCGTAGACGTCGTCGCCGGCGCGGTGCCCCATGAAGCGGCGCCGCACGGCGCCCTCGATGCCGGATGCCCACGCGAGGTCGGTGGCGCAGGACTTCCGGAGCAGGTGGGTGGAGACGGCGAAGCCGAGGTGGTCGGCCGAGAGCTGCTCGGCGATGGCGGCTTCGGCGAAGGCGTGGCGGTAGGCGTGCTGGCCGGAGCGGTCGGGGGTCTGGAGTCCGGGGACGAGGCGCGCCGCGGCGTCGACCTGGCCCGTGTCGGGGTCGGCGTGGAAGGCGTCGATGGCAACCCGGATGAGCACCATGAGCTGCTCGGGGACGACGAGGACCCGCGAACCAGCCGCGGTCTTCGTGGTCTGCTTGTACGGGACGGCGACGACCTGGCCGTGGTCGTCGCGAACGCTGAAACTGCGCCCGCCTTGACCTTGGACGGCGAGCAGTCCGGTGCTGCCGAGGTCGACGACGTCTCCGACCATGATCCCAAACGCCTCGGAGATTCGTAGGCCCATGACCCGCTGGAGCCAGAAGGCGAGCTGGTGGACCGGGTGGAGGTGGGAGGCGAGCCGGGCGCACTCGGGGAGGCTGAGCGGCCGGGGCTGGGTCGAGCGCTCGGGGCGGCGACGGTCGGCCTTGTCGGCTATGGGGGCGTCGAGGCCTTCGGTGGGGTCGAAGCCGGGCGGGAACAGTCCGTTGGCCCGGGCGAAGGCGAGGATGCAGCGCAGCACCCACAGGGCGTCGGTCACGTACCCCTGGGACAGGCCGGCGGGCGCCCGCCGCTTGGCGGTGATGGCGACGGCTGCCGACGCGGGCACACAACTCACGACCAACCCCACCAGGGACTGGGTTACCCAGGCGGCCCGCGACGTGACCGCCGAGCTTCGTGACGCCGGCATCCCATCAAGTACTTGTTGCTATCTGACCGCGACGGCAAGTTCGCTCCGGGCTTCGACGCGGTGTGGGAGAGCGAGGGTGCGAGCATCGTACGAAGCCCCGTTCGAGCACCCAACGCGAACGCTTTCGCCGAACGCTCGACACGCACCATGCGATCAGAGTGCACCGACCTCCTTCTCATCGTAAACGAGCGGCACCTCGTCCGAGTGCTCGTCTCCTGCGTCCGCCACTATGACGGGCATCGCCCGCACCGTGGCTTCGGGTTGCGTCCACCGGATCCGCCTTGAGCGAAGATCCCGTCGACGCCCGCTGAGCTCGCGAGCATCTGCCGAACCGGATCCTTAGCCCCTCATCAACGAGTACCACGCCGCGTGACCGGCTCGGCCGAGTTTTCGGGCCCTACGGGTTTGGTGGTGGGAGGCCGAGCGACCGCACGACGCAGCACGAGCCCAATCGCCAGCACGACAGTGGTAGCCGATAGCTCGCTGGATGTGCCCGCGGCGCGACGAGCCAGTCCCCAGAACTGCCGGGAGAGTCTATGCAGCTGTCCCGGTCCTCGTCCCTGCGCTGCGCGGGTCATCGATCAACCGACGACCTGCCGCCCGTCGACCCAGGTCTGCACGACGCGGAGGTCCTCCAGCCGGTCCGGATCAGTGGCGAGGGGGTCCCCCGACAGCACGACCAAGTCTGCTGCGGCCCCCTCCGATATCACCCCTGCTCGGCCTGCCATCCCCAACGCGTCGGCCGCCGAGGTGGTGTAGCACCGCAGTGCCTCTTCGATGCTGATGGACTCGGTTGGGCCGACGACCGACCCGTCGGGAAGGCGGCGGGTGACCGCAGCCCTGATCCCGACCAGCGGGTCGAAGGAGCCGGCCGGGAAGTCCGAGCTCGCGGCCACCGTCACACCGGCGTCGAGCAGGGTACGCAACGCCAGAAGCCGCAGCGGCGACGGCAACGGGAGCACCGTCAGTTCGTCGCCCAGGTCATGGAGGAAGACGGGCTGGGTGACGACAAGCGCACCTATGTCCGCGATCCGATGAGCCAATGGGGGGTCGAGCACCATGGCATGTTCGAGTCGCGGCCGTCCGGACAGCCCCGCGAGCGCCCCTCGTGCCCCGTGCAGGGCATCGGCGCTGCCAGCCACCGCACCGTTGCCGATGGCATGGATGGCGACCTGCAAGCCGCGATCGGCCGCCGCCAGCGTGGCGTGGCGGAGGTGGTCGTCGGCGAGGACCCGGATCCCGGTGTGGTAGTGGCCGTCCCTCCCGCGCCGCGCCCACCCCCCGCGGTTGGCCACCGTGGCGGCCAGGCGGCCGTGGTGGACGGTGGCCCGCAGCGTGGACGACACGCTGGAGAGCACCTGCCGGACGCTGAGGCAGAGATCGCAGCGCTCCCCCCCGTCGGCGAGGAGCTTGGCCGGGCCAATCGGGATCCGCGGGTCCCCCGTCCCGGTTGGCGCGGCGAGCGTCGCCGGCTCGCTGATCGCGCCTGCGCCGACGGGAAAGCGATGCACCGTGATCGCCAGTCGACCGGCGGCGGCTGCCTGTTCGTAGAGGGCCATGCCGACCGGCGGCACCGCCGCGTCGCCGATGCGGGTGATGCCGGCCTGAGCAAGGGCGAGACTGTGTCGTTCGGCTCGGGCGATCCACTCCTCGCTGGCGTCCCCAGCCAGTACCGCTTCTCGTGATGCCGCCTCAGCGAGGAAGTTGGCGGACTCGACCAGCACGCCGGTGGGACGACCACGCCGGTCGCGCACGATCCTGCCCCCTGGCGGGTCAGGGCTACGGCGGCCCCATCCGAGCCGGGCCAACCCGGCGCTGTTGAGGCTCGACTCGTGGTACGTGAGGCCCAGTACGTGCAGTGGGCGCTCGGGGCAGACCGAGTCCAGCTCAGCGGCGGTGGGGGACCGTCGCTCCGCGAGGGCGAGCGGCTGGTAGCCATGGACCCGCAGCCAGCCGCTGCCATCGTCGGCCGATGCCACGCGGCGGATCTCCTCGAGCAACTCGGAGATGCTGCGGGGCGGACGCCCGTGGGGCCGGCAGCTCCAGCGGTCGGCCGCGACCAGGAACAGGTGGTGGTGCGGGTCGATGAAGCCTGGCAGGAGGCATCCTCCACCGAGATCCACCACCTTGGCTGTACTGCCGGCTCGGCGCGCCACCTCAGAGAGCGCACCCACAGCGAGGACGGTGCCGCCCGAGACCGCGACCGCCTCGACGCGCGGCCGAGCTGGGTCCATGGTGATCACGGTGCCTCCGGTCAGCATCGTCGGTGGGGAGTCGCTCATCGATCGGGCTCCACAGGGCGCATGCGATGGTGCGTGGAGAGGGCGCGGGCCCGCAGGGGGTCGACGGGTGTCGGGCCCGACCGGCGCGTAGTGAGGTTCATCCGGCTCTCCCTGCCGTGGTCATCGGGGTGCGGTCTGGTCGATTCGCCCGCCAGCGCGGCGAGCCAGGGGGATGAGGATGCTTGCCGGCGTTGCCCAAAGGATGAGGACGCTCCCACCGTCGTTGACGACGCCGGTCAAGAAGATCCGACCCCCGTGAGCCGAAGCGTCGTGATACCAGCGTGGGACGACCGCCAGGGATGCCGCCGCGAGCAGGCACAGGGCCGTGCCGGTAAGGACATATCGTCGCTGGGCGAACAGCCGGGCGAGGGGGAAGAAGTGCAGACCGGCCACCAGCGTTACCAGCGGAGCAGCGATCAGGTCGTGCCCGGAGGCCGATGCGATGGCGACAGCAGCGATCATGACCGCAACCCCGCCTTCCACGATCAGGGCGAAGCGCCGACGGTGTCCCGGCTGCCAGGTGGGGCCGCTGTCGGCGAGGTTCCCGGGGCGACGGGCGAGTCGCGCCGCGGGCGCGCAGAGCACACCCAGCAGGACGGCACCGGCAAACCACACAGCGCCTCCCCCTGCACCGTGCAGCGCGCCTATCGCAGCCGACGCCCACACGCCACCGATGACGGCGAGGAGCACAGCGGCGCGCGCCAGGCCGGAGACGTTGACTGTTCGCGCGGGCCCAGAGCCCAGGGAGATGGGATCGGTTGTCACTGCAACTCGCCCTGGTCACGGTCTTCCTAACGGACTGGCGCGCTTCCGACTACGGATGCAGCGCCAGCGAGTGCCTGTGCGTAGGCGGCGTGACCCTGGGGGTAGCCGGGCCAGGTCGGGTCGTCGGCGACGAGCCACTCCGTCGGGTACAGCTCGAGGATCTGGGCATGCTCGGACAGAGCGAAACGGAGCAGCGGTGGGAGGGTGCCCTCGGGGCCGGTACCGGCGGGGTCGGTCTTCTCGTAGGTCTGGACCTCGAGCGGCACCCGACCCGTGTACTTGTCGAACAGCGCGCACCAGTTCGCGTAGCACGGCTGGCCGCTGCGGATGGCCGAGTCGGCCAGGCCCTGGGTGCCGAAGCCGAACCCGTCGGCCACCGCCGTTGCAGCCACCTGATCGGGGAAGCCGTCCCCACCACGGAAGGTATTGATCCCAACCATGATCTGCTTGGCCGAGTGCAGCGAGGCCTCGTAAGCGAGCATGGCTGCGGAGTACGCGGGGAAGTCCTGCTGGTAGCCGTGCGCGTTCCACTGCGCCAGGCAGGCGCCCTTCAGGTCATTCTCCACGTAGCTCTCCCCGCCAGTGCCGATCCCGAAGCGCAGGTAGCCGACGTGGGGATCCCCGGCCACGTGGTCGACGACCGCGGCGACGAACGCCTTCCAGTTGTCCTCGTAGCCCGGCTCCCAGTAGACCGGCGTGGGCGGGGTGTTCTGGTCGCACTGGACGGTGTCCACCTGGGAGAGCACGTAGGCGGGGGTGGCAGGCACCGGGGTCTGGCGGGGTTGCTCGTCGACACCCCAGACGATGAGGTTCACCTCCTTACCGGCCGCCTCCCAGGGCCCGGTCCACTTATCGAGCTGGGTCCAGTCGTAACGGGGGGTGGCACCGGGTCCCTTGTCGATCGCGCTCCACGGTACGACGATGTCAGCCCCGCAGACCGTCGGATCGGCCAGCAGATAGTGGAGGATGACCTGCTGCTGGGCGGGGCTGGCCAGGTTGACCGCGTTGGCGAACAACCCGTGAGGGGCGCCGGGGTCGGCGACCCTGGGATCGGTCGCCGTGCAGGAAGTCGCTGACCCGGCGGGGACGGTGGACACGGTCGCTGCTGTGGTGGTCGACGCCGAGGTCCCTGACGTCGCCGTGGGTGGTTGGGCGGCGGCACAGCCGCTCAGTGCGGCGACCGTTGCCACGGCGACGACCGACCCCGCGTGCCGGCTGAGGCGGCCCCACCCACGAACTTGGGTCATTCTAGCCACACCGGGATCATAGCACATCCGACCCGGAGCGACTATGCTTACATACGTGGGTTCCGAGACGGTGACCGACGGTTGGCGGGCTCGTTCCGCCGCGACCCGCCGCCGACGCAGCCAGGCCAAGATCACCGATGCGGCCCGGGCGCTGTTCGAAGCCCGGGGCTACGAGGACACGACCATCGACGCCGTCGCCAAGCGCGCCGGTGTGGGACCGGCCACGATCTACGAGCACTACGGCACCAAGGACGCCCTGGTGGCTACCGTCTTCGCCGGCGAGCTCGGCGACCTCGACGGCCCGGCTGCCGAGGACGCGATCGCGCTGCCCGTGCGCGAGGCTGTGTACCGCCATCTCCTCCGGGTAGCGACTGCGGTGCACCAGCACCGGGTGCTCGCCACGGCGCTGCTCAGCGCCGTGAACCGCACCGAGGGGCCGCCGACCGATGAGCGCGACCCGCGTCTGATCCTGCCGCTGCCGAGGCCGCTCGCCGCCATCCTCACCGTGGCGGCAGGTCGCGGAGAGATCAGCGTTCCCACCACCCCCGAGGACACCGCCGCGTCGATGACGAGCCTGCTCCTCGTGCGGATCAAGGCCCGCGACGAGACCCCTGAACAGAGCGTCGAGTTCGTCACCGCCCTCGTCCTCGACGGCCTGCTCGCCCGGTCGCCAACGAAGTGACGGCTTTGACCCGGGGCAGACGGCACCGACCTGGCCTCCAGACGGCAGCGCTCGTGCTGGTGCTCGTCGGTCTCACCGTCGGTGCCTGCGCCGCTCCGAGGTTCGATGCGACTGGGAACAGGCGGTCGACGTCAACCACTGCCACGACCGTGGCATCGCCTGCGACGTCAACGACGCTGGCGACGACTGGCGGGCCTCCCATGGCGGGTTTCGGTCTCGGCGTGGACGTCGCGCCCATCAACCTTCTTCCCGGTCAGAGCCTCCAGCCGACTGGCCCGGCACTGATCGACCTGCTGGTCCGGGACCACCTCACCCAGGTTCGCCTACTCGACTCGCCCCCCGCTCCCGACATCGCCCAAGCCCAGGCACTCGCGGCAGGCGGTTGGAAGACGGTCTTCGGGGAGCTTCAGCACGCCGGCATGCGGGCGGTGCTGCTGCTCTCGGGCGCCTACCGCGCCGACGGCGCGCCAGCCGGCGGCACGTGGGCCCCCGAAGGCCCGCCCGGTGCAAGCGCGAGCCCAGTGGGCGCCATGCCCACCGCTACCTGGATCGCCGACGAGAAGGCCGTCCTCACCCAGATCCGCAGCCAGAACGGCGGGTCGTTCCCGCCGGCTCTCGCGGGGATCGAGGTGGCCAATGAGCCCACCGTCGACCCCTCGACGATCCCCGACCTCGCCCAGGCGATCGCAGCAGCGCACGCCGAAGCACCGGGCATCCCGGTCACCATCGGCGGATGGCGGGCGCCCAAGACGAAAGGTCAGGGCTTCCTCTACAACGACCCCTCCACCGCCCCGGCCGTGGTCCCGCTCGTCGACTTCGTCTCCGCGCACCTCTACCCCGATAACGCGGTGCCGTCGCGCCAGCACCCCGACCGCAGCTCCACCGACCCTTCCGCCTTCGCCGCTTATGCCCGCTCGTTCCTCCAAGCGCTCGTCGCCGACGCGAAGGGCAAACCCGTGTTCGTCGGCGAGTTCGGCGGGCGCTCCGGCCTCGGAGGCGGACCGGCAGCATCCCAAGGCGGGTCGCCGGCGCATCAGCAGGCTGTCGTCCAAGCTGTTGCAGACGTCTTGGTCTCCGAAGCGGACCACGGCTTGACCGGAGGCACCGCCTGGTGGCTCGAACCCGCCCTGGGCACCCACACCACCTGTGACTCCTTCGCGCTCATCTGCCTCGACGCCAACGGCGCGCAGCCAGCGCTCAGCACACTTGCCCTGATAGCGAACTCGGCTCCAGATAAATGACTCAGACTCCTTCCGGCGCGCAGCTGATTGGCATCACGTCGGACCGCACCAGCTCGGAGAGAAAGATGAACAACCGAGGTGGGCCTCACGGCTCTCACTCTTTACATGCCGAGGCACGGATTCTCCGCTCCCGATCCCGGGTTGGACCGAACCCAGCCCCGATGGGTTCTCTTCGCCACCGCGAGGGCAGTTGCCCTCGACCCGCTCCTCCGCGGCCCTCCATACACCCGCTGAACTGACGATGCCGAGGAACAGCTTCAGCGTGCGAGCTACCGGTGCAGTCACAGCTCCCCTCGCCCAGCTCACCGTCGACTCCGCCGGCCTCGAGCTCATGGTGCGCAGGCTCTTCGGTTCGAACAAGACCACCACAATCAGTTGTGTGCGCAGTTGTGTGCAAAATGGGTTCTGGAATGAAGAGTGAACATAGTGATTATGCCACCTGGGATACAGATAGGGAAATGGTGCCCTCGAGAAGGTTCATGGAGAGGTATGGCTGGTCATCCATCCACTGCTTATGAATCTCGCATGCCACTGCAGGGAAAAGACAAAGAGGCTTGCCTCTTGGGAAAGATTAAGACAACCTTTGTTCTCCGTTTCAGCTCTTCATTGAGACGTTCAAGAACATTGGTACTTCGAATGTGTCTTCGATGCTGTGGGGGAAAGCAAAGAAGGTAAGCGTCTATCCATGGAGGATTCCACGAAGTCGACAAGTGCTGAATAGCGATCCTGCCACGCAGCAATCCACTCCCTGAGCATGGTTCGTGCTGCAGTCAGTGACGGTGCATCAT
>JAJYWG010000091.1 GCA_021791615.1 Actinomycetes bacterium
TCCGATCCCCCACGGTCGGTGTCGGACGGGGCCAGGTCACCTGCGTACGCTACGGCGCGATGGACAGCGACCTCACCTACGGCGAGTACCTGCGCCTCGGCGAGCTCCTCGGCCTCCAGAGGCCGCGCAGCCGCCCGGAGCACCACGACGAGCTGCTCTTCATCGTCATGCACCAGACCTGCGAGCTGTGGTTCGAGGTCGTGCGCCACGAGCTGTCGGCGGTCTCGTCCCACCTGGAGGCCGACGAGGCCCGCCCGGCGTTCAAGTCGGTTGCCCGGGTCAAGTCGATCCTCCACAGCCTGACCGACCAGTGGGCAGTCCTCGCCACCCTGACCCCGGCCGACTACGCCGGGTTCCGATCCGCTCTGGCCACGTCCTCGGGCTTCCAGTCCTACCAGTACCGGGCCATCGAGCTCGCCCTCGGGGCGAAGGACCGCTCCGTGGTCGAGCGCGCCGGCACCGACCCCCTCGCCCGGTCGATGCTGGCCGACGGGCTCGCCCGGCCGAGCCTCTACGACCAGTTCCTGCGGTGGCTGGCGCGCCGCGGGCACCCGGTGCCGGCCGACGTGCTTGGACGGGACGTCACCGAGAGCTGGACCTTCACCCCGTCGCTGTTGCCGGTCCTGCGGGTGCTCTACGAGCGGACCGACGCGCACTGGGTGGAGTACGAGTGCTGCGAGGAGCTGGTCGACCTCGAGGACAGCTTCCGGCTCTGGAGGTTCCGGCACCTCCAGACCGTCGAGCGGATCATCGGCACCAAGCCGGGCACCGGTGGGTCCGATGGCGTCGGGTACCTGCGCTCCGCGGTGGACCGCAGGTTCTTCCCCGAGCTGTTCGCGATCCGAGCCGAGCTCGGGTGACCTCGGCCGGCCGAGCGGGGCAGCGGTAGGCGCCACCTCGACCCCCCCTTGGGGTAGCTGCTCGCTTCGAGGCTCGGGCTCCCGGAGCGTCGAGGACCCGGAGCCGTGACGGGGAACGGGTCGGCGCGCCCAGCCGCTACCTCATCGAGGAGCCCGACGACGCTTGGGCCAACCTTTCCCGGATCTGGTGCGAGGAGCACGTTCTGGGCGCAGCACTGGCACCTGACGAAGCCCACCGCAGAGCTGGCCGCCGGGCCCGACGCGTTGCCGGCGATGGGCGGCTCGGAGCGCAGGCGCCTCGGCGTGCCCGTCCGGCGGTTGGGGAGCCCGCCCGGTGGTTGCGGATCAGGCCGGGGGGTAGCCGATGTCGGTGAGCACGGCTCGAAGTGCCTGGTCGTCGGTCTCGGTCTCGTCGTAGTCGACCCGGACCGCCTTGGTGTCGACGTCGACTGTCACCTGGCGTACTCCGGGAGCGCCTGCGAGGTCGTGCTCGATGCTCCTCCTGCAGTGCTCGCAGGAGATGTCGGGTGCGGTCACGGCGAGTGTCCTCATGGTCTGCTCCTTGTTCGGTCGGCGGAGGGTGAAAGGGCGGCTTCGTCGGCACACCCGGATGCCCGGTGCCGGGGAGCCGGGATCATGGCACTGCCACGGCGGGCGACCCGTCGTGCCCGGCCGGTCCGGCCGGCGGCCCGGTCCGGTCGGCGGAGGAGCCGAAGCGGCGGAGCCGGAGGGCGTTGGTGACGACGCTGACCGAGCTGGTCGCCATTGCGGCAGCGGCGATCATCGGTGGGAGCACGCCGACTGCGGCGAGGGGGACGAGCACCAGGTTGTAACCGAACGCCCAGCCGAGGTTCTGCCAGATGACCCGGCGGGTGGCCCTGGAAAGGGCGATGGCGTCGGCGACGGCACCGATGTCGCCGTGGACGAGGGTGATCTCGGCGGCGGCCATCGCGACGCCGGTGCCGGTACCGATGGCGATTCCGACGTCGGCGCCCGCGAGCGCGGGGGCGTCGTTGATGCCGTCGCCGACCATCGCGACCGGTCCCGAGGTCTCTTGGAGGTGGCGGACGAGGGCCGCCTTGTCCTCGGGTCGAAGCCCGGCCAGGACCTCGTCGACGCCTGCCTCGGCCCCAACCGCTTCGGCCACCTCGACCCGGTCGCCGGTCGCCAGCACGACTCGCAGACCTTCGGTCTTCAGGCGCCGGACGCCCGCCGCCGCGTCGGGGCGCAGCGGGTCGGTGATCCCGAGCACCAGGCGGGCCCGGCCGTCGATCGCAATGACCACCGGCGTGAGGTGGCGAGCGGCGAGTCGGTCGCCCTCCGCTCGTGCGGCCTCGTTCGCCCGCCGCCCGGCGTCGCCCGCCGCCTCGCTCGCTCGTCGCCCGTCCTCGCCTGGCCTCGCCCGTTCGGCACCGCCCGTCCGGGGAGTCGTCGAGCCGGCGCATCCGGCGTTGGCTCGTCCTGGGAGGTCGGTGGCGGCTCCCCCTGGGGGGGTGGTGGCGGCTCCCCCTGGCCGGGTGGCCCACTCGAGCGAGCCGACCTGGACCAGGTGGCCGTCGACGGTGGCGGTGACGCCGGCCCCGGGGGTGACCTCCGCCGTGCTCGCCACCAGGTCTCCCTGCGCGGCCCCGCTGCGCTTCGCGGCTGCTTGCACCGCCCGGGCGAGGGGGTGCTCGGAGGCGGTCTCGGCGGCTGCGGCGAGCGCCAGCACGGCTTCGCTCCCGTCGTCGTGGTCTACGTTTCCCTCCCGGTCTTCGTCGCCGTCTGCGTCGACGTCGAGGTCGAGGTCGAGGTCGAGGTCGACGACCTCCACGACCTCGGGTCGTCCGAGGGTCAAGGTGCCGGTCTTGTCGACCACCACGGTGTCCAGCCGACGGACCCGCTCCAGGACCTCACCCCCCGAGATGAGCAGGCCCAGCTCGGCGCCCCGCCCGCTGCCGACCATCACTGCGACAGGGGTGGCGAGGCCGAGAGCACAGGGGCAGGCGACGACGAGCACCGCGACGGCGGGCACCAACGCCGCGACCAGCGAGTGACCGCTCGCCAGCCACCCGGCGAAGGTCAGCGCGGCGACGGCGAGGATGGTCGGCACGAACACCGAGGAGACCCGGTCCGCCAAGCGCTGGGCCTTGGACTTCTCCGCCTGGGCCCGCTCGACGAGCGCCATGACCTGGGCGAGCGTCGAGTCCGCTCCCGCCCTGGTCACCTCGACCTCGAGCGGTGACAGCCCGTTGAGCGTGCCGCCGGTCACCTCGTCCCCTGCAGTCTTGGTCACCGGCACGCTCTCGCCGCTGAGCATCGACTCGTCGAGCGCGCTCGACCCGCTGATGACGACCCCGTCGGCGGGGAGCGCCTCCCCGGGACGGACGAGCACCACATCTCCAGCTCGCAGCGTCTCGACCGCGACCTCGACCGTCTCGGCCTCTGGCGCCACCTCTGATCCTGCCGGTGATCCTGCCGCTCCCGCCCACCCGGATCGGGCGACCAGGTGCGCGACCCGAGGGGTGAGGGAGGCGAGCGACTCGATCGCTTCTCCGGCGCGGCGCCGGGTGAGCACCTCCAGGTACTTGCCGACCGAGATCAGCGTCACGATCACCGCAGCGACGTCGAAGTAGGTGGGCTTCCCGGGAAGCAAAACTGTCGCCGCAACCGAGTACGAGAACGCCACGGCAGAGCCGAGCGACACCAGCGTGTCCATATTGGCGCTGCGATGGCGCAAGCTCGACAACGCCCCCCGATGGAAGTCTGCGCCGACCCAGGCGAACACCGGAAGACCAAGCGCCAGCTGCGCATAGGGCGACCAGCTGTCGACCCCGAACCCGTAGGCCAAGACGAGCACCGCTGCGCTGCCCACCGTGCCCACGGCAAGCCTCACCCGTCGCCGGCGTAGGTCTGCGGCCCGCCGGGCCCGGCGTCCCGCGGCCTCCTCGGCGGGGTCCGCCACCGCGAGCGAAAGGGTCGCGTGGTACCCAGCGGCCTCGACGGCTGCCTCGAGCGCCTGCCGATCCACTTCGTGGCCCTCGGCGAGCTCGACCGTCGCCGACTCGGTCGCGAGGTTTACCCGTGCCCCGGCGACGCCGTCCACCGACGACAGTGCGCGCTCGACCCGCCGTACGCACGAGGCGCAGGTCATGCCCTCGACGGCCAGGTCGTAGGCCGCTGGAGGCTGTGCGACCGTCGGGTGGCTCATTGGTCCTTCCACTCCTCCAGCACACGCTCCCCTTCGGGGTCCTGCTCAGGCCTGTAGCAGCCGCCCGATGGCATCGGCCGCCTCCTTCACCTTGGCTGCGCCTTCGAGGCCGTCGGCCGCGACGGCGTCGGCCACGCAGGTCCCGATGTGGGCCTCCAGCAACCCGAGAGCGACTGCGTGCAAGGCCTTGGTCGCAGCGGTCACCTGGGTCAAGATGTCGATGCAGTAGCGGTCCTCCTCCACCATCCGCTGCAGCCCACGAACCTGGCCCTCTATGCGGCGCAGACGCTCGAGGTACTGATCCTTGTTGGCGCTGTAGCCGTGCACAGGAACCTCCAGCTCACTGGGCGAGAACTATACCCTGGTAGGGTACCAGGAGGGCTGAACGAGGCACCGACTGACTCGGCGACGCGGCGCGCCTCGCCGGGACCCTCCTCGCCGGGACCCTGCAGTGTCGTTGGAGGTAGGGAGATCGCCGCCCGGGGCCCTCCGCCCTCCGCCCGACGCCCGGGGCCCGCCGGCTCGGCGTTCGGCGGCTCGGGCCCGCCCTGAACCTGTCGCAGGGTTGGGCTAAGATCGAACATACGTTCGTTCTCGACGCAACGAGAGCCTTCCTGTCGGTGCCGCCTCGGCGGCGGTCGGATCGGTCCGGTGCGCAATGTGCGAGAGCCTCGAAGCGCTGTGCAAGGCGGTAGTCGGCTTCGATGCTGCGGCGATCAGCCCCGCTGTGGCCGGGGTGGTCGTTGAGCGTTGCACGACCATGGAGGCGTCGATCAGCGCAGTGAAGATGCTGGCGGCTGCACGAATGGCCGAGTCCTGTTGAGCGCTCACCGATACACACGATCTGCGATCAACGAAAGTCGCGGTCGGATGTGACCTGACGCTCCTCCGAGCATCACCCACCCGAGCTCCGGGATCCGCCAATCTCGTTGGGTCAACCAAACCTGACGGAAAGGATGGAGACCCGGCGCCATGATGACCCAGGAGGAGTACGTGGACGGAGTGCTGGCCCTGAAGCGCCAGGGCAAGACGAACACCGAGATCGGCGAGGAGCTGGGCTACCATCCGGCGACGATCGCCAAGTGGCTGAAGCAGGGCGGTCCGCCCCCGGCTCGGAGAGCTCCAGCCGCAGGGCGGGTGGTCGATGCCCGCTGGGCCGAGCGGATCCACCAGCTGATCCGACCGCCGGCGGAGAAGCTGCTGGCCACGAGCGTGTACGACATCATCGCTGCTGAGGGGTTCGAGGGCTCGTACCCCTCGGTGGCTCGTCACTTGAACGAGCTGCGTGGCCCCCGGTTCCGGGCCGCGGCGGGGGTGAGCATGTCGATCGAGACGGCACCGGGCGAGGAGGCCCAGTTCGACTGGTCGGAGTGCCACGCCTGGACCGAGCGTTGGGGTCTGGGCAAGGTCTTCTGCCTGAGCTGCATCTTCTGCTGGTCACGGTGGCGGCGGTGGTGGTTCACCACCTCGATCGACGCCGAGCACACCTTCGAGGGCCTGGTCCGCTTCTTCGAGGCGGCCGGCGGAGTCCCGAAGATCCTGCGCACCGACCGGATGGGGGCTCTGGGCAGCTCCCAGGGCAAGCGCTTCACCCTGCACCCCCCGGCGATCGACTTCGCCGCCTGGAACGGCGTGGAGATCAAGGCGTGCCAGGCCAGGGACGCGAAGCGGAAGGGTAAGGTCGAGCGCCCGTTCCGAGACACCAAGGAGAGCTTCTTGACCGAGCTCGACGCCCTGGGACCACCAAGGAGCGTGGGTGAGCTCGACGGGCTGGGGACAGCATGGGTGCAGCGCCGCCGTCACGACCGGGTTCATTCGACCACCAAGGAGCGCCCGGCCGACCGCATCGAGATGGAGCGGCGCTTCCTCTCCCGCCTCCCGGGGCGCCGCTTCGACACCGCCTATCGCGGGGATCGCCGGGTGCATCCCCGCCTGGCGCTCGTCGAGTGGGAGGGGGTTCCCTACTCTGTCGCCCCAGAGGCACTCGGGTCCAAGGTTCTCTGCCGGGCCGAGGTCGATAGCGGCATCTTGGAGATCTTCTGGGGCAGCCAAAGGGTGGCCCGTCACCGGCTTCGCCCCGGGGCGACCGAGGCGGTGTGGGACCCGCTGCATCGCCAAGCGGTCGAGGCAATCGCGCTCGGGCGCGCCTTGTCGAGGCCGGCGATGCCACCCCCGCCGCCAGGCGAGGATCGGCGGGAAGCCTCAGGCCATGCCGACAGAGGGGGCCGCCTCGACGCCGACCGGTGGCCATACGATGTTGCAGGCCCTGACCTCGAAGCCCGCTACGGCGCCTGTGGCTGCACCGGGAGCGGGATGTGACCCAATCGGATGTCACGAGCCCCTACGAGGCCCTGAAGGCCGATCTCGGCTACCTGGGCCTGGGCAGGGCGACGGAGTGTTTCGCCGTGCTGGCCGAGGAGGCCAAGGCGGGCGAGTGGAGCCATGTCTCCTACCTGGCCCGGGTGATGGCCGAACAGGTGGCGGCCACCACTAACCGACGCCTGGCTGCCAGGCTGAGACAAGCCCGGTTCCCCTACCGGCGGAGCATCGAGGAGTTCGACTTCGAGTTCCAGCCGAGCGTCGACGCCAAGCTCGTCTCGGACCTGGCCAGCCTGCGCTTCATCCCCGAGGGACGCTCGGTCGCCTTCTTGGGCCAGCCTGGCTGCGGGAAGACGCACCTGGCGGTCGCGTTGGCCACCTTGGCGGTCGAAGCCGGCTATCGCAGCTACTTCACCACCGCCGATGACATGGTGGTGGCCCTGGGCAGGGCCAGGGCCGAGGGCACCTGGGCGTCCAAGCTGCGCTCCTACACCTCGCCCACGGTGCTGGTGATCGACGACGTAGCCCTGCTCCCGATGGCCCGGGACGCAGCGGCCAGCTTCTTTCAGGTCATCAACCACCGCTATGAGAAGAACCTGCCCACGCTGGTCACGACCAACCGAGGTCTGCCGGCATGGGGGCCGGCCTTCGGAGACGAGGTCGTCGCCGGGGCCATCCTCGACCGGATCATCCACCGGGCGGTGGTGTTCAACATCACCGGCGCCTCGTGGCGGATGCGTGAGCACCAAGCCCTCGCCGAGGCCGCCCGCCAGGTGCGAACCGACCCGATCCCGACCGGTGGCAGCCATGCCCCCTGAGTCGGTCATGAGCGGCCCGCTGCGACGGTCGGCCCGACCCGTGACAACGACAACTGCAGTTGACAGTTGTTCGAGTCATCGAGCCGGTCACCGCCCCGCCGGCCGATCAGGAGGTCGCCATGGGTGAAGCCAAGGCCCTCGCGTCAGTGCGCCACAACCGCCGTGGGCCGGCCCCACCCACCCCCCAGCGGGGATGGCCCGATCTGGTCGATCTCGGACTGGCCGAAGCTTGCCACTACGCCGACAAGGCCGAGATGCGACCCTCCTGCCGGCATCTGGCGGTGGTGATCTACTCCGATCCGCCGCTGCGCTTCGCCCTGTGCGAGGACTGCGACCGCAGACGCTCGGCGCTCGGCAAAGGTGCCCGCCCTCGCCGCTTGCCCACCCCAGCCTCGCTGGTGGCCCTCATCGAAGCCAGGGACGCCCTGGTCGCCGCCGAGGAGGCTCTCGATGCCACCGTCGAGACAGCACGACAGGCCGGTCAGCCCTGGTCGGCCATCGCTTCGGTGCTCGGGATGACCAAGCAGGCAGCCCATCAGCGCTTCAGGTCCCCGGCTGGCCCATGACCCGAGACCTCGGCTCTGATCCATTCGCGCTGCGCGATCCCCCCAACCTGATCGCCTCCACCGTCAACCCCACCTGCCGAGCCCCACCCCTCTCACGGTCCCGCCAGCCGAGCCCGACAGTCCCAAACCCGCAACCCACCGGTGTTGCT
The DNA here is from genome assembly GCA_021791615.1 of Actinomycetes bacterium. The sequence goes on from JAJYWG010000091.1 coordinate 7,903, forward strand.
ATCCTCCTCCCCGGAGGACGTCCGGTCCCGCCAACCGCGACTTTCGTTGATCGTACGACGCGAGTTTCGGTGATCACAGAACGCGAGTTTCAGTGATCTCTAACACGTGCGTGCCACCACTAGGGGCCA
>JAJYWG010000030.1 GCA_021791615.1 Actinomycetes bacterium
GACGACCGGCGGCTACTGGGAGGTGGCGTCCACAGGCGGGGTCTTCAGCTTCAATGCTCCCTTCCACGGCTCGATGGGGGGTACGCGCCTGAACGCCCCTGTGGTCGGCATGGCGATCTCCACCTGAGTGGAACAGGTCCCCCAGGGTCGTCCGCCGTATCCGGGCTTGGTAGCACTACTGGGAGTCACTCAGACGGGTGGTGGCCACGTCGCGTGCTCCTCGGGAGGGAACCCCGAATTGCCGTATCGCCCCAGCCGGTGCATACTTTTCCCAGGCCCACACGCCGAAGGAGCTTCGATGGCGTCAGGCGGCGCTGACCCGAATAGCTGCTCCAGAGCGGCGTGTGCCGTGGCGGCGTAGCTCAGTTGGTCAGAGCACACGGCTCATAATCGTGTTGTCGCGGGTTCGAGTCCCGCCGCCGCTACTAGCCTGAAAGGCGACCGTCGGGCCGCAGGAAGGGAGGGGCGGGAGTGGGCATTCCGGGCGATCGGGCTCCGATCCTCGTGCCGGCACCGCGAGCAACGTTCGCCGAAGGTGGCAGGGGAACGGAAGGAGATGAGTGAATGGCAAAGAACGAGAAGCGGGTCCAAGTGACGCTGGCCTGCGAGGTGTGCAAGCGGCGCAACTACATCACGACCAAAAACAAGCTCAACGACCGTGAGCGCATCGAGATGAAGAAATTCTGTCGGTGGGACCGCGCCCACACGCTCCACAAGGAGACGCGCTGAGGTCAGCACGGCAACCAGGTGCTAACCTCATCTCCTGCTCATCGGTTCGGTCGGGATCGGGCGCCGGTTGCCCTTGTCGGCGACCGTGGCTCCGTTTCTCGACAAGCAGCCGGATCGAGCATGGAGCACCCGGACCAGAAGTGCAAGGTTGCTCGCAGAGGGCAGTAGCTCAACTGGTAGAGCACCGGTCTCCAAAACCGGCGGTTGGGGGTTCGAGTCCCTCCTGCCCTGCTCTTGCCGGTAAAGTCCAAAGCCCGAACGAAGGCACGATGAGAACGAGAAAGCCGGAGCGGCGTCGGTGAACCGAGAGACGAAGCGAATGATGCAGCGCCAGGGCCAGATGGAGGCCGACGGCTCGCCCGCGTCCCGGAGGCCGACCGGACAGCCGGCCAAACGCCCTGCCCGGCAACGCACGTCTCCGATGCAGTTCACGCGGGAGATCCGCGACGAGCTCCGCCAGGTGGCGTGGCCGAACCGGGCCGAGCTGATCAATTACACCACGGTGGTCTTCTTCACGTTGGTGCTGATGGTGAGCCTGATCTTCGCCCTGAACTACGTGTTCGGCAAGGGCATCTTCTACATGTTCCAGAAGTGAATGCTGATCGAGTGAACGGTGTACCAGTGACAGACCTCTCTCCTGCCGATCCCCAAACGGATACCGAGACCATGGGCGGTGTGGTCGTCGACGCGCTCGGGGACACGGGCGACCTCGACCGACCGCCGACTTCGGGCGGTCTCGACCTCGCCGCAGACACCGGGCTCGCCGCAGACACCGGGCTCGATGCCGGCACAGGGCTCGGCGCCGACGCCGAGCTGGACGCCGGCACAGAGCTCGACGAAGAGGAAGACGAAGAGCCGCTTCCCAGTGCCTACGACCGCCCCGGGCGCTGGTACGTCGTGCACACCTACTCGGGCTACGAGAACAAGGTCTCGTCGAACTTGAAGAACGTCGTCGCCTCCCGAGGCATGGAGGACCGGGTCTTCGAGGTCGTGATCCCGATGGAAGACGTCGTCGAGCTGAAAGGCGGCAAGCGGGTCACGGTGCAGAAGAAGGTCTTCCCCGGCTACCTCATGGTGCGCTGTGATCTCGACGACGACACCTGGGGTGCGATCCGCAACACCCCCGGCGTGACCGGCTTCGTCGGACCGGGCACGAAGCCGACTCCCCTGTCCCGGCGTGAGGTGGAGAGCATCCTGCCGGTGAAGGCGGACGGGGCCGAGGCTCCGGTGAAGCGCAGCCGGCCCAGAGCCGAGTACGAGCTCGACGAGACCGTGCGGGTGAAGGAAGGTCCGTTTGCCGACTTCTCGGGACAGATCGCCGAGATCAACGAGGACCAGCTCAAGCTCAAGGTCCTGGTGAACATCTTCGGCCGGGAGACCCCCGTGGAGCTCGATTTCAGCCAGGTGGCGAAGCTGTGACACCCGGACCCGCTCGGCGGATCTCCTGCCGGCGCTTCCGATCGACGAGGAGAGGGTGATGGCACCGAAAAAGCGAGTGTTGGCATTGGTGAAGATCCAGCTCGAGGCCGGATCGGCGACCCCGGCGCCTCCGGTGGGGACCGCCCTCGGGCCTCACGGTGTCCAGACCATGGAGTTCTGCAAGCAGTACAACGCCGCCACCGAGTCCCAGCGTGGGTCGGTGGTGCCGGTGGACATCACGATCTACGAGGACCGCAGCTTCACCTTCGTGCTGCGGACCCCGCCGACCCCGGTGCTGATCCGCCAGGCCGCGGGTCTGGAGAAGGGTTCCGCGACCTCTGGCCGCGAGCAGGCCGGGACGATCACGACCGCCCAGCTCGAGGACATCGCGAAGGTCAAGCTTCCCGACCTCAACACCGACGACCTCGAAGCGGCAAAGAAGCAGGTCGCCGGCACCGCCCGTTCCATGGGCGTCGCGGTGGCCGGCTGACGACCACCTGGGCGAGGCAGCGGCGAGAGGGCACCTGGGCGAGGGCGGCGGGGAGAAGGCAGCGGGGCACGGCGGGCGAGGGCGGCGGGTCGAGGTAGAGAGGACGACCGGTCGAGGCGGGTACGGGTCGAGCACGACGAAGGAGCGAAGATGGCCAAGCACGGAAAGAAGTACCGGGAGGTCGCTTCCGGCATCGATCGGGAGGCGCTCTACGGAGTTGCCGAGGCGCTGGACCTCGTGAAGGCCGGCGCCCGAGCCGGCTTCGACGAGACTGTCGAGCTCGCGGTGCGCCTCGGTGTGGACCCGCGCAAGGCCGACCAGATCGTCCGGGGGACGCTGTCGCTGCCGTCGGGCACGGGCCGCTCCGAGCGGGTGGCGGTGTTCGCAGCGGGCGAGGCGGCCGCCGAGGCCCGTTCGGCCGGCGCGGACCACATCGGCGCGGATGACCTGGTGGCCAGAGTGCGTGACGAGGGCTTTCTCGACTTCGACGTGGCCATCGCCACCCCTGACCTGATGGGACAAGTCGGGACGCTGGGCCGGATCCTCGGGCCACGAGGACTGATGCCGAACCCGAAGACCGGGACGGTGACCAACGAGGTCGGAAAGGCCGTCGTGGAGTTCAAGGGCGGGCGGGTCGAGTACCGGACGGACAAGGTGGGCAATGTGCACGTGCGGGTCGGCAAGGCGTCGTTCTCCAAGGCGCAGCTCCTGGCCAACGTGAGGGCCGTCATCGACGAGCTGGTGCGGGCGAAGCCGGCGTCGGCCAAGGGCAGGTACATCCGCTCGGTGACGCTCTCGACCACGATGGGACCGGGCGTGCACCTCGACCCGGTGCGGGCGAGAGAGGTCGACGAAGAGCTGCTGGCCACGGTCTGACCAGCTCGCAGCAGACCGCGGTTGCCGGGGCTCCCCGGCTCCGCTACGATGTCGCCCGCTCGCAGGGGTGCAGGCTTGCATCCCGCTGGATCATCGATCCGCCCGGCGCGTCGCGGCGAGCAGCGAACGAACGGAACACAACCAGAACACAGTGAGCCGCCGAAGATCTCCGGTGCACCGCAAGGTGCCGAAGGGGCCTGCCAGGCCCGCCTGACGAGGCGTCGTCGATCCGACACACCGCACGGTGCCGTCGGCCCGTCGCCCCGGAGGTCCCGGCACAGTTGCCGGGCGGAACCGACCGGTGGAGGAGCGATGGACAGTCCGAGGCCCGAGAAAGTGGCAGTGGTGGACGAGGTGCGCGAGCGCCTGTCGTCTTCCTCGGCCGCCATCGTCACCGAGTACCGCGGTCTCAGCGTCGCCGAGCTGGCCGAGCTCCGCCGGAGCCTTGCCGCGGTTGGAGGCGAGTACAAGGTCTTCAAGAACACCCTGGTGCGCCTGGCCGTTGCCGGCAGCGACCACGAAGCGCTGGAGAGCCTGCTCACCGGGCCGACGGCTCTCGCATTCGTCCAGGGTGACGTGAGCGCAGTGGCCAAGGCCCTGCGGGACTTCTCGAGGACGGCGCCGAGCCTCGTCGTCAAAGGCGGTCTCCTCGACGGCGGTCCCCTCTCGGCAGCACAGCTCGCGGCGCTGGCGGACCTGCCACCGCGCCAGGTCCTGTTGAGCAGGCTGGCGGGGGGCATGGCGGCGCCGCTGCAGCAGATGGCCGGGCTGCTCCAGGCCCTCCCGCGGAACCTGGCGTACGGCCTTGCGGCGCTGGTGGACGCGCACGGTGCCTCCCCCTCGGCCGCCGACGAGCCCACGGAAGATGTGGGAAGCGGGTCCGAGGACGCCGAGGGCATCGCTGCGACATCGCCCGAGGCGGCCGCAGGCACAACGCCCGCTGCCGAGCCCGAGATCTCGAACACCGAGGAATGACAATGAAAGGAAGGCCATCCCCATGGCAGGAACCCTGAGCAAAGAGCAGATCCTCGACGGCATCGCCGAGCTGTCGGTGCTGGAGCTGAGCGAGCTGCTCAAAGACTTCGAAGAGCGGTTCGGCGTGACCGCCGCAGCGCCGGTGGCTGTGGCCGCGGCACCGGCGGCCTCGGCCGGGGAGGCGGCCGACAGCGAGGAGGAGCAGGCGGAGTTCGACGTCGTCCTCACCGCCGCAGGCGACAAGAAGATCCAGGTCATCAAAGAGGTGCGCTCCCTCACCAGCCTGGGGCTGAAAGAGGCGAAGGACCTGGTCGACAGCGCCCCCAAGCCCGTGCTCGAGAAGGTGAGCAAGGAGGACGCCGAGAAGGCCAAGGCCGCGCTGGAAGGTGCCGGAGCCACCGTCGAGGTCAAGTAGGGACCGGGACGGCTCCCGGGCGGTGCTTGACCCGGGCCGGTGCGCTGCCTAGCCTGACCCCGGTACCTGGGGCGCGGGCGCGGCACCCGGGACGTTGGTTGCTGCCCGGGGTTGCTCGCTCCTGGGAAAACCTATAAGATCGAAGGTTGCCGTGGCCCTTCCCTTTGTCTCTGCCCGTAATTCCGCCTGAATGGCGCGCGTCGCCGTCCCGCTCCGGGCCCAGCTCGGCTCTGTGACCCGCCGGCTCGGCGCGGGTTGGGAGCGCCGGGCCACGCCTGAAGCCCCGTCCAGTGTGACCTGTCAGCAATCCGATTGGGAGGAGTAGGCCGTTGCCCACGCGGTCCCGTAGTCCTGAACGCTTTTCCTTTGCCAACATCGACGAGGTCCTGCCCTTGCCGGACCTCATCTCGATCCAGCGCGACTCGTTCCAGTGGTTCTTGGACAAGGGGCTGGCAGAAGCCTTCAGCGACATCAGCCCCATCGAGGACTTCACCGGTCAGCTGAGCCTGGAGCTCGAGTTCGATCCGTCCGACCCCGACCTGCGACCCCCGCCGAAGTTCACGGTGGAGGAGTGCAAGGAAAAGGACATGACGTTCGCGGCCCCGGTGTTCGTTCGGGCGCGTTTCTTGAACGCGACGACCGGGGAGATCAAAGAGCAGACCGTCTTCATGGGCGACTTCCCCATGATGACCGACCGGGGCACGTTCATCGTGAACGGCACCGAGCGGGTCGTGGTCAGCCAGCTCGTGCGGTCGCCCGGTGTGATCTTCCAGCCCGGCCGGGACGCCAAGACGATCTTCACCGGGACCATCCATCCCTACCGGGGCGAGTGGATCGAGCTGGACATCGAGGCCAAGCCCTCCAAAGACGTCACGGCCGGCGCCCGCGTGGCCCGCAAGCGCCGGATCTCGCTGTTCGTCCTCCTGCGTGCCCTGGGCTACGGCGACGAGGCGTTCCTCGAGCGCTTCGTGCGCCACTTCGACTTCCTCGAAGGGCAGTGGGACAAGGAGAAGACCCTGGCGCCGACCCGGGAGGAGGCCCTCCTCGAGATCTACAAGCGGGCCCGCCCCGGCGAGCCCCTCTCGGTCGAGGCCGCCCGCCAGTACTTCGAGAACGCCTTCTTCAATCCCAAGCGCTACGACCTCACCCGGGTGGGCCGCTACAAGCTCGACCGCAAGCTCGGCCCCGAGATCGACCGTATCGCGGAGCTCTTCGGGCTGGACCTGGAGCGTCCGGCACCCGGCCAGGGTGTGCTCAGCCCTTCGGAGATCCTGGCCTCGGCGACCTACATGCTCCACCTCGCCCTGCACATGGCCGACGGTGACTCGACGTACCGCATCGACGACCAGGACCACTTCGCCAACCGCAGGATCCGCTCGGTCGGCGAGCTCATCCAGAACCAGGTGAGGGTCGGGCTCTCGCGGATGGAACGCGTGGTGCGAGAGCGCATGACCACCCAGGACGTCGAGGCCATCACCCCCCAGACCTTGATCAACATTCGTCCGGTGGTCGCGGCCGTGAAGGAGTTCTTCGGGACGAGCCAGCTCAGCCAATTCATGGACCAGAACAACCCCCTCTCGGGCCTCGCTCACAAGCGCCGCCTCTCGGCCCTCGGACCCGGTGGGCTTTCCCGTGAGCGGGCTGGTTTCGAGGTCCGTGACGTCCACAGCTCCCACTACGGGCGCATGTGCCCGATCGAGACCCCCGAAGGCCCGAACATCGGTCTGATCGGTGCGCTCGCCACCTACGGACGGGTCAACGAGTACGGGTTCATCGAGACCCCGTACCGCAAGGTCGAGAACGGCCGGGTGACCTCCGAGATCATCTACCTGGCGGCCGACGAGGAGGAGGAGCACGTCATCGCCCAGGCCAACGCGCCGGTCGACGCCAAGGGGAGCTTCACCGAAGATCGCGTGCTCGTCCGGCGCGGGCCCCAGGGCACCGGTGTGCGCGTCGGCGTGGCCACCACCACCTACGGCACCACGAGCGAGATCGACTACGTGCCTCCGGCCGAGGTGGACCTCATGGACGTGTCGCCGAAGCAGATCGTCTCGGTGTCGACGGCCCTGATCCCCTTCGTCGAGCACGACGACGCCAACCGCGCGCTGATGGGTGCCAACATGCAGAAGCAGGCCGTGCCCCTCGTGGTGCCCGAGGCTCCCTACATCGGCACGGGCGTCGAGGCCAGGGCCGCCCGGGATGCCGGCGACGTGATCCTGGCCGAAGGCGACGGCACGGTCACCGAGGTCTCCGGCGACCAGATCGTGGTCGAGTACAGAGCTGGCCAGAAAGACCGGCTCGGCCACCCGTTGGGCCGCAAGATCTACCGTCTCGCGAAGTTCCGGCGTTCCAACCAGAACACCTCGATCAACCAGAAGCCTCTCGTCGACGAGGGCCAGAAGGTCTCGACCGGCGACCTCTTGGCCGACGGGCCCTCCACCGACCACGGAGAGCTGGCGCTGGGGAAGAACCTGCTGGTGGCCTTCATGCCGTGGGAGGGCTACAACTACGAGGACGCGATCATCCTCTCCCAGCGTCTCGTACGCGACGACGTCCTGACCTCCATCCACATCGAGGAGCACGAGGTCGACGCCCGCGACACCAAGCTCGGGGCCGAGGAGATCACCCGAGACATCCCGAACCTGTCCGAGGAGACCTTGGCCGACCTGGACGACCGAGGCATCATCCGCGTCGGGGCAGAGGTCGGGCCCGGCGACGTGCTGGTGGGCAAAGTCACCCCGAAGGGAGAGACCGAGCAGACGCCCGAAGAGCGCCTGCTCCGAGCCATCTTCGGCGAGAAGGCCCGCGAGGTGCGTGACACGAGCCTGAAGGTCCCCCACGGCGAGGAGGGCAAGGTCATCGACGTCCGGGTCTTCTCGCGCGAGGACTCCCACGAGCTCCCGCCGGGCGTGAACCAGCTGGTCCGGGTGTACGTGGCCCAGAAGCGCAAGATCTCCGAGGGAGACAAGCTGGCCGGTCGCCACGGGAACAAGGGCGTGATCTCCAAGATCCTCCCGGTCGAGGACATGCCGTTCCTGGCCGACGGGACGCCGGTGGACATCATCTTGAACCCCCTCGGCGTGCCAAGCCGGATGAACGTGGGCCAGGTGCTCGAGTCCCATCTCGGCTACGCCGCCCGCCATGGCTGGGACGGCGTCGCGGTGGAAGAGGGCGTCGGCACGAGCGGCCGGGCGGACGGCGCGAGCCGCAAGACCCGCCCCCGGACCGTGCCCGCGGTCTGGGTGTCCACGCCGGTGTTCGACGGGGCCCACTGGGACGAGGAGGAGGACGCGGGGCGTCACCCCACGATCCAGCAGATCTTCAAGCGCCTCAACCCCGACTCCGCGGACGGCGAAGTCCAGATCGAGCCGACCGGCAAGGCGCAGCTCTTCAACGGGCGCACCGGGGAGCCGTACGACAACCCGATCTCGGTGGGCTACGTCTACATCCTGAAGCTCGCCCATTTGGTGGACGACAAGATCCACGCCCGCTCGACGGGCCCCTACTCGATGATCACCCAGCAGCCGCTGGGCGGCAAGGCTCAGTTCGGCGGCCAGCGGTTCGGCGAGATGGAGGTGTGGGCCCTCGAAGCCTTCGGGTCGGCGTACGCCCTCCAGGAGCTGCTCACGATCAAGTCCGACGACGTGCTCGGGCGGGTGAAGGTCTACGAGGCCATCGTGAAGGGCGAGAACATCCCCGAGCCGGGCATCCCAGAGAGCTTCAAGGTCCTCATCAAAGAGATGCAGTCGCTCTGCCTGGACGTCGAAGTCCTCTCGGTCGACGGTGCCCAGATCGAGATGCACGAGATCGACGAGGACGTCTTCCGGACGGCCGAGGAGCTCGGGATCGACATCAGCAGGCCGGAACGCGGTTCGGACGAAGAGGACGCGCGGCGTGCCGCGGAGAGGAGCTTCACCTGATGGCGCTGGACGTGAACACCTTTGACCAGCTCCGGATCGGCTTGGCCACCGGGGACTCCATACGCGGTTGGTCGAACGGCGAGGTGAAGAAGCCCGAGACCATCAACTACCGGACGCTGCGCCCGGAGAAGGACGGCCTCTTCTGCGAGAAGATCTTCGGTCCCACCAAGGACTGGGAGTGCTACTGCGGCAAGTACAAGCGCGTCCGCTTCAAGGGCATCATCTGCGAGCGCTGTGGGGTCGAGGTCACCCGGTCGAAAGTCCGGCGCGAGCGCATGGGCCACATCGAACTGGCCGCGCCGGTGGTGCACATCTGGTACCTGCGGGGCACCAGGAGCTGGCTGGCGTACTTGCTCATGGGCACCGAGGCCCGCGAGGAGCTGAAGGCCAAGCAACTTGAGAAAGTCATCTACTTCGCAGCCAACCTGGTCACCTGGGTGGACGAGGACAAGCGGCACCAGGACCTGCCGAACCTCGAGGCCGAGCTCCTCGAAGAGGTGGCCGACATCGAGCGCCGGCGAGACCTCGACATCGACCGCCGGTTCAAGGCCCTCGAAGAGGAGCTGCGCGGCCTCGAGGGCGAGGGTGCGCGCGAGGCCGAGCTGAAAGCTCGCCAGAAGGCGGTCGACAAGGAGATCGCCGCCATCCGGGAGCGGGCAGCCGACGAGGTGGAGCTGGCCAGGAGGTCCCTGGACGAGCTACGAGACCTCCACCCGCGCAAGATCCTCGAAGACGAGCTCCTCTGGCGCGAGCTGCGCCTGCGCTACAGCGAGTACTTCGAAGGCGGGATGGGCGCCGAGGCCATCCAGCAGCTCATCGACCGGATCGACCTCGACGAGGAAGAGGTGAAGCTCCGCGAGATGATCGATGCCTCCGACGGCCGGCGGCCGCTCTCGTCCCAGCGGCGCCAGAAGGCGATCAAGAGGCTCAAGATCGTGACGGCGTTCAACCGGCGCGACGAGAACGGCCGACGAGTGAACGATCCCCGGGCGATGATCCTCGAGGCGGTCCCGGTGATCCCGCCCGATCTCCGTCCGATGGTCCAGCTCGATGGTGGGCGCTTCGCCACCTCGGACCTCAACGACCTCTACCGGCGGGTCATCAACCGCAACAACCGCCTGAAGCGGCTCTTGGACCTCGGAGCGCCCGAGATCATCGTGAACAACGAGAAGAGGATGCTCCAAGAAGCCGTCGACGCACTGTTCGACAACGGGCGGCGTGGCCGGCCGGTCACCGGGCCCGGCAACCGGCCGCTCAAGAGCCTCTCGGACATGCTGAAGGGCAAGCAGGGCCGGTTCCGCCAGAACCTCCTCGGCAAGCGGGTGGACTACTCGGGGCGCTCGGTCATCGTGATCGGTCCCACCCTCCAGCTCCATCAGTGCGGCCTGCCCAAGCTCATGGCGCTCGAGCTGTTCAAGCCGTTCGTCATGAAGCGGCTCGTGGACACCGAGCTGGCCCAGAACATCAAGTCGGCCAAGAGGATGGTGGAGCGCCGGCGGCCGCAGGTGTGGGACGTGCTCGAAGGGGTCATCCGCGAGCATCCGGTCCTGCTCAACAGGGCCCCGACCCTACACAGGCTGGGTATCCAGGCATTCGAGCCGGTCCTCGTCGAAGGCAAGGCCATCCAGGTGCACCCGCTCGTGTGCACGGCGTTCAATGCCGACTTCGACGGCGACCAGATGGCCGTGCACCTGCCGCTGTCGGTCGAGGCCCAGGCCGAGGCGCGCGTCCTCATGCTGTCGGTGAACAACATCCTCTCCCCGGCCACCGGCCGGCCCATCACCGTCCCCACCCAGGACATGGTGTTCGGCTGCTACTACCTCACGCTCGGCGTCGAGGGCATGGCCGGAGAGCACCGGGTGTTCCGGCACCCCTTCGAGGTCCAGGCGGCGTTCGACGACGGGACCGTGGACCTCCACGCCCGCATCACCATGCGCCCCCAGCCCGGCTCGTCCCTCCACCGCCGCCTGGAGGCAGCCGGTATGACCACCGCCGATGAAGGCACGCCGCTCGAGGTGGAGACCACGCCGGGGCGGCTCTTCTTCAACGAAGCCATGCCGGAAGGGTTCCGCTACGTGAACGACGTGGTCGGCAAACGGAACACTCCGATCGGTACGATCGTCGAGGAGCTGGCGGCCGGGTACCCCAAGCACGTGGTCGCCGAGAGCCTCGACCGGGTCAAGGCGCTCGGGTTCCGCTTCGCCGCCCAGTCGGGCCTCACGATCTCCATCGACGACGTGCGGACCCCGCCGGAGAAGCAGGTCATCCTCGACCGGTACGAGAAAGAGGCCGAGAAGGCCGAGAGCCAGTTCAAGCGCGGGATCATCACCGACGACGAGCGGCGCCAGAAGGAGATCGAGATCTGGACGTCGGCCAACTCGGAGGTGGGGCGAGCGATGGAGCAGGCGCTGGCCGGCCTGTCGTTCAACCCGTTGGACATGATGGTGGACTCGGGTGCTCGGGGCAACGCCCAGCAGATCCGCCAGATCGCCGGGATGAAGGGGCTGGTCTCGAACCCACGAGGCGAGATGATCCCCCGTCCGATCAAGTCCTCGTTCCGTGAGGGCCTGTCGGTCCTCGAGTACTTCATCTCGACCCACGGCGCCCGCAAGGGCCTGGCCGACACCGCGTTGCGGACCGCCGACTCGGGCTACCTCACCAGGCGCCTGGTGGACGTGGCCCAAGAGCTCATCGTGCGCCAGGAAGACTGCGGCACGGCCCTCGGCATCTGGATCGAAGGTGTCGAGCCCGACGGGCCCGGCAAGCGCTCCTACCTCGAGACCCGCGCGTACGGACGGCTCCTGGCTGCGCCGGTCACCTTGTCCGACGGGACCACCATCGAGGCCGGCGAGCTGCTCACCGACGACGTGGTGGCGCTGGTGCGCGACGACCCCGGCGTGGACCGGATCAGGGTGCGGTCGGTCCTCACCTGCGAGGCGACTCATGGGATCTGCGCGGCCTGCTACGGCCAGTCACTGGCCACCGGGAGGATGATCGAGCTCGGCGAAGCCGTGGGGGTGATCGCCGCCCAGTCCATCGGCGAGCCGGGGACCCAGCTCACCATGCGGACCTTCCACACCGGCGGGGTTGTCGGAGAGGACATCACCCACGGGCTCCCCCGGGTCGTCGAGCTGTTCGAAGCCCGGACCCCCAAGGGCGCCGCCGTGCTGGTCCACCGCTCGGGTGTCGTGCGCATCGAAGACGAGGAGGGCGGTCGCCGGATCACGGTGGTCGCCGACGACGGCACCGAGGAAACGTCGCTGGTCTCGACCCGGGCTCACCTGGAGGTCACCGACGGCCAGGAGGTCGAGCCGGGTGCCTCCCTGGTCGAAGGGCCGAAGGACCCCAAGGAGCTCCTGGAGGTCAAGGGGATCCGCGACACCCAGCAGTACCTGGTCGAAGAGGTGCAGAAGGTCTACCGGGACCAGGGGGTCTCGATCCACGACAAGCACATCGAGCTCATCGTCCGCCAGATGCTGCGCCGGGTGCTCGTGGCCGAGCCGGGCGACGCACCGTTCCTTCCCGGAGAGCGGGTGGACCGGCAGATCTACACCGCGGTCAACAACGACCTGCTCAACCAAGGCAAGCGGCCGGCTGAGGGCCGTCCCGAGCTGATGGGGATCACCAAGGCCTCTTTGGCGACCGACAGCTGGCTGTCGGCGGCGTCGTTCCAGGAGACGACCCGGGTGCTCACCGAAGCTGCCATCGAAGGCCGCTCCGACCAGCTCTTCGGCCTGAAAGAGAACATCATCATCGGCAAGCTCATCCCGGCGGGTTCTGGCATGGAGAACTACCGCACCATCAAGCTGGAGATGCCCGACGCAGAGGCCGTTCCCTTCTGGGGAGAGCGCTCGGGCGCGGGCACCGACGACCTGGCAGCCTGGCTCCGGGACGTCGGTGGGGACAGCCTGGAGCTCGACGCTGTCGACGACGAGCCTTTCGACCCGTCCATCGACGCGAGCTGGCAGGGAGAGGCGCCCGCCGGCGAGGGTGACCCAGGTGCGCCCGGGCAGTCTTCGGGATCGCCGGCGAAGGCGCACCCGGGGGCAGCCGGTCCGCTCGAGGCCGAAGCCTGATGCCCGAGCGAGCGCGCCCGGGCTTGCCCGCCGACCCCGCTTGTCCTAGCATGATCGGGCTGTCGGCCGCCGTGACCCGCTCGTTCGGGTCTGCAGGCCGGTCGGCGCACCTGGCAATCGATTCGCAGAGGTAGCGCGTGCCCACGATCGCCCAGCTCGTCCGCAAAGGACGGCAGGCCAAGACGACCAAGACCAAGACCCCGGCTCTCAAGGGCGCGCCCCAGCGACGGGGCGTGTGCACCCGCGTCTACACGACCACCCCGAAGAAGCCCAACTCGGCCCTCCGCAAGGTCGCCCGTGTCCGCCTCACGAGCGGCGTCGAGATCACGGCGTACATCCCCGGTGTCGGGCACAACCTCCAGGAGCACTCCATCGTGCTGGTCCGAGGTGGCCGGGTGAAGGACCTGCCCGGTGTCCGCTACAAGGTGATCCGCGGTGCCCTCGACACCTCGGGCGTCCGCGAGCGCAGCCAGGCCCGCAGCCGCTACGGGGCCAAGAAGGAGTCCTGAAATGCCCCGCAACGGCCCGGCAACCCGCCGAGAGCTCCAGCCCGACCCCGTCTACCACTCGGTGCTGGTGACCCAGTTCGTCAACAAGGTGCTCACCCGCGGCAAGCGGACCCTCGCCGAGCGCATCGTCTACGGCGCGCTCACCCTCGTCGAGGAACGCGCCGGGTCGGACCCCGTCGGCGTGCTCAAGCGTGCTGTCGAGCACACCCGGCCCGAGCTCGAGGTGCGGAGCCGCAGGGTGGGTGGTGCGACCTACCAGGTGCCGGTCGAAGTCCGCCCACGCCGGGCGACGACCCTGGCCATACGATGGCTCACCGGCTATGCCCGCCAGCGGCGTGAGAAGACGATGGCCGAGCGCTTGGCGTCGGAGATCCTCGACGCGTCGAACGGCGTCGGCGCGGCGGTGAAGCGCCGCGAGGACCTGCACAAGATGGCCGAGTCGAACAAGGCCTTCGCCCACTACCGCTGGTAGTCGCCCCCACCGTCGATCAGGAGCACCATGGCTGACCCAGTACCGAACCGCGAATTCCCCCTCGCCCGAACCCGCAACATCGGGATCATGGCCCACATCGACGCGGGCAAGACCACGACGACCGAGCGGATCCTCTACTACACCGGACGCAACTACAAGATCGGCGAGGTCCACGAGGGCGCGGCCACGATGGACTGGATGGTCCAAGAGCAGGAGCGGGGCATCACCATCACGTCGGCAGCGACCACGTGCCGCTGGCGGGACACCTGGATCAACATCATCGACACCCCTGGCCACGTCGACTTCACCGTGGAGGTGGAGCGTTCCCTGCGGGTGCTCGACGGCGCCGTGGCGGTCTTCGACGCCGTCGCCGGCGTCGAGCCGCAGACCGAGACGGTGTGGCGTCAGGCCAACAAGTACCACGTGCCCCGGATCTGCTTCGTGAACAAGATGGACCGGGTAGGGGCGGACTTCGAGCGGACGGTCGAGATGATCCGTGACCGTCTCGACGCCCAGCCGGCCGTGGTCCAGCTCCCGGTGGGATCCGAGGGGGACTTCCGCGGGGTGATCGACCTGCTCGGGATGAAGGCGCTGGTGTGGGACGACGGCATGGGCGAGAAGTGGGAGGAAGAGCCCATCCCCGCGGAGCTGGCCGCCGAAGCGGACTCCGCACGCCACCAGCTCGTCGACGTCCTCTCGAACTACGACGACGGGATCATGGAGAAGTACCTGGCGGACGAAGAGATCACCGCCGACGACCTCCGCCGGGCACTGCGCACCGCCACCCTGTCGAGCGAGGCCGTCCCGGTACTCTGCGGCTCGGCATTCAAGAACAAGGGTGTCCAGCCGATGCTCGACGCCGTCGTCGACTACCTCCCGAGCCCGCTCGATCTCCCGCCGACGCCGGGGACCCGGCCCGGTCACGACGACGAGGTCCTCGAGCGGCCTGCCGAGGACTCGGCGCCGTTCGCCGCCCTGGCATTCAAGATCATGACCGACCCCTATGTCGGCAAGCTGACCTACCTCCGGGTGTACTCGGGCACCCTCCAGAAGGGCGCCACGGTGATGAACACCACCAAGGACAAGCGCGAGCGGATCGGGCGGCTCCTCCAGATGCACGCGAACCACCGGGAGGACAAGGATGCCTGCTTCGCCGGCGACATCGTCGCCGCCGTCGGCCTCAAGCAGACCACCACGGGCGACACCCTGTCGGACCCTGCGCACCCGATCGTCCTGGAGGCCCTGACCTTCCCTGAACCGGTCATCCACGTGGCCGTCGAGCCCAAGACCAAAGCCGACCAGGACAAGCTCTCGCGGGCGCTGTACTCGCTCTCCGAGGAGGACCCGACCTTCCGTGTGCGCTCCGACGAGGAGACGGGCCAGACCGTGATCTCGGGGATGGGCGAGCTCCACCTCGAGGTGCTGGTGGACCGGATGCTGCGCGAGTTCAGCGTCGACGCCAACGTCGGCAAGCCGCAAGTGGCCTACCGGGAGACCATCCGCAAGGCGGTGGACAAGATCGAAGGGCGCTACGTGCGCCAGACCGGCGGCCGGGGCCAGTACGGGCACGTGGTCATCAGCGCGGAGCCCACCGGGCCCGGGGGAGGCTACGAGTTCGTCGACAAGATCACCGGCGGGGTGATCCCCAAGGAGTACATCCCTTCGGTCGACGCGGGGATCCAAGAAGCACTGACGGCGGGGGTCCTGGCCGGCTACCCCACGGTGGACATCCGGGTCACCCTCACCTTCGGCTCCTACCACGACGTCGACTCCTCGGAGATGGCTTTCAAGATCGCCGGGTCGATCGCCGTCAAAGAGGCCATCCGGGCTGCCCGCCCGGTGCTCCTCGAGCCGGTCATGGCGGTCGAGGTGGTGACGCCCGAGGACTACATGGGCGATGTGATCGGTGATCTCTCCTCCCGCCGGGGCCGGATCGAGGGCATGGAGCAGCGTGGGAGCAGCCACGTGGTGAGGGCCCTGGTACCGCTGGCCGACATGTTCGGCTACGCTACCGACCTGCGTTCTCGCACGCAGGGCCGTGCCACCTACACGATGCAGTTCCATTCCTACAGCGAGGTGCCCGACGCGATCTCCAAGGAGATCGTGGCCCGGGCACGAGGAGAGTAAGGCCGCACCGGACCCCTGGGTCCGGTCGGTGCAGCCAGAGACGTCACGAGGCAGCGGCGGGTGACCGCCGAGGCGGGCCCGAGGGGGCGCCGCCCCAGATCAAGGAGCAAAGGTTCAGATGGCCAAGCAGAAGTTCGAGCGGTCCAAGCCCCACATCAACGTGGGGACGATGGGGCACATCGACCACGGGAAGACGACGCTCACGGCGGCCATCACCAAGGTGCTGTCCGAGACCAACGCCAACACCTCGTTCACGCCTTTCGACCAGATCGACCGGGCGCCTGAAGAGAAGCAGCGGGGTATCACCATCTCCATCGCCCACGTGGAGTACGAGACGGCCAACCGCCACTACGCGCACGTCGACATGCCCGGGCACGCCGACTACATCAAGAACATGATCACCGGCGCCGCCCAGGTCGACGGGGCCATCTTGGTCGTCTCGGCGGCCGACGGGCCGATGCCCCAGACCCGCGAGCACGTGCTCCTGGCTCGCCAGGTGGGCGTTCCCTACATCGTGGTCGCGCTCAACAAGGCCGACATGGTGGACGACGAAGAGTTGCTGGACCTGGTCGAGCTCGAGGTCCGAGAGCTCTTGAACGAGTACGAATTCCCCGGCGACGACACGCCGATCGTCCGAGTGAGCGCGTTGAAGGCGCTCGAGGGCGATCCCGAGTGGACCCCGAAGATCCTCGAGCTCATGGACGCCGTCGACTCCTACATCCCCGAGCCCGTCCGGGACATCGAGAAGCCATTCCTCATGCCGATCGAGGACGTGATGTCGATCACGGGCCGGGGCACCGTGGTCACCGGCAAGGTCGAGCAGGGCATCGTCAAGGTGGGCGAGGAGGTCGAGATCGTCGGCCTCAGGGACACGCAGAAGACGACGGTGACCGGCGTCGAGATGTTCCGCAAGCTCCTCGACCAGGGGCAGGCGGGTGACAACATCGGTGCCCTACTCCGAGGGACGAAGAAGGAGGACGTCGAGCGCGGTCAGGTGCTCTGCAAGCCAGGGTCCATCACCCCTCACACCGACTTCGAAGCCACGATCTACGTGCTCAACAAAGAAGAGGGTGGCCGGCACAAGCCGTTCTTCTCCAACTACCGGCCCCAGTTCTACTTCCGCACCACCGACGTGACCGGCACCATCACCCTGCCCGAGGGCACCGAGATGGTCATGCCCGGCGACAACACCGACATGACCGTGGCATTGGGCAAGCCCATTGCCATGACCGAGGGGCTGCGGTTCGCCATCCGAGAGGGTGGGCGCACGGTGGCTTCGGGGCGGGTCACCAAGATCCTCAAGTAACCTCGCCCCAAGCCCGGGACCGGTTTCTGGTCGGGAACAGGAGCGAGGCCGAGCCCGGAACCGGGAGCGACACAGGGACCGGGACCGAACCCGGGAGCGAGAACAGAGAGCAGGAGAAAGAGCCGAACATGGCCGATGGGCCCCGCCAGAAGATACGGATTCGCCTCAAGGCCTACGACCACGAGGTCTTGGACCAGTCGACGGAGAAGATCGTCCAGACCGTGCTGCGGACCCAAGCCAAGGTCCAGGGCCCGGTTCCCCTTCCCACGGACAAGCACCGCTACACGGTGATCCGCTCTCCGCACAAGTACAAGGACAGCCGCGAGCACTTCGAGATGAGGGTCCACAAGCGGTTGGTCGACATCGTCGAGCACACCCCGAAGACCGTCGACTCGCTCCAGCGGCTGGACCTTCCCGCAGGCGTCGACATCGAGATCAAGATCCAGACGACCTGAGATCAAGATCCAGACGACCTGAGGCATCCTGGACAGGCCACGGCGAACGCAGCGCGGCCCCCCTGGCGCCGAAGGCGCTTTGTCAGGGAGCCCGCTGATGGTGTAGCGTGACACCCCGGGTCGCAGCGATGCTCAGCGGCATTCCAGCAGGAATGTCCGGGTGGCGTCGTCGGACCCAAGGCACGGCTCGGCCGTGCCGGACCATTGAGATGTGCCTGAGCGCCCGTTCCTGTGTGGGAACGGGGACCTCGGGCCACGACATTCGAGCGCTCCGCTCGGGGATCCCGGGCGGAGCGTTGGCGTGCGTCCGGGAGACCGGGTGTGCAGCAGGGAGCGAGCAGAGCACGTGGCTACCAAGGCGATCGTCGGCGAGAAGGTCGGCATGACCCAGGTCTGGGACGACCAGCACCGCGCCGTACCGGTGACGGTGGTGAGAGTCGCGCCCGTCCGCGTGGTCCAGGTGAAGACCCCCGAGCGCGAGGGGTACTCCGCCCTGCAGGTCACCTGGGGCTTCCGCCGGAAGTCGACGCTCACCCAGCCCGAGCTGGGGCATTTCGAGCGAGCCGGGGTGGACCCTGGTCGGTCGCTCGTCGAGCTCCGGATCGACGACGTGGCTCCGTACGAAGTCGGGCAAGAGATCACCGCCGACATCCTGAGCGCCGGTGAGCGCGTCGACGCCATCGCCGTGAGCAAGGGGAAAGGTTTCGCCGGGGGCATGAAGCGGCATAATTTCAAAGGGCAAGGCGCGTCCCACGGCAACCACAAGTCCCATCGCGTGCCCGGCTCGATCGGAGCTTGTGCCACCCCGTCACGGGTCTTCAAGGGGACCCGGATGGCCGGGCGGATGGGGGGCCGTCAGGTGACCGCCCTCAACCTCGAAGTGGTGTCGGCTGACCCCGAACGCCAGCTCGTCTTGATCAAAGGTGCGATCCCCGGTTCCCGCGGGTCGGTGGTCGTGCTGCGGGACTCGGTGAAGACGCCCGCGTCCAACAATGGCGGTCGACGATGAGCACCACTGGTCTCCTGCGTGGTCCCGTCCGGCGTGAACGTCCAGAGCCCGTGACCCGTTCGGTGCAGCGCCGCGACGTCACCGGTAAAGAGCTCGGGCTGGTCGAGCTCGAGCCGACGGTCTTCGGGATCACCCCCAACCCATCGGTCATGCACCAGGTCGTGACCGCCCAGCTCGCGGCGGCCCGGCGCGGCACCCAGTCGACGCGCACCCGTGCAGAAGTGCGCGGCGGTGGATCCAAGCCGTTCCGGCAGAAAGGCACCGGTCGGGCCCGCCAGGGTTCGACCAGGTCGCCGAGCTGGTCGGGCGGTGGAGTGGCACTGGGACCCAAGCCGCGCAGCTACCGGCAGCGGACGCCCAAGAAGATGGTCCGGCTGGCCCTTTTGTCCTCGCTCTCCGACCGCGCTGCCGCCGAGCGCGTCGCCCTGGTGGATCGATGGGGCTGGGATGTCCCGAAGACCAAGGCAGCCCTGGCCGCGCTGTCGGCGCTCGGTCTCTCTGGGCGGGTGCTCGTGGTCCTGGGTAGCGATGACGTGGTGGCCGAGAGGTCATTTGGCAACTTGGGCCATGTGCAGACGGTGCTGTCCGGCGAGCTCTCGGCCCACGACGTGCTGCGGAACGACTGGGTCGTCTTCACTGACGAGACGCTGCCCGGCGCGGCGCTGCCCGGCGAGACCCGGTCTGGTGTTGAGGGGGATCACCTCGGTGAGGCGTTGGTGGAGGGGAGCTCGGACCTGGATGAAGGTATGGCCGAGGGCGAGGACGGGGAGCCATGAAAGACGCCACGACCGTGATCCGGCGCCCGGTCATCTCCGAGAAGACCTACAGCCTCATGAACCGCAACGTCTACGTGTTCGTGGTCGACCCCAAGGCGACCAAGATCGACGTGCGCCACGCCGTCGAGCAGGTGTTCGGGGTGAAGGTGGACAAGGTGAACACGCTCAATCGCAAAGGCAAGACCACCCGTAACCGGAGGACCAACACCCGAGGCCGGCGCCCTGATACCAAGCGGGCCATCGTGACGCTTCACCCCGGCGACAAGATCGACCTCTTCGAGAGCTGAGAGATCCATGCCCCTTCGATCCCGTAAACCCACCAGTCCCGGGCGGCGCTTCCAGACCGTCTCCGACTTCTCCGAGATCACCACCTCTACTCCGGAGCGGACGTTGGTGGTCTCCAACACGCGTTCGGGCGGCCGGAACAACCGGGGTCGCAAAACCGCCCGTCACCGTGGCGGAGGGCACAAGCGTCAGTACCGGGTGGTCGACTTCCGCCGGGACAAGGATGGGATCCCGGCCAAGGTGGCTTCGATCGAGTACGACCCGAACCGGAACGCCCGCATCGCGCTGCTCCATTACCTCGATGGTGAGAAGCGCTACATCCTGGCGCCCGCCGGGGTCAAGGTCGGTGACCGCCTGCAGAACGGGCAAGGGGCGGAGATCCGCCCGGGGAACGCGTTGCCGCTTCGTTATATCCCCGTCGGATCGGTTGTCCACAACGTGGAGCTCCGTCCCGGTGGGGGCGGCAAGCTGGCAAGAGGTGCTGGGATGAGCATTCAGGTCGTGGCCAAGGAAGGTTCCTTTGCCACCCTTCGCCTTCCGTCCACCGAGATGCGCCGCGTGCCCATCGACTGCCGGGCGACGCTTGGGGTCGTCGGGAACTCCGAGGCCGAGCTGATCAAGATCGGCAAGGCGGGACGGAACCGTTGGAAAGGCGTCCGTCCGCAGACCCGTGGTGTGGCCATGAACCCGGTGGACCACCCGCTGGGTGGTGGTGAGGGGAAGTCTTCGGGAGGTCGCCATCCGGTGTCGCCGTGGGGCAAGCCGGAGGGACGGACCAGGTCCCGCCACAAGGACTCGGACAAGATGATCGTCCGCCGCCGGCGCACCCGCGGGGCGCGGCGGTAGCAGGAGGGGTTGAGCCACCATGCCACGCAGCCTGAAGAAAGGTCCTTTCGTCGACGATCACCTTCTGAAGAAGGTCGACGCGCTCAACGCCTCTGGCGACAAGCGAGTGATCAAGACTTGGTCACGCCGATCGACGATCATCCCCGACATGGTCGGGCACACGATCGCCGTTCATGACGGTCGACGCCACGTCCCGGTGTACGTGACCGAGTCGATGGTGGGGCACAAGCTCGGTGAGTTCGCGCCGACGAGGACGTTTCGATATCACGCCGGGCAAGAGCGGGCCGGGAGGCGCTGAGCGTGCCTGGGATCAAGACCAACGAGCGACCCGGGACCAAGGCCGTGCTGCGCCACTTCGGGATGTCCGCGTCCAAGGCCCGCCAGGTCCTGGACCTCATCCGGGGTGAGGACGTCGACCGAGCTGCCGAGATCCTGCGCACCACCGAACGCGAGGCGGCGGCAGTGGTGGGCAAGGTGCTGGCATCGGCCGTTGCCAATGCCGTCCACAACGACGGGCTCGACAGCGAGGAGCTGTACGTCTCCGCGTGCTTCGCCGACGAAGGAGCCACCCTCAAGCGGTGGCGGCCTCGAGCAAGAGGCAGGGCAAGCCGGATCCGCAAGCGCACCTGCCATGTCACCATCATCGTGAGCCGGATGCCCGACGAGCGCCTGGTCCGCAGGAGGGCCGCGCGCGAGGCTGCAGGCAGCCAGAGGGCGCGCCGGGTCTCGGAGTCACGCAGGAGGGCGGACTTGGCCGGTCGCTTGGCGCGACGGCGTCACGCTCAGGAGGTGGCCGAAGAAGAGGCCGAGCAGACGGCGGGGGAGGACCTCGAGGACCAGTTGGAAAACGAGGTCGAGGACCTGGGTGAAGGTGACACCGAGACCGTGGAGGCCGCTTCCGATGGAGAAGAGGCCGGGACCTCGGAGGCCTCCGAGGCCTCGGAGGCTTCCGCTTCGGTGACGAATGAGGATGGCGACGAGGAGAAGGGCGAATAGATGGGCCAGAAGGTCAACCCCTACGGGTTCCGTCTCGGCGTGACGACCGACTGGAAGTCGCGCTGGTTCGAAGACCGTCACTACCGCGACTTCGTCGTCGAGGACTGGAAGATCCGCGACTACCTGATGTCGCAGCTCGAGGCGGCCGCGGTCAGCCGCATCGAGGTGGAGCGAACCCGTGATCGCCTTCGCATCGACATCCACACGGCCAGACCCGGGATCGTCATCGGCCGACGGGGGGCCGAAGCTGATCGATTGAAGAAGAAGCTCGAGGAGATCACCGGACTGCCCAACCGGATCCAGCTCAACATCCAGGAGATCAAGCAGCCGGAGCTGGACGCGGCGTTGATCGCACAAGGCATATGTGACCAGCTTGTACGGAGGGTGGCCTTCCGAAGGGCGATGAAGCGGGCAATCCAAACCGTCCAGAAAGCAGGTGCCCAGGGGGTGCGGGTACAGTGCTCGGGCCGGCTCGGGGGGGCCGAGATGTCCCGCAAGGAGTCGTACCGTGAAGGTCGGGTCCCTTTGCACACCCTACGAGCGGACATCGACTTTGGATTTCGTGAGGCGCGGACGACCTCGGGGCGCGTCGGAGTGAAAGTCTGGATCTACAAGGGGGACATCCTCCCTTACAAGGTGTCGACGGACGAGAAGATCACCCGGGAAGCAGCGATGGCCGTGGGGGAGACGTCCGGGCAGAGCCGACCTCGCCGCCTCATTACCGCCGGGGGCGGGCGGCGCCGTTCAGACCTGGGCGAGCCTGGCCTGGGCGTGCGGGTGGCGGGTGACGAGGGTGCCGAGGGCGCAGGCACCGGTGAGCCCGATGTGGCCGATGACGCGTCGCCGGTGGAGCCGGTGGACGGGCATGCTCCGAGCGAGGCCGATGGCACCGAACGAGAGGTCGGCACCGAGCAGGGGCATGGCACGGCGGCGCCGGACGACAGCCAGGACAACCTCGGAGCCTCCGGGCTCGCCGATGACCCAGGCGCGCAAGACGCGGGGGATGCGTCGAGTCGCATGGGCGATCTCATCGCGCCACCTGCTGAGCCGGACGAGCTGGAACGGCGCCTGGCTGAAGAAGAAGAGATCGAACGGCGGAGCCGCCACGAGCACCACGAGACGCCTCACTTCCGAAGGGACGCGGATTGAGATGCTGATGCCACGCAAGGTGAAGCACCGCAAGCAGCAGCGGGGCCGACTGACCGGCGCGGCCAAGGGCGGGACCTCGGTCGCGTTCGGTGACTTCGGCATCCAGGCGCTGGAGCCAGGGTGGCTCACCGCCCGTCAGATCGAAGCAGCCCGAATTGCCATGACCCGCCATGTGAAGCGTGGCGGCAAGGTCTGGATCAGGGTGTTCCCCGATCGCCCCGTCACCCAGAAGCCGGCCGAGACCCGGATGGGATCCGGCAAGGGCAATCCGGAGCACTGGGTGGCAGTGGTGCGACCGGGCAAAGTGCTCTTCGAGTTGGCCGGCGTCGAACCGGTGCTGGCTCGAGAAGCAATGGACCGGGCGATCCAGAAGCTGCCGATGAAGGCTCGCTTCGTCGTGAGGGCTGGGACCCACGGTACCGCCGAGGTGCAGGTCTGATGGCTGGCGCGACGGACCTGGCGGTGATGGCGACCGAAGAGCTCGAAGAGCACTTGACCGAGTATCGCAAAGAGCTGTTCAACCTGCGCTTCCAGTTGGCAACGGGGCAGCTCGACAACACGGCGCGTATGGGCAGCGTACGGCGGGAGATCGCCCGGACCCTCACCGTGCTGAGGGAGCGCGAGATCCTCGAAGCAGAGGGCCTCTACGAGCCGATCGAGACAAGACCGTCGAAGACCGCGTCGATCGAGGTCTCGGAGGCCGGATCCGGCGACGGCGCCGGCGCCGGCGCTGATCATGGTGACGACGCTGACGGAGGCGACGCTGGTGACAGAGACGACGGTGACGACGAGGAGAGTGAGGCCTGATGGCTGACGACCAGGCTGCTGCCAGGCCCAACCGGCGCAAGGTGCGCGAAGGCACCGTCGTCTCCGATGCGATGGAGGCCACGATCGTCGTGGCCGTGGTGGAGCGGGTGCGGCATCCGAGGTACCGCAAGACCGTGCAGCGAACGAAGCGGCTGTATGTCCACGATGCCGAGGGGGCAGCGAAAGTGGGTGACCGTGTCCGGGTCGTCGAGACCCGCCCACTGTCGAAGCTGAAGAGATGGCGGCTGGCCGAAGTCATGGAGCGGGCTCGATGATCCAGCAGGAGTCCAGGCTGCGGGTTGCCGACAATTCCGGTGCACGCGAAGTCCTGTGCATTCGGGTGCTCGGAGGGTCGCGCCGGCGGTACGCCAGCATCGGCGACGTCTTCGTGGCGACCGTCAAGGACGCGATCCCAGGTGCAGCCGTGAAGAAGGGTGATGTCGTGCGCTGTGTCGTGGTGCGAACCAAGAAGGAGAAGCGCCGCCCGGACGGCAGCTACATCCGATTCGACGAGAACGCCGCTGTTCTCATCAATGAGCAGCAGCAGCCTCGCGGGACCCGGATATTCGGGCCGGTGGGCCGAGAGTTGCGGGACAAGCGGTTCATGCGGATCGTCTCCCTCGCGCCGGAGGTGCTGTGATGCGGATCCGCAAGGGTGATCGAGTCGTGGTCCGGTCGGGTAAGTACAAGGGACGGCGCACGGAAGTCGTGCGAGCCCTCCCGGCTGAAGGCCGTGTCGTCCTCGAAGGGGTGAACCTCGCCAAGCGCCACTCCAAGCCGACGAGGAACATCATGCAAGGTGGGATCATCGACAAGTTCATGCCCGTGCCTGTGTCGTCGGTGTCGATCCTGTGCAAGTCGTGTGGCGAACCGACCCGTATCGGGATGGTGGTCGACGAGCAGGGAAGGAAGCTGCGAGTATGCCGCAAGTGTGGAGGTGAGCTGTGACGACCAGCACCCGTCCCCGCCTGAAAGACCGTTACCAGTCCGAACTGCGCGCGCGTCTGGCCCAAGAGCTCGGTCTGAAGAACGTGATGGAGGTTCCGCACCTCGAGAAGATCGTGGTGAACATGGGAGTGGGAAGGGCCACCCAGCAGCAGTCCCTCATCGAAGGCGCGCAGAGGGACTTGGAGTTGATCACGGGCCAGAAGGCGGTGATCACGCGGGCCAAGAAGTCGATTGCCGGCTTCAAGCTCCGTGAGGGCATGCCCATCGGGGTGAAAGTGACCTTGCGTGGTGATCGGGCGTGGGAGTTCTTCGACCGCCTGGTCAGCTTGGCCATTCCTCGGATCCGAGATTTCCGGGGGCTCTCCCCGCGATCGTTCGACGGCCACGGGAACTACACGTTCGGGGTTACCGAGCAGCTGATATTCCCCGAGATCGACTATGACCGGATCGACACCGTACGAGGGATGGACATCACGATCGTGACGACTGCACGAACCGACGAGGAAGGCCGAGCGCTCCTACGGGCGTTTGGCTTCCCGTTCCGACAGGAGACCAGATAAGCACCATGGCGAAGAAAGCACTGATCCAGAAGCAGCAGCAGGTACCCAAATTCAAGGTGCGCGCGTACACGCGCTGCCAGCGGTGTGGCAGGCCGAAGGCCGTGTACCGCAAGTTCGGGCTCTGCCGCATCTGCCTGCGGACGATGGTGCACGCCGGTGAGGTCCCCGGAGTGACCAAGGCGAGCTGGTAGGAGAGCTGCCATGACCATGACCGACCCGATCGCCGACATGCTCACCCGCATCCGCAACGCGAATTCGGCCCAAGCGGAGACAGTGAAGATGCCCGGATCGAAGCTGAAAGAGGCACTTGCCGCCATCCTCGAGCGTGAGGGGTTCATCTCCGGTTACACCGTGGAGAAGGATCCCAAGGGGCCCGGAACTCGGCTGGCCATCTCCCTCAAGTACTCGGCCGACCGCACCCGCACCATCGGTGGGATCAAGCGCGTCTCCAAGCCGGGACTTCGGATCTACACTCGGGCCGACCGGATCCCTCGAGTGCTGGGTGGGATCGGGGTGGCGATCGTGTCCACCAGCCAGGGGCTCATGACCGATCGTGAAGCTCGCAAGCGGCATCTGGGCGGAGAGGTGCTGTGCTATGTCTGGTAGCGTCGTCGTTCCTCGAGAATTCAGGCGATCTGCCCTCACCGGAGGTTCTTGCTGATGTCGCGCGTCGGACGTGCTCCCATCCCCGTACCAACCGGGGTGACGGTGAGCATCGCTGAGGATGCCGTCGTCGTGACCGGACCGAACGGCTCGATGTCCCGCCAGGTGCCTTCGGGCATATCGGTCTCACAGGATGGGGATGTCCTGACGGTGACCCGGGTCGACGACGAGCGCCACCACCGGGCCCTGCACGGCCTCACCCGGTCGCTCGTGGCCAACATGGTGACCGGAGTGACCCAGGGGTTCACCAAAGAGCTGGAGATCGTCGGTGTCGGCTACCGGGCCACGGCGCAGGGCCCGGGCGGATTGGAGCTGGCCCTCGGCTTCTCTCACTCGGTGAAAGTGGCAGCACCGCAGGGCATCACGTTCGAAGTGCCCTCACCTACGCGGATCGTGGTGAAGGGCATCGACAAGGAGAGGGTGGGACAGGTAGCGGCCGACATTCGCAAGCTGCGCAAGCCGGAGCCCTACAAGGGCAAGGGTGTGCGCTATGCCGGCGAGCGTGTGCTGCGCAAGGCGGGGAAGGCAGCGAAGTGATGGCAAGGTCAACCGGCAATGATCGAGCGCTGCGGATCCGCCGTCATTCACGTATCCGACGGAAGGTGTCGGGCACGGCCGAGCGCCCGCGCCTGGCGGTCAGCCGATCGAAGCGCCATATCTCGGCGCAGATCATCGATGACCAGGCAGGACGAACCCTCGCCGCAGTCAGCTCGGTTGAACCGGACCAGCGCGCACGGTCCGGCGGGAGCGGCGGGGGTAACGTAGCCGCAGCGAAAGCCGCCGGGCAGGTCCTGGCGGCCCGAGCCAAAGCGGCTGGGATCACCAAGGTGGTGTTCGACCGAGGTGGGTTTGCCTACCACGGGCGCGTGGCTGCTCTGGCCGATGCTGCCCGCGAAGAGGGACTGGAGTTCTAAGGGCCATGATCGACACGCAGTACGAGGAGCGCACGATTCGCGTGAACCGGGTGGCCAAGGTCGTGAAAGGCGGCCGCAGGTTCTCGTTCGCGGCACTGATGGTGGTGGGTGACGGCAACGGCCGAGTCGGGCTTGGCTACGGCAAAGCCAAGGAAGCCGGTCTCGCGGTGCAAAAGGGGATCGAAGAGGCGAGGAAGAACGTGTTCGAGGTGCCGCTCGCCGGCTCCACCATCACTCACCCGGTGATCGGTGAGAGCGGGGCCGGACGCGTCATGCTCAAGCCGGCGGCGCCGGGCACCGGGGTCATCGCCGGCGGGGCAGCGCGTGCCATCCTCGAGATGGCAGGCATCCATGACATCCTGGCCAAGTCGCTCGGTTCCTCCAACGGGATCAACGTGGCCCACGCCACCATTGCCGGGCTCAAAGCGCTCCGCCGGCCCGACGAGGTGGCAGCGCTCCGAGGAAAGCAGCCCGACGAGGTCGCGCCGGCGGGAGTGCTGCGGGCATACCGCGAACGCAAGCGCGAGACCGATCTCTACGCGGAGGTTCGGTAGATGCCTCCCGCAACCAATGATGCTGCGATGCTTCGAGTGACCCAGATCCGCTCGGCCATCGGCACCAAGCCCAAGCACCGAGGCACGTTGCGTGCCCTCGGACTTCGTGGTATCGGGCGGCACAACGACCTGCCCGATCGGCCCGAGATCCGGGGCATGCTGGCTCGTGTCCCCCACCTGGTCCATGTCGAGAGCGCCGTCGCTGGTCAGGCCCGTTCCACTGGGGGGTCCCGATGAACCTTCACGAGCTGGCACCGCCGCCAGGCTCCAAGCGGGAGAGGCGGCGCGTCGGGAGGGGGATCGCCGGCAAGGGCGGCAAGACCGCCGGGCGCGGGACGAAAGGGCAGGGGGCTCGAGACACCGTCCCTGTCGGGTTCGAAGGTGGTCAGCTCCCGCTCATGCAGCGGATCCCCAAGCTCCGCGGGTTCAAGAACCCCTTCCGGGTGGAGTACACCCCGGTGAACTTGGACGCCCTCGCGGCGCTCGACGGCGACCGTTTCACGCCCGAGACGATGGTCGCCGCGGGTCTGGCGCGGCGCGGCTCCCTGGTGAAGGTCCTCGACCGAGGCGGGGTGAGCCGGGCCGTCCACGTGAGCGCCCACGGGTTCTCGGCAGCAGCCGAACAGGAGATCCTCCGAGCCGGCGGTACCGTCGAGCGTGTGCCATTGCCCTTCGGACACGGCCGGCCCCCGGCCAGTGGCAACGCGCTCATGAACCGTTAGCGGTCGCGGGACTGGACGCCAGGAACCGTCATGCTCACCAGGCTGGCCAACATCTTCAGGGTCCCGGACCTCCGGAACAAGGTGCTCTTCACCTTGATGATCATCGCCCTCTACCAGGTCGGGGCCAACGTCCCGGTGCCGGGAGTGAGCTGGGCGAAGCTCCAGACACTCCAGCACAAGGCCGGCTCTGCGGGTGTGCTCGGGTTCTTGGACCTGTTCTCGGGTGGCGCGCTGGTCCGCCTCGCGGTGTTCGGTCTGGGCGTCATGCCCTACATCACCAGCTCGATCATCATCCAGTTGCTGTCGTCGGTGATCCCCAAGCTCGAGGAGTGGCGAGACCAAGGAGCGGTCGGCCAAAAGAAGATCACCCAGACCACCCGCTACCTGACCGTGTCGCTCGCGCTCATGCAGTCCACCGGGCTCATCTACGCGTTCCATGGGCACGACTCCGCGCTGCTATCGGTCACAGTGAACCTCATCCCCAAGTTCAACCTTGCCCTTGCCGCCTTCATGGTGCTGTGCCTCACGGCCGGCACCGCTTTCGTCATGTGGCTGGCCGAGCTCATCACCCAGAGGGGGATCGGCCAGGGAATGTCGATCTTGATCTTCGCCAACGTCGTGGCGTCGATCCCCTCGGGCGGGAAGGGGATCTACGAGGAGGGGGGAGTGCTCAAGTTCACCATCATGGTGGTCGTTTCGCTCGTCTTGCTGGTCTTCATCGTCTTCATGGACCAGGGACAGCGCCGCATTCCGGTGACGTTTGCCAAGCGGGTGGTGGGAAGGCGAATGTACGGCGGGCAGAGCACCTACATCCCCCTCAAAGTCAACCAATCGGGTGTGATCCCGATCATCTTTGCCAGCTCGGTGCTCTACATCCCGGTGCTGCTGAGCAACGTGATCCCGTGGCACTCGTTCCAAAGTTTCGTGAAGACCAACATCACCCCGACCAGCTTCTGGTACATCTCCTTCTACTTCGTCCTGATCCTGGCGTTCACGTTCTTCTACGTCTACATCGCCTTCGACCCACACCTGCAGGCCGACAACATCCGCAAGCAGGGTGGCTTTGTCCCCGGGATACGTCCAGGACCGCAGACCGAGCGCTACTTCGCGCGCATCTTGAACAGGATCACCGTGCCCGGAGCGCTGTTCCTCGCGTCAGTGGCGGTGGTGCCTTCGATATTGATGGCGTTGTGGAACTTGAACCGCTTCCCCTTCTACGGCACCACGTTGCTCATCTCAGTCGGCGTCGCGCTCGAGACCATGCGCCAGATCGACAGCCAGCTCATGATGCGCAACTACGAGGGTTTCCTCAAGTAGGGATTGGGTGGTACCCGGGGTCAGGCTCGTGGTCCTTGGCAAGCAGGGGGCCGGCAAGGGGACGCAGTGCGTCCGACTGTCGCACCACTACGTCGTGCCCCACGTCTCGACTGGCGACATGCTGCGGGGTGAAGTGAAGTCTCGCACCCCGCTCGGCCTCCGGGCCCAGGCACAGATGGAGAACGGCGACCTCATCGCCGACGAGCTGATCATGGAGATGGTCGCTCGCCGCCTGTCCGAGAAGGACATCCGGGCGAGGGGTTTCGTGCTCGACGGCTGCCCCAGGACCATCTCGCAGGCGGCTGCCCTGGAGTCGCTCACCGCCCCTCACCAGCTGGACCTGGTCATCGATCTCGAGGTGCCGACGCCGGCGGTCCTCCGGCGACTGGCCTCACGACGTGTGTGCGTGGACTGCGGGGCGAACTACTCGGTCTCGTCGCCGCCGCTGTCGAATTGGACGTGTGACGTGTGCGGCGGCGAAGTCATCCAGCGCCCCGACGATACGGAGGAGGCCATACGGCGGCGTCTCGACCTCTACGAGCACCAGACTGCTCCGCTCATCGAGTGGTACCGCCGCAAGGACCTCCTGGTCTCGGTGAACGGGACCGGTGCTCCCGATGCGGTCACCCGGCGCTGCGTCAAGGCGATCGAGGCCCGGCGCGCCCACGGAGGCGGAGCCCAGCACGTGGCAGACCGAGTGGTCGAGGATCTTTCGGGCGAAAAAACGTGAGACGGAGCAGCGAGGAGCTGGCGAAGATGCGCAGGGCCGGCCGCGTGGTCGCCGAGATGCACGAGCGGACCCGTTCTGCCGCGCGGCCCGGGATGACCACTGCGGAGCTCGACGCGGTGGCCCGAGAGGTGCTGGAGAGGCGAGGTGCCCAATCCAACTTCCTCGGCTACCACGGGTTCCCAGCGGTCATCTGCACGTCGCCCAACGACATGATCGTGCACGGCATCCCCGGTGGCTACCGGCTTGAGGAGGGGGACATCCTCTCGGTTGACTGCGGAGCCATCGTGGAGGGGTATCACGGCGATGCGGCCTACACGATGGGGATCGGAGAGGTCTCTGCCGAAGCGGAGCGGCTCATCGAAGTGACCGAGCGGAGCCTGTGGGCCGGGATCGAGCAGCTCAGGCCGGGGACGCGCCTGCACGAGGTCGGCCGGGCAGTGCAGGCCGTTGCCGAAGGGGCTGGGTACACGGTGGTGAGGGAGTACGTGGGGCATGCCATCGGCACGGCGATGCACGAGCAGCCCCAGGTGCCCAATTACTGGCCGGGAACCCCCGGGCCCACGCTCAAGTCCGGCATGGTGTTCGCCGTGGAGCCCATGGTGAACGCAGGTGGTCCCGAGACCCGCCAGCTCGAGGACGGATGGAGCGTGGTCACGGCTGACGGCCGTCTGTCGGCGCATTTCGAACATACGATCGCCGTCACCGAGGATGGCCCGGAGGTGCTCACCGTGCCCTGATCCCTGGCAGGTCGCGGGCCACGAGGAACACCGCCCGGCGTCCTCCGAGGACCGGGCCGGCGTCTCGGCTGGAAAATTGTGTCTCGGAGCGGATAAGATCATCATTCGGCCAGAGATCCGATCCCGTGAGGGTGCGGTTCCAGGTCCCCCGTCGCCGGTGGTGTGCGCCGGTGGCGCGCCGCCGGCCGAGCACGAGCAAACGAGTTGAGGAGAGTCACCTGCCCAAGCCCAAGGAAGACGCCATCGTGCTGGAAGGCACGGTGGTGGAGCCGTTGCCCAATGCCATGTTCCGGGTCGAGCTCGAGAATGGCCACAAGGTCCTGGCACACAGCTCCGGGAAGATGAGGATGCACAGGATCCGGATCCTTCCCGGGGACAAGGTCCAAGTGGAGATCACCCCGTACGACCTGAGCCGGGGCAGGATCACTTACCGATACAAGTAGCAGCGAGAGAAGACGGAAGAAGCCAGCAGATGAAGGTACGACCGAGCGTCAAGCCGATATGCGAGAAGTGCAAGGTCATCCGCCGGCACGGTCGCGTCATGGTCATCTGTGACAATCCTCGCCACAAGCAGCGCCAGGGATAGAGAGGGAGCACGATCATGGCTCGAATCGCCGGGGTCGACATTCCCCGTGAGAAGCGGCTCGAAGTGTCGCTCACGTACATCTATGGCATTGGCAGCACCCGCGCACGTGAGATTTGCGACCGGGCTGAAGTCAACGCGAACACGCGGGTTCGGGACTTGACCGACGAAGAGGTGACCCGACTGCGCAATGACATCGATGCGCATCTGCGGGTCGAAGGGGACCTGAGGCGTGACGTGTCGCAGGACATCAAGCGCAAGATGGAGATCAATTGCTATCAGGGGGTCCGGCACCGCAAGGGCCTCCCGGTCCATGGTCAACGTACGCACACCAATGCGCGTACTCGCAAGGGTCCGAAGAAGACGGTCGCTGGAAAGAAGAAGGTCAGGAAGTAGATGCCCAAGACCACCAAGCAGCAAGGGGCGAGGCGTCCCCGGCGGCGAGAGCGCAAGAACGTGAGCTACGGGGTCGCTCACATCAAGAGCTCGTTCAACAACACCATCGTGGCGATCGCCGAT
Source organism: Actinomycetes bacterium (assembly GCA_021791615.1). The sequence goes on from JAJYWG010000030.1 coordinate 31,885, forward strand.
CCCCAGGGGAACGTGCTCGCCTGGGCATCCTCGGGCAACGTCGGGTTCAAGGGCTCTCGCAAGTCGACTCCTTTTGCCGCCCAGTTGGCTGCCGAAGCGTGCGCTCGGCGAGCGATGGAGCACGGCGTTCGCAAGGTCGACGTCTTGGTCCGTGGCCCAGGATCGGGCCGTGAGACGGCCATCCGGTCGCTGGCGGCTGCCGGTATCGAAGTGATCGGGATCAAAGATGTCACCCCGATTCCCCACAACGGCTGCCGCCCCAAGAAGCGGCGCCGGGTCTGAGGAGGTCGGCATGGCTCGTTACATCGGCCCCGTCTGCCGGCTGTGCCGGCGGGAGCGCACGAAACTGTTCTTGAAGGGCGAGCGTTGCTATTCGCTCAAGTGCCCGGTCTCCGAAGCGGTCACTGATCGCCACAGCCGGGCCTACCCGCCCGGCGAGCACGGGCGTGATCGCATGCGCCAGGGCTCCGAGTACCTGAGCCAGCTTCGGGAGAAGCAGAAGGCCCGCCGCATCTACGGCCTCTTGGAGAAGCAATTTCGCAACCTTTACGAGGAGGCGAACCGCCAGCCGGGGATCACCGGCGAGAACCTGCTGCGGATGCTCGAGCTGCGTCTCGACAACGTGGTGTTCCGGGCCGGGTGGGGGGCGAGCCGCCGACAGGCTCGACAGTTCGTCCGGCACGGGCACGTCTTGGTGAACGGGAGGCGGGTGACGATCCCGAGCTACCGGGTCCGCCAAGGCGAGGCGATCTCTCTCAAGGGGCCGGCGCGCGAAATGTTCGTCGTCCGGCGCAACCGGGACACCTTGGACCGCCAGACGCCACCGTGGCTCGAGACCGCAGACGGCGGCTTCGAGGTCCAGGTGCTCAACCCCCCGCTCCGCGAGCACATCGACGAGCCTGTACGCGAGCAGCTCATCGTCGAGCTCTACTCGAAATAGCCCGCTGGGTGGGCCGGGCGCTCCCGGACCACTCGGCACGACCACGACCACCACGATCTCCCTATCCCATCCACCGAGGAGCCCACACCAATGCTCATCATCCAGCGACCGACTGTCGAGGCTGTCGACGAGGAGCGGGACCACCGCCAGCGATTTGCGGTAGGTCCGCTCGACCCAGGGTTCGGGCACACGCTCGGCAACTCCCTGCGCCGTACGCTGCTGTCGTCCATCCCCGGCGCCGCCGTGACCCAGGTCCGGTTCGACGATGCTCTCCACGAGTTCACGACCCTTCCCGGAGTGAAGGAAGACGCGACCGACATCATCTTGAACCTGAAGGACCTCCTCGTCCGGATGGAGTCGGATGAACCGGTTGTCATCCGTCTGGACAAGCACGGTCCAGCTGAGGTGACTGGTGCCGACATTCAACTGACCGCGGACGTCGAAGTGCTCAATCCCGACCTGCACATCGCATCGGTGAACGCGAAAGGCCGGTTGGCCGTGGACATCACCGTCGAGCGGGGGCGAGGTTACGCGTCTGCCGACAAGAACAAGAAGTCATCCACGATCGGCGTCATCCCGGTGGACTCCATCTTTTCACCGGTGCGCCGGGTGGCGTTCGACATCGAGCCGGTTCGGGTCGAGCAGTCCACGGACTTCGACCGTCTGGTCCTCGACATCGAGACCGATGGGTCGATCTCCCCGCGCGAGGCGCTGGCCTCCGCAGGGGACACCTTGCGCACGCTGGTCGGACTGGTCGCCGACCTGGAGGAAGAGCCTCGGGGACTGGCGCTGGGCGACACCGGAAGCAGCTCCAGCGGCTCGCCCGACCTGGATCTGCGGATCGAGGAGCTGGACCTTTCCGAGAGGCCGCGCAATTGCCTCAAGCGGGCGCAGATCAACACCATCGGTGAGCTTGTAGAGAGGACGCTGGACGACCTTTTGGGCATCACCAACTTCGGCCAGAAGTCCTTGGACGAGGTCATCCAGCGACTGGACGAGCGAGGGCTCTCGCTCCGGACGAGGGACTGACGGAGACCGCAATGCAAGGACAACCGAAGCGAGGCAGGAGGTTCGGTGGCGACGCCGCCCACCAGAAGGCCATGATGGGCAACCTGGTGGCCTCCCTGATCGGGGCCGGGTACCTCGTGACTACCGAGGCGAAGGCCAAGGCGCTGCGCCCGGTCGCCGAGAAGTGCATCACTGCAGCGCGCAAGGGTGGTGTGCACCAGCATCGGCAGGTCGTGGCGCTCATCCGGGACAAGGACATGGCGCACAAGCTGTTCGCCGAGATCGGCCCTCACTATGCCGATCGCCACGGGGGGTACACGAGGATCCTCAAGCTCGGGCCGCGCCCAGGGGACAACGCCCCCATGGCCCGAATCGAGCTCGTCTGAGCTCAGTGCCACAAGGCGCGGAGCCGTCGCTCCGGCGCTGGCGACTGCTGGTCGCCTACGACGGGGGGGCGTTTCGGGGCTTTGCTGCCCAGCCGGGAGTGCCGACGGTTGCCGGGGTGCTCGCGTCGGCGCTCGCCCGAGTAGCCCGGATGGCAGAAGATCCGGTGATCGTCTGTGCCGGCCGAACCGACGCCGGGGTCCACGCTCGCGGGCAGGTCGTCCACGTGGACCTGCCCGATCCGCTGCCAGCGGCGAGGGGCCGCGACGGCGATCCTCTGACCGCTCAGGACGTGAAGCGGGCGGTGAACCGCCAGCTGGCTCCCTCGGTGGTGGTTCGAGAGGCTCAGCCGGCACCGGCTGGGTTTGATGCCCGGCGCGCCGCGTCGAGACGGCACTACCGCTATCTGGTGCACGCGGCCGAGGTGCCCGACCCTCTGCTCGCCCCTCTCGTGTGGCACGTCCCGTTCGCCCTCGACCTGCAGTCCATGCGGGCCGCTGCCGACCCCCTGGTCGGCGAGCACGACTTCCGCTCCTTCTGCCGCCGGGCCCCGGGGACCGATCCCGCCGAACCGGTCAACCGCAGGGTGATCTCCGCAGACTGGAGCGAGGTGGTGGGTGCACCGGTCGACGGCCGGCTGCTGCGCTTCGACATCGTAGCCACCGCCTTCTGCCACCAGATGGTCCGGTCGATCGTGGGTGTGCTCGTCGCAGCGGGCCGGGGAAGGGGCAACGCCGCGACGGTGATGGAGCTCCTGGCGGCGGGGAGCCGGGCCCAGGCGGCCGAGCCGGCACCTCCGCACGGCCTGTGTCTCGTCGACGTGGCGTACGCAGACACCGTGACATCCCTCCGCCCGACCTCCCTCCGCCCGACCCGAGCTTGATCTCGATGGACCCAGCTTCTATCCTGTGTTCCCGGCTGGTGACGGTCGCGTCGCCGCTTCTGGATGAGACCGGAGCGCCGGTCAGCCCATAGAGGATCCCTACTGTGCCCACGTACTCCCCCAAACCCCAAGAGATCGCCCGCGAGTGGCACCTTATCGACGCCGACGGCATGGTCCTGGGACGGCTGGCGACCGAGGTGGCACGGATCCTCCGGGGCAAGCACCGCCCGTACTTCGCTCCGCACATGGACACTGGTGACCACGTCGTGGTCGTGAATGCCGCAAGTGTCGTGCTCACCGCCGGCAAGGGAGACGCCAAGTTTGCCTATCGGCATAGCGGGTACCCCGGCGGCCTCAAACGGGAGAGCTACGCAAGCCTGCTCAAGACACACTCCGACGAGCTCGTGCGCCGCGCTGTGCGAGGGATGCTCCCGAAGAACACGCTCGGCCGGCAGCAGCTGGCGAAGCTCAAGGTGTACCCCGGGCCGGACCACCCCCACGCCGCCCAGCGGCCCCAGCCCTTGGACCTCCCCGCCGCCCGACGGGCCGGCTGACCCCCGCAGAGAGGACGACATGCCTGCACCACTCAGCCAGACCACCGGGAGGCGCAAGCGGGCCGTGGCCCGTGTCCGGTTCCGCCCCGGACAAGGTGCCATCACCGTCAACAAGCGGCCATTCGAGGATTACTTCCCCTCCATGACGCATCGAATGTTGGTCACCGAACCGCTTCGGGTGACTGGCACCGCGGATGCGTTTGACATCGACGCCACGATGGATGGAGGCGGGATGTCCGGACAGGCCGGTGCCCTTCGCCTCGGAATCGCCCGAGCACTGTGCGAGCTCGACCCGGAGCGACGTGCGGCGCTGAAGCGCGGCGGGTTCCTCACGAGAGACGCCCGCGAGAAGGAGAGCAAGAAGTACGGTCTGAAAAAGGCGCGCAAGGCTCCCCAGTACTCCAAGCGGTAGCTGGGTGGCGATCGCCCGGTTCGGCACCGACGGGGTTCGCGGAGTGGCGAACGCCGACCTCACGCCGGAGCTGGCCCTCGCCCTGGGCCGAGCTACCGCACGCGTGCTCGGATCCCCCGAGTTCGTGATCGGACGGGACACCCGGAGGTCCGGGCCTCTCTTGGCATCTGCGGTGTGCGCCGGGCTTGCCTCAGAGGGTGCCGACGTCGTGGATCTCGGAGTGCTCCCTACGCCGGGTGTCGCATACGTCTCAGAGGCGAGGCGGCTCCCGGCCGTCATGGTCTCGGCGTCACACAATCCTTACGAGGACAACGGCATCAAGCTCTTCAATGCGGGGGGCATGAAGATCTCGGCCGAGCTCGAAGGGTCGATCGAGCTCGAGATGGAGCAGCTGATGCGCGAACCGGCCGGGGGAAGAAGTCAGAGGACCGGCACCGGAGTCGGATGGATCTCCTCCGATCCGTCAGCCGGCGATGCCTACGGCCGGCACCTGCGATCCGTGATAGGAGAGCGCCGTCTCGACGGTCTTTACGTCGTGCTCGACTGTGCCAATGGGGCGGCGTCGGCTTTGGCCCCAGAGATCTTCGCGTCGTCCGGGGCCAGAGTGACGGCGATCTCGTGTGATCCCGATGGCGTGAACATCAACGCCGGATGCGGTTCCACCGATCCCAGTGCCCTGTCGGCGGCGGTCGTGGCTGAGGGGGCTGATCTGGGATTGGCGTTCGACGGAGATGCTGACCGCCTCGTCGCCGTCGACCATACCGGGACCGTCGCCGACGGCGACGTGCTCCTGGCCCTCTTCGCGGTCGATCTGGCCGCGCAGGGCAACCTCGACGGCGGGGCAGTGGTGGTCACGGTGATGACCAATCTCGGGTTCCGGCAGGCAATGGACCAGCGCGGCATCGGTGTCCGAGAGACCCCGGTCGGCGATCGGCACGTGCTGGCCGAGCTCGACGCCGAGGGCCTCGTGCTCGGCGGGGAGCAGTCCGGTCACATCATCTTCCGCCGGCTCGCGACCACCGGGGACGGGATGCTGACGGGGCTCTTGCTGGCGGATCTGGTCGTGCGTTCTGCGTCGCCGCTGGCGTCGCTGGTCTCGGGGCTCGTCACCCGCCTGCCCCAGGTGATGACCAACGTTCCCGTCCAGGACCCAGGACGGCTGTCAGGCGCGTCTGCCGTGTGGAAGACCGTCGCGTCGATCGAAGAGGAGCTGGGTCCGCTCGGCCGGGTGCTCCTCAGGCCCAGTGGGACCGAACCGGTCGTACGGGTCATGGTGGAAGCGGCATCGGAGGACTTGGCGGCGCAGGCCGTTCGCCGCCTGTGCCGGGTCGTGGAAGGGGAGCTCGGTCCGGTCTCCGGCTGATCGCCTGCAGTACGGTTGCTAGCCTCCCCACCATGTGCGGGATCATCGGCGCGACCGGGATCGATGCCGTGCCGGCCTTCCTCGTCGAGGGGCTCGGGCGCTTGGAGTACCGGGGTTATGACTCGGCCGGGTTGGCGCTGGTGGAAGCCGCGGGCATCTGGCGGGCGCGGGCGGCCGAAGGGAACCATTCGGTCGAGGACCTGGCGGTGTTGGTCAGGGGCGCACCGCCCAAGGCGCACTGCGGGATCGGTCATACGAGGTGGGCCACCCACGGGGCGCCGACGGTCGAGAACGCGCATCCGCACCTGGACTGCACGGGGAGACTGGCGTTGGTCCACAACGGGATCATCGAGAACCATGCCGAGCTGACCGATGAGCTCGTGGCCCGGGGCCACACGATGGTCTCGGGCACCGATTCGGAGTGCGTGGCGCACTTGATCGAGGATGAGCTGCGGCCCGGTCGTACGCTTCCCGATGCCGTCCGAGCCGCGCTCGGCAGGGTCCGCGGCTCGTTTGCCGTCGCCGTCGTGCATGCCGACCTGCCGGAAGTGATCGTCGCGGCCCGGCGCTCGACGCCGCTTGTGGTCGGTCTCACGGATGGCGGATCAGTACTGGCATCGGACGTTCCGGCCCTTCTCGGGACGACGCGGAAGCTGTTCGCCCTCGACGATGACCAGATCGCCGAGCTGTCTCCCACCGGTGCGCTCGTGAGCACGCTCGAGGGTGAACCGGTCGAGCCGGCTCCGCTGGTAGTGGACTGGGACAGGGATGCGGCGCAGAAAGGCGGCTTCGACGACTACATGTCCAAGGAGATGCACGAGCAGCCCAAGGCGCTCGCCGATACGCTCTTGGATCGCCGCGCCGGGGATCGCACGCTGCAACTGGATGACGCTCGGATCACCGACGACTATCTCCGCTCGGTCGAGCGGGTATGCATCGTCGCCTGCGGAAGCAGCTTTCACGCCGCGATGGTTGCCAAGTACGCCATCGAGCATTGGGCCCGGCTGCCGACCGAGGTCGACATCGCCAGCGAGTTCCGCTACCGCGACCCAGTGCTCGACGAACGAACGCTGACGGTCGGCGTCAGCCAGTCAGGCGAGACTCTCGATACCCTCCAGGCGCTCCGCGAGGCACGCCGATGGGGCTCGAGGGTGCTGGCGGTGTCGAACGTCGTCGGCTCGTCGATGGCCCGGGAAGCAGACGGGGTCCTCTATACGAGAGCGGGTCCGGAGATTGGGGTGGCTTCGACGAAGTGTCACCTGGCTCAGGTTGCAGTCTTGGAGATCTTGGCCCTCACCCTTGCCCAGCGGCGCGGCACGCTGACCATGCCCCAGGTCGACGCGGTCATGCGCGGGATGCACGAGGTCCCGAGCCGGGTGGCCGAGGTCCTCGCGAGGGACAAGGAGATACGAGACGTCGCTGATGCCCTGGTGGGTGTCCGCGACTTCTTCTACCTCGGGCGCGGTGTGGGGTTTCCGGTGGCGATGGAGGGAGCCTTGAAGTTGAAGGAGCTCTCCTACCTGCGCGCGGAGGGATATCCGGCCGGCGAGCTCAAGCACGGTCCGATCGCTCTCGTCGAACCGGGGACCGTGGTCGTGGGCGTTGCTACCCAGAGCCCGCTGTACGAGAAGATGCTCGCCAACATCGCCGAAGTGGTAAGCCGGGGCGCCACGGTGGTCCTCGTCGCCGACGACGGGGACGAGCAGGCGGCCGGCGTCGCCGACCACGTGCTGTGGGTACCGGCGACCGACCACCTCCTCTCTCCGATGGTGGACGTGGTCCCGCTGCAGATCCTCGCCTACCACCTCGCGCGTCGGTTGGGCAACGATGTCGATCGCCCGCGGAACCTGGCCAAGACGGTGACCGTCGAATGACGGGCGATGTCCCGGTCGCCGCAGATGGTGACCGACCGTGTGAGGCCGGGGACCTCGGCGTGGGGACCGTGCAGGGCGTGATCGGCGTGGGGGTGGACGCAGTCGACGTCACGCGGTTCCGGACGGTCCTCGGGCGGCGCCCCGGCCTGGCCGAGCGGCTGTTCACCGACGCGGAGCGAAGCGACGCCGGGACTGCCCGTGACCCGGCCGAGCGCCTGGCGGCGCGTTTTGCTGCGAAGGAGGCGGTGATGAAGGCTCTCGGGAGTGGCCTCGGGAGCTTTGGGATGCGTGACGTCGAAGTGGTGCGGAGAGGCGGGGCCGGCGCAACGAGCGGCGCGCCGAGCCTCCGGCTCTCGGACGCGGCGGCAGAGCTGGCACGCCGCCGAGGTGTCGAGCACTGGCATGTGTCGCTCACCCATACCGCGCAGTTGGCCGTCGCCGTCGTCATCGCCGAGGGTCGGAGCTGATGCTTCCGGTCGCCACCATCACTGAGATGCGAGCTGCTGATGCGGCCGCTCTGGCCGATGTCGATCACGCGACGCTGGTGGACCGGGCCGGTACCGGTGTGCTCCATGCCGCTCTCACGCTGCTGGGACCGGCGTACGGGCGGCGGGTCGTGGTCCTGGCCGGCAAGGGCAGCAACGGTGCCGACGGGCGAGTGGCCGCCCGCTTGCTCGAGCGGCGGGGGGCCCGGGTCGTGGTCGTCGGAGCCACAGGAGCACCCCGAGACCTCCCGCGCGCCGATCTCGTGATCGACGCTGCCTACGGCACCGGCTTTCGCGGCGTGTTCCAGGCCCCGGTGGTGCCGCCGGGAGCACGCGTGCTCGCGGTGGACATCCCTTCGGGAGTTGACGGGGACACCGGGGTGGTATCGGGCCACCCGATGGCCGCTGATCGGACGGTCACCATGGCGGCGCTGAAACCTGGGCTCCTCCAAGGCGACGGCCTCAGGCTCGCCGGGAGTGTCGACGTAGTGGACATCGGCGTCGACGTCGGACGGACCGGGATCAGGTTGATCCAAGACGCCGATGTCGCGGCGCTGCTCCCCCAGCGTGATCCCCAGGCGCACAAATGGAGCTCAGCGGTGGCGGTGGTGGCCGGGTCGCCGGGGATGGAGGGTGCGGCGGCGTTGGCCGCGACCGCGGCGGCGCGTGCCGGCGCTGGCATGGTCCGTCTGGCAGTCCCCGGGTCGGCCGGCGGGGGTGCGGCCGGCGGGGGTGCGGCCGGCGGGGGTGCGGCCGGCGGGGGTGCGGCCGGCGGGGTGGCTTGGCACT